>DBUL01000176.1:21401-30290 GCA_002307905.1 Rhizobiaceae bacterium UBA1291
CCAAGGACATGGAAGCTCGCATGAACGAGCGCCTGGCCGAGACCAAGGACAAGGTCCGCATCAACGGCTTCCGTCCCGGCAAGGTTCCGGTCGGTCACTTGAAGAAGATGTACGGCAAATCGATCATGGCCGAACTGGTCAACGAGATCATCCGCGACAAGCCGTCGGCGATTCTCTCGGAGCGCGGCGAAAAGTCGGCGACCCAGCCGGAAATCGCCATGACCGAGGACGAGGCCGAAGCCGACAAGATCCTCACGGCCCAGGCCGACCTCGAATTCACGCTGTCCTACGAGATCATCCCGCCGATCGAACTGAAGCCGGTCGACGGCATCAAGGTCACCCGCGAAGTGGTTGACGTCTCGGATGCGGAAGTCGTCGAGCAGATCGAGAAGATCGCCGAGAACGCCCGCACGTTCGAAGCCAAGAAGGGCAAGGCCGCCGAAGGTGACCGCGTCACCATGGACTATCTCGGCAAGGTCGACGGCGTTGCCTTCGATGGCGGCAAGGACGAAGATGCCGAACTGGTCATCGGTTCGAACCGCTTCATCCCGGGCTTCGAGGACCAGCTCGTCGGCCTGAAGGCTGGCGATGAAAAGGTCATCACCGTGACCTTCCCGGCCGATTATCCGGCCGCCAACCTCGCCGGCAAGGAAGCCACCTTCGACATCACCGTCAAGGAAGTGGCGGCACCGGCCGCGATCGAACTGAACGACGAACTCGCCTCCAAGCTCGGCATCGAATCGCTCGACAAGCTGAAGGAAATCGTCCGCGGCCAGATCGAGAGCCAGTACGGCAACGTCACCCGCCAGAAGGTCAAGCGTCAGATCCTCGACCAGTTGGACGAACTCTACAAGTTCGACACGCCCTCCAAGCTCGTCGACGCCGAGTTCGAGAACATCTGGCGCCAGATCAACACCGATCTCGCCCAGTCCGGCAAGACCTTCGCCGACGAAGACACGACCGAAGAGGAAGCCCGCACCGAATACCGCACGCTCGCCGAGCGCCGCGTTCGCCTCGGCCTCGTTCTTTCGGAAATCGGTGAGAAGGCCGGCGTCGAAGTCACCGAGGACGAAATGCAGCGCGCGCTCTATGCCCAGCTGCAGCAGTTCCCGGGCCAGGAAAAGCAGATCCTCGACTTCTTCCGCAACACGCCCGGCGCCTCCGCTTCGCTGCGCGCTCCGATCTTCGAAGAAAAGGTCATCGACAAGCTGCTGGGTGAAATCGACGTGACCGACAAGAAGGTCTCCAAGGAAGAACTGCTGGCCGACGACGAAGCCGAAGAAGGCGACAAGCCGGCCAAGAAGGCAGCCCCGAAGAAGAAGGCCGCCGCCAAGGCTGACGACGCCGCCGAAGGCGAAGAAGCCGCAGCGCCGAAGAAGAAGGCTGCTCCGAAGAAGAAGGCTGCCGAAGGCGACGCCGAGTAAGCTTCGGATTGTTGAACGGACATGTGGAAAGGCCGCCCGGTGGGCGGCCTTTTTGCATTGGATGGGCGGGGGAACTGCAAAGACGACCCTTGAGCGAGACAGATGCTGCGCTAGGCAACTGAGGGCGATCTGCTATGCATACAGGATGAAAGATATTGTATGCCGACCCTACATATTCAACGATCGTTCTGCTTGTCTGGCGATATTCGATAGCAACGTGCCAACCTTCTTTGCTCCGGAGGAGCGTGCAGACTTTTGCGAATTCTTGGGCGGCATCAATGCTGAGGATAGACCCTATTTGGTACTGACACGCCAAGGTTCTGTGATCGCTTGTGGAGGGCTAATTGCCATGACAGAGACGCGGCAAGCCGTTTTGGCATGGGGAATGGTCGAGAGGGCGCTTCACGGTCAGGGACTGGGAACCCGTCTGACTCGGGCCAGACTTGCGCTCGCGCGCACGATCCCGAACATCGCTGTGCTGAGGCTGGCTACAAGCCAGCATACCCGTGGTTTCTACGAGGACTTTGGCTTCATCGTCTCGAAAGTCACACCTGATGGTTTCGCTTCCGGGTTGGATCGGTGGGACATGACATTGCGCCTTACGTAGCCGCGGAATTGGGCGACGCCGCATTCGTCAGGCGCCGTGCTGCTGCACTTGCTCAAGAATTCCGGCCGCCCGAATCCACCCTCAGATCATCCTCAACCCCTTCAGGCTGGCATGGCCGTCGCGGCCGATGATGATGTGATCGTGCACGGTGATGCCGAGCGGTTTGGCCGTGTCGACGATCATTTTCGTCATGTCGATGTCGGCACGCGACGGGGTGGGGTCGCCGGACGGATGGTTGTGGACGAGGATGATGGCGGTCGCCGAGAGTTCCAACGCCCGCTTGACCACCTCGCGCGGATAGACCGGCGTATGGTCGACCGTGCCGCGGCCCTGCACCTCGTCGGCAATCAGCGCATTGCGCTTGTCGAGGAAGAGGATGCGGAACTGCTCAGTTGATTCGTACGCCATCGCCGTGTGGCAATAGTCGATGACCGAGGACCAGGAGGACAGCACCTGGCGGCCGCGGATCTCGCTTTTCAGCATGCGCTGGGCAACGCTGGCGATCAGCTTGAGTTCGAGCGCGACGCTTTCGCCTACGCCCTTGACCTCCTGCAGCAGCGCTGGCTGGGCGCCGAAAACGCCGGCCAGCGTACCGAAGCGGGCGATCAGCGCCTTGGCGATCGGCTTGGTGTCACGCCGCGGGATCAGGCGGAAGAGCAGGAGTTCGAGGATCTCGTAGTCGGCCAGCGCGGCATCGCCGTTTTCGCGGAAGCGCGTCCTGAGGCGGTCGCGATGGCCGTGGTAGTGCGCGTCCGAGGCCTCGGCTGCCTCTGTAACGGCGGGGCGTCTCTTCAATCCACCGGATTTCGCCGCCTGTTCGGCGAAGAAGCCGCGTTCGTCGCCTGCTTCGCCATTCTCCCCTCCGTCCGGCTCCGGCAGGTCGAAGGCGGGTTCGTCTTCGGTGTCGCGGGGGCCGGGAGGAGGGGGCTTTGCCATGGTCAGCCCTTGAGCGGCGGAAGGCCCGGCCGGTCGAATCCGGCCGGCGACAGGGTGAAGATCTCGCAGCCGGTGGCGGTGACGCCGACGGCGTGCTCGTATTGCGCCGTCAGCGACCGGTCACGGGTCACCGCCGTCCAGCCGTCGGCCAGCACCTTCACATGCGGCCGCCCGAGATTGATCATCGGCTCGATGGTGAAGATCATGCCTTCCTTCAGTTCCGGCCCCTCGTTGGCGCGGCCGTAATGCAGGATGTTCGGGCTGTCGTGGAACAGGCGGCCCACGCCGTGGCCGCAGAAATCGCGCACCACGGAGCAGCGCTCGGCTTCGGCATAGGTCTGGATCGCCTCGCCAATGGCGCCGGTGCGGGCGCCGGGACGCACGGCGGCGATGCCGCGCATCAGGCATTCATAGGTGACTTCGAGCAGCCGTTCGGCGGCGCGCTTGATCTCGCCCACCGGATACATGCGGCTCGAATCGCCATGCCAGCCGTCGAGCACATAGGTCACGTCGATATTGACGATGTCACCTTCGCGCAACAGCTTGTCGTTGGGAATGCCGTGGCAGACGACGTGGTTGATCGAGGTGCAGACCGACTTAGTATAGCCGCGATAGTTCAGCGTCGCCGGCAGCGCGCCGTTGTCCAATCCAAATTCGAAGACGAACCGGTCGATCGCGTCGGTCGTGACGCCGGGCTTGACCATCGGCACGAGTTCGTCGAGGCAGCGTGCCGTCAGCTGGCAGGCCTTGCGCATGCCCGCAAAATCCTCAGGCCCATAGAGCCTGATCGCGCCGGTGTTCTTGAGCGGGGCGGTCGCCGCTTCGATATAGGTTACCATTCATCCGCTTTCGGTCGTGGGAAATGCTGTGTTCGTCGTACATAATGCAGCAAGGCCGGGTTCGTCCATGGCGATCGGGCAAAGCGGCACGATTTCCGAAGGCGTGACCCGGCATTTCACCGCATGAGCCTCGACCCCGGCTGCGATCGCGCGGGCAAAGCTGCACGCGTAGACTGGATCGAGATCGGCGCAGATGGTCAAGGATTGGCAATCCTCGCGCTGGACGAGATAGAGCATGACGGCCCTTTGCCCGCCGCGGACGATCTCGATCAGTTCCTCCAGGTGCCGGGCGCCGCGAGCGGTTACCGTGTCGGGAAATTCGGCGAGGCCCGCCTGGCGGATGTAGTGTACGTTCTTGACCTCGACATAGGCGGACGGACGATCCGGCGCCGATAGCAGGAAGTCGATCCGCGACCTGGTGCCGTAGCGCTGTTCACGGGCAAGAATCGGATAGCTGGCGAGGTCCGATACCAGGCCGCCGCGGATAGCCTCTTCCGCCAGTCGGTTGGCAATCGCGGCATGGACGCCCACAGTCGTTCCGTCCGCCTCGATCAGCTCGAAGGCATGGGCATATTTGCGGTTCGGGCTGTCGTGCTCGGAGAGCCAGATGCGCGAGCCCGGCGCCGTCAGCCCCTGCATCGACCCGGTGTTCGGGCAGAACCCAGTGATCTCGCGGCCGTCCTCCAGCACGGCATCGAACAGGAAGCGCTTGTAGCGGCGGACGAGCCGGGCTGGGACGAGGGGCGGATCGAAGATCATGCCAGCCGGTCTAGCGCGTCGGGCGCCGGGCCGCAAAGGGGCAGAAGCGGTNNCTAAACCCTTGCCAGTACATAAGAGCCCGGCGCATCCGCTATGGCGTTGAGCGCGCCACCGCCAGGAATGCGGGCGGGGACGCGTTTGTCATCCATCGCCTCGATCCAGCGCTGCCAGTGCGGCCACCAGGAGCCGGGCGTCTCCTCGGCCCCGGCCACCCAGTCTTCATAGGTGCCCTTGACCGCGCCATTGGTCCAGTACTGATATTTCTGCTTGTCCGGTGGATTGACGACGCCGGCGATGTGGCCGGAGCCTGACAGTACGTATTCCACGGGCCCGCCGAACAGGCTGGAGCCGACGAAGACCGACTTTGCCGGCGCGATATGGTCCTCGCGGGTGGCGAGGTTGTAGATCGGGATCTTGATGTCCTTGAGCGACAGGGTCTTTCCGGCGAGTTCCATTTTGCCCTGGCTCAGCGTGTTGCTGAGGTAGCAATTGCGCAGGTAGAAGGAGTGGTTGGCTGCCGCCATACGGGTGGAATCGGAGTTCCAATAGAGCAGGTCGAAGGGCATCGGATCCTGGCCCTTCAGGTAGTTATTGACGAAATAGGGCCAGATCAGCTCCGAGGCGCGCAGCATGTTGAAGGCGGCCGCCATCTTCGAGCCGTCGAGATAGCCCGAGGCCTTCATCCGGTCCTCCATGCTGCCGATCTGCCCCTCATCGACGAAAACCTTGAGATCGCCCGCATAGGTGAAGTCGACCTGGGTGGTGAACAGCGTGGCGCTGGCGATCCGCCTGTTGCCTTCCTGGGCATGCAGCGCGAGCGCTGCCGCTAGCAACGTGCCGCCGACGCAATAGCCTATGGCGTTGACTTGCGTTTCGCCGGTCGCCTTCTCGACGGTGTCGAGGGCGAAATCGACTCCCTCGCGGATATAGGCCTCCCAATCCTTTTTCGCATGCCGCTCGTCCGGATTGACCCAGGAGATCACGAACACGGTGTGTCCCTGTTCGACGCACCATTTGATGAAGGATTTCTGCGGGTTGAGGTCGAGGATGTAGAACTTGTTGATCCACGGCGGGCAGATCAGCAGCGGCCGCTTTAGAACGGTGTCGGTCGCCGGTTCGTACTGGATGACCTCGCACATCTCACTCTGGGCGATCACCTTGCCCGGCGTCACCGCCATGTTCTCGCCGACCTTGAACTTGCTGGTGTCGGTCTGTCGGATACGGATCTCACCACCACCGGCTGCGATGTCCTCGGCGAGCATGTGCATTCCCTTGACCAGGTTTGCGCCGTGACTGGCCACCGTCTCCCGGTAAAGCTGCGGATTGGTCATGACAAAATTGGTGGGCGACAGCGCCGCGATAATCTGGCGCATGTAGAATTCCGCCTTGTGGCGGGTGTGCTCGTCGAGGCCCTCGGCCTCGGTGACCATTTTCTCGGCCCAGTCGGCCAGTATGACATAGGNNAGAAGGGGTTGCGTTGCCAGTCCTCGTCGGCGAAGCGCTTGTCCTTGATCGGCTCTGCCGGTTGAGCGGAGCCGTCGCCGGAGAAACGTGCAAGAGAAGTCGTCCACATGCCGAACAGGCCGGCGAGCAATTGCGTCTGCGCCTCCAGCGTCCGCTTCGGGTCGGACATCCAGTATTCGGTCACCTTCGACATGGTCTTGACCAGTTCGGTCATGGGCTCCGAAACAGGATCGACGATTTCGCCGCGTTCGCGGGGGCCGAGCCAGGTCGATGCCGCCTTTCCGAGGTTTTCCAACGCTTTTGCCACGTTGAGCGTCAGGGCTTGCGGGTCCTTGACGACGTAAGGCTCGATCAGCTTCGGATCGAAGCCTGGCGCCTTTGCTGCATCCTGTCCTGCCTCTTCGCGTGTGCTGGTCAAACCGTCCTCCCCAGGATCATTTTCTCGGCGTCTTTTGCAATTGCGCATCCTGCCTGAAAACGACTACAAGTTCCATAGTTACGAAAGCATAGTCTGACATAGGCCATGTGACGAAACGATGGCTTGAGCGTGCCGGGCGATTTCCCGGCGTCTGGATTCGATAATGATCGTTGATACTTGGGCAATGAGGGCAACACCGAGGGTCGGGGGGCTGATTGTGCTTTCCGTGCTGGTTGGCCTGTCAGGCTGCACGACGCCGGCGGAACGGGCTGCCGTTTCGCCCGCGCGCGCGGCCAGCATTGAAGTGACTGTTGTCGATCCGGATGCACCCGCCGCCCCGCCGTCGCGCTCCGCCGACGGCTATCCGGATTTCTCTGGTTCCCTGACGGCCGCCAATGTGCAGATGGGCAACGAGGAAGCGGCTGATCTGCAGGCCAAACTCTCCGCGCTCGGGTCCGCGCGCAAGGCTGGAACCATTTCCGAGGCAGAGTATCAGCGGCGGCTTGTGCTGTTGCGCAAAATTGCCGCAGAGCATGGCCCGGACGCGCAGGCGCAGATCGCCAAATAGCGCTTGCCTTTGTCCGACTTTTTACGCAAAGCAGCACCTACGGGGCAGGCGAATTCCGCTTTGGCATTGGCCGGCCTGGGCGCAATTGCGCCAAGATTTGCGGCGACCATGCCGCATGTATTACACTTTGCCCGTCCCGGTTATGCGGTTCGTTGCGGGACGGGCTTTCACCAGGCAAAACGAACCCGCCTGCAGCGGTTCAGTCCGTGCGGTTCCAGGGGTTGAAGATGGAAGAATTTCACAAGGTCCGGCGTCTGCCGCCATACGTTTTCGAACAGGTCAACCGTTTGAAGGCGAGCGCGCGAGCCGCGGGCGCCGACATCATCGACCTTGGCATGGGAAATCCTGACCTGCCGACGCCGCAGGGGATCGTAGACAAGCTCTGCGAAGCGGTCCAGGACCCGCGCACCCACCGCTATTCTTCCTCAAAGGGGATCCCGGGCCTGCGTCGCGCCCAGGCGGCCTATTATGCCCGCCGCTTCAACGTCAAGCTCAACCCCGACACCCAGGTCGTGGCGACGCTCGGCTCGAAGGAAGGCTTTGCCAACATGGCCCAGGCGATTACCGCGCCCGGCGACGTGGTGCTCTGCCCGAACCCGACCTATCCGATCCATGCTTTCGGCTTCCTGATGACCGGCGGTGTTATCCGCTCGATCCCGGTCGAGCCAGATGAGACTTTCTTCCCGCCGCTCGAGCGGGCGGTGCGCCATTCGATCCCCAAGCCGATCGCGCTGANNATCATCAATTATCCGTCCAACCCCACGGCGCGGGTGGCCAGCCTCGATTTCTACAAGGACGTGATCGCCTTCGCCAAGAAGCACGAACTGATCGTGTTGTCCGACCTTGCCTATTCGGAAATCTATTTCGATGGCAACCCGCCGCCGTCCGTGCTCGAAGTGCCGGGCGCCATGGATGTCGCGGTCGAGTTCACCTCGATGTCGAAGACATTTTCCATGCCCGGCTGGCGCATGGGGTTTGCCGTCGGTAACGAGCGGCTGATCGCGGCACTGGCTCGCGTCAAGTCCTACCTCGACTACGGTGCCTTCACCCCGATCCAGGTCGCTGCAACCCATGCGCTCAACGGGGACGGTACCGATATTGCGGAAGTCCGCTCGATCTACAAACGTCGCCGCGATGTCATGGTCGAAAGCTTCGGCAAGGCCGGCTTCGAGGTGCCGGCGCCGGCGGCGACCATGTTTGCCTGGGCGAAGATCCCGGAGAAATTCCGCTCGCTCGGCTCGCTGGAGTTTTCCAAGCTTCTGGTTGAAAAGGCCGACGTCGCGGTTGCTCCGGGCATAGGCTTCGGTGAAATGGGTGACGAATACGTGCGCCTCGCTCTCGTCGAGAACGAGCACCGCATCCGTCAGGCTGCCCGCAACATCAAAAAGTTCATGTCGAGCGCCGACGATACCATGCACAATGTGATCCCGCTCAACGTGCACCGTTAGTTCTTCCGGGCGGCCCGTTCGCGGCCGCCTGCCTTCGATTTTCAAACGTCAGGATTGATTTATGGCTGATGCCCTTAAAATTGGCATTGCGGGGCTCGGCACCGTGGGTGCCTCGCTGGTCCGCATCCTTCAACAGCGCAGCAATGAACTGGCCGTTTCCTGCGGTCGTGCCATCCAGATCACGTCCGTTTCGGCGCGCGACCGCAATAAGGATCGCGGTGTCGATTTGAGCGGCATCTCGTGGTTCGACAATCCGGTCGAGATGGCCGAGAAGGGCGACATCGACGTCTTCGTCGAACTCGTCGGCGGAGCCGAGGGTGCAGCCGACATGTCGGTTCGCGCCGCGCTGGCCCGCGGGCTGCACGTTGTGACGGCCAACAAGGCGCTTCTCGCGCGCCATGGCGTGGAACTGGCCAAGCTGGCCGA
>DBUL01000186.1:0-2472 GCA_002307905.1 Rhizobiaceae bacterium UBA1291
ATCGCCAGACCGATATCCTGCAGCACCGGATTGAGATCGCGGCCTTCGGCCGGGATCGGCGACAGGCGGTTGAATGGATTGGAGGTCAGAAGGATGAACACCAGGAAAGCCGCGGAGATCCAGGACTGGACTGCGAGCACATTGGCCTTCAGCCGGTCCGGAAGGTTTGCACCGAAGAAGGCGCCCAGTGCGGACAACAGCGTTAGCGTCAGCAGCCAGAGCATCATCGAGCCTTCGTGGTTCCCCCAGACGCCGGAGATCTTGTAGATCATCGGCTTCATCGAGTGGGAATTTTCGAAGACGTTCTGCACCGAGAAATCAGAGACCACATAGGCCCAGGTCAAGACAGCAAAGGAAAAGGCAATGAGCAGGAACTGTGCCATCGTGCCGGTCACGGCGACCCCCATCATCGCCGTGTCGCCGCGCTTGGCGCCGATCACCGGCAGGATGGCGACGATGATCGATGCGGCCAGCGCCAGCACCAGAGCGTAATGGCCGAGCTCGATGATCATTGGGTCTTTTCCTCTTCCTGCCAAACGCCGTCGGCCTTCAGACGGTCGGCGACTTCCTTCGGCATGTAATTCTCGTCATGCTTGGCGAGCACGCTGTCGGCTGAGAAGACCTTGCTGCCGGCCGCAAACTTGCCCTCGGTCACCACGCCCTGGCCCTCGCGAAACAGGTCCGGCAGGATGCCGACATAGGTCACGGGTACGGTCGCGGTGCCATCGGTCACGGAGAACCGGACGGTCGAGCCCTCGCTGCGCACCACCGAACCTTCTTCAACCAGCCCGCCGAGACGGATGCGCGTTTCCGGACCGACGACCATCTTGTCAAAATCGGAAGGCATGTAGAAATAGGCGACCGACTGGCCAAAGGCGAACATTACCAGGAGAACGGCGGCAATGATGAAACTCATGCCGCCGCCGATCACGGCCAGTCGTTTCTGTTTGCGGGTCATTTCAATGCCTCCTCAACCGGCAGGCCGAGCTCTCGGCCCATGGCGATCAACTGCTTACCCTCATCCTGTTCCGACGGGAAGGCGGCAAGGCCGGCCTTCAGCGCGGTGATCGCCTTGTCCTTTTCGCCCAGCATTGCATAGGAACGAATGAGGCGCATCCAGCCTTCGAAATTATTCGGGTCTTCCTTGAGCTTGGCGTCCAGTCCCTCGACCATGCCGCGGATCATTGCATTGCGGTCGGTCGCAGACATGCCGGCAGCCGCCTCGACGTCGCTTTCGCTCGGCCCTCCGGGAGGATTGGACGGCGCCTGCGCCGGCAAGCCGGCAACGGGCGCGCCGCCGGAATTGGCGGCAATGTGTTCCTGCACCAGCGGCAGCCAGGGCGCATCGGCCGGCGAGGCCTTGGCGAGAGCCTGGAAAGCGGCCAACGCCTCGGTCTTCTTGCCGGCCTGCTCGAGCGCCAGCGCCAGGTAGAATTGCGCACGCGAATCCTTGGGATCGAGCCGCAGTGCCTCCTCGAAGGCGGAGCGCGCGTCGTCGGTAACAATCCCGTCATTGCCAGCCAGCAGCACCTCGCCGAGGCCGTTCATGCGCCCCGGGCTCGTGCCCTGCAAGCGGATGGCATTGCGGTAGGCGAGTTCGGCATCGCCGAGACGCTGCATCTTGAAGTAGATCGGTGCCAGAACATCCCAGCCCGAGCCATCGGCCGGATTCTGCGCCAGATGTCGCTCGACCTTGGCGACCAGCAGCTCGATGTTGTTGCCAGGATTTTCCAGTCGCGCGGCCAGAGGTGCGGCCGGCATGTCCGGACTTCCGGTCTTGAGGTAGAAGCCGAGCCCCACCGCGGGAACACAGAGAATGACGAAGGCCTGCGCGAGCTTGTTCAGGCCCTTCGTGCGGCCGCTATCGCTCGCCTTTGGACTTTCGCCCGAAACCGCCAGCAGACGTCGACCGATCTCGGCGCGGGCATAGCCGGCATCCTCGGCGGAGATAAGGCCTTCGGCCTTGTCACGCTCGAGTTCCTTGAGCTGGTCGCGATAGACGGCGGCTTCGCCGGCATCATCAAGCGCCGCAGGCGGCGCACCCTTCAGAAGGGGCCAAAGGAGAGTGACGGCGACGGCGACCGTCAACAAGGCAGATAAGATCCAGAACAACATGGTGCTCAATTACTTCAAGCCGAGGCAAGACGCCACAAGCAAACGGCGGATGACGCGAAGTTGAGGCGTTTGGCCGCAAGCCGATCACTAGAGTAGTCGCGACAACCCGGCCTTGACTTACGTCAAGGGCGTCCAGGTGCCGTTGGGATTGCGGCAAGCCGCGCCACGCGCCTCGATCTGGCGCCCCTTGACGCTCAACGTGTGGAGATACTGGCGGCAATTCTGCTGACCGACCTGATAGGGCGCAGCCGCGACCACCTGGCCGCTGACATTCTGCCCGGTCCAGGCGACCGGCTGGAAGCCCGGTGCCGCCTCAAGTGCCCTGTATTCGGCCTCCAGCGCCCGCTGCAATTCGCT
>DBUL01000186.1:2522-5232 GCA_002307905.1 Rhizobiaceae bacterium UBA1291
TCCCTCGTCACAGCTGGCAGCACAAGCCTTGCCTTCAGGCCGCCGATCGAAGCGCGCGACAGACTGAAAGTCCCCTGGTATTCGCTGGAGATTTCCTTGACGATCGACAGGCCGAGCCCGGTGCCTGGCTTGCTTTCGTCAAGCCGCTTGCCGCGCTTCAGCGCCTCACCGATCTCCTCGGGGGCCAGGCCCGGACCGTCATCCTCGACGGTCACCTCGATCCAGCCGCGCCGCGCGCCCTCGGGCGCCGTTTCCGGCTCATACGCCGCGACCACGGCCGAGACGACAACCTGCGCCTTGGCAAATCGGGCGGCGTTTTCCAGAAGATTGCCGACCGTTTCCTCGACGTCCTGCTGCTCCATGGCGAAGGCAAGGCCCGGCGTCACATCGAGGCGGAATTCGACCTGCGGATTGAGCCGCCGCATGACGCGCACCAGCCGCTCCATCACGGGCTCGGCCTCGCAGCGCGCCAGCACCGAATCGCGCTGTGCCGCGATGCGCGCCCGGTTGAGATAGGTCGCCACCTGCGCCTGCATCGCCTCCGCCTGGCTGCGAACCACGTCGCCCTGCGCCTTGTCGAGGCCGCGCGCCTCGTTGAGCAGCACGGCGATCGGTGTCTTCAGCGAATGGGCGAGATTTCCCACCTGCATGCGCGCGCGCTCGACGATGCGGCGATTGCTCTCGATCAGCGCATTGATCTCGTTGGCGAGCGGCTGGATCTCCCGCGGATAGTCGCCCTCGATCCGTTCCGCCTCGCCGCCGCGGATATTCTCCAGCGCACGGCGCGCCCGGTCGAGCGGCTTCAGACCGAGAAGAATGGCAAGGCCGTTGACGACGAGCCCGCCGAAGCCGAAAAGCGCGAGTCCGGCATAGAGACGGGTGGAGAAGAAGCTGATCTCCTCCTCCACAACCTCGAGATTGCCGGACACGCGAAAACGCGCGGCCCGGTCGCCGCCGTCGAGTACGACCTCGGTTTCAGCGACCAGGATCCTGTTCCCCACCGTATCGACCATCGGATAGAAGCGCTCGTAGTGCTCGTCGAACGGCACCTGCTCGAGGCTCGGCACGGCGAGTTCGGCCATGCCGAGCGAGGTCGAGGCGAGCGGGGCAGCGGCAAAGTCGCCGAGCGGCTCGACCAGCCAGTACCAGCCGGTTTCCGGCTGCGAAAAGCGCAGGTCGCCGAGTTCGGGACTGCCCGACAGGCCGTCGCCGTCGCCGATCGAGACGGAATTGATGACATTGTAGAGCTGTGCGCGCAGGAGATTGTTGAAGCCGCGTTCCACGCCCTGTCGGTAGAAGGCCGAGATCACCAACGCGATGGTGATCAGCGAAACCGCTGACCACAGCGTGGCCATGAGCAGCACGCGGACGGTCAGCGACCGGGAGACGGGGATCATTTCGCCTCTTGCTGAGCTTGGATGCGATAGCCAAGCCCGCGGACGGTCTCGATCATGTCGATGCCGATCTTCTTGCGCAGCCTGCCGACGAACACTTCGATGGTGTTCGAGTCGCGGTCGAAGTCCTGGTCGTAGAGATGCTCGACCAGTTCCGTGCGCGACACCACCTCGCCCATGTGGTGCATCAGGTAGGACAGGAGGCGGTACTCGTGCGAGGTGAGTTTGAGGGCCGTGCCGTCGACCGTCGCCTTGGAGCTCTTGGTGTCGAGTCGGACCGGGCCGCAGACGATCTCCGACGAGGCGTGCCCGGCGGCACGGCGGATGAGCGCGCGGATGCGGGCGAGAACTTCTTCAAGATGGAAGGGTTTGGCGACGTAATCGTCGGCGCCGGCGTCGATGCCGGCAACCTTGTCGCTCCAGCGGTCGCGCGCCGTCAGTAGCAGGACGGGCATGACGCGCCCGGCGGCCCGCCATTTCTCCAGCACGGTGATGCCGTCCATTTCCGGCAGGCCGATGTCGAGGATCACGGCGTCATAGGGTTCGGTTTCACCGAGGAAGTGGCCTTCTTCGCCGTCGAAGGCCTTGTCGACGACATAGCCCGCGTCCTGAAGCGCTTCGACGATCTGCCGGTTCAGGTTGACATCGTCCTCGACGACCAGAATGCGCATCTACCCCGCCCCTCTTCTAGCACGCACGCCGCGGCTGGCCGCAGCGCAGATCAGTTGGAAACCCGCATGGTCACCTTGCGCGGGCGTTCGTTGCCGCTGCCCGGAATCAGGACCGTGATGACACATTCATTGCCGGATTGGCGCACCGAGAGCAACTGCCCGCCGACTTCCTCGACCGCGCGATAGGCGGCNNGGACTGCACAAGTACGAGCGGCGCCTTCATGGCACCCGCGCCCACGCTGTCCTGGGCAGGCGTCGCCGCCATTCCGACCGCCAGGCCCGCGATGATCATGATGGATGCCATTGCTTTTTCTTCCGCACAACTTGAACTCTTGCTGACTTTCTACCGCATGCCTTCTGAATGGCAAATGAATGCGACCATCAATTGCGCCTGTCGCGGAGGTCGATCGGACCGGTTGCCTTGATCCGACCGTAGATCGCTAGGACGCCCCCGAAGGCACCGGCGAAGGTCGCCAGAGCATCGGCGAGGTCGGCCTGTTCGGCAAGCCCCAATTCGAGCCCGACATATCTCAAAAGCGGCGCCCCGATCGCAATCAGCGCGCCCCACACGGTCTTCGACTGGTACCATTGCTTCATGTCGAGCATGTCGCTCTCCTTTCACGGTAGGTTGATGGAAATGGGTGG
>DBUL01000118.1 GCA_002307905.1 Rhizobiaceae bacterium UBA1291
TCCGCTCTTGGCCCCGATCGGGCGTTTGAGCCAGCCTCTCCTCAATGCTGCATTGCCCGGCATAACCGACTGCTACAAACGTACCCAATTCGCCGCGAACCCAACCAGTCTTGTCCATCTACTGCGATATTCGCGCTGACGTTGATGGTCGTGACGGCGGCTTCTCTTCACTGGGAAAAGTCGAACACCGATCCGCTCTCTTTCTTTGCTTGGCTTGGAGCGGCGACGCGGATGCCAATCGTCGCTTCGAGTTCATCGTTGAAGGCCTGCCGACCATCCTCGTCGAGGCCGAGCTTGTCCATCCCGGCGGCGATCCGCCCGCTGGGCCTATCATTGGCAAGATAGGTCTGTTGGAGGTCCGGCATCCCGCCCATCACGGAGCGGTCGGCATCGGCGCCCGTGAGGTCGATCGCGCCGCATTCTGCGAGCTTTGCGGGCGAGGGCTGCCGGTCGAAGTCGCGGTAACACTGTTCGATTTCCTCGATAGCGCCGGAGATGCCGGTTTGTATGTAGACCCGCAGGAAGCGTTCTTTGCCAATCCGTGCGGCGCTTGCGACACTACTGTTCTCGGTCGGCAGAGCTGGGGGCTGGATCGATGGAGCGCTCTCCGCTTCGGCGGCAGTGGCGCGCGTCGTTGACTTGCTGCAGGCGCGATCGGCAAGAGTACGGGCTTGCTGGTTGGTCTTGACCAATGCGATCCGATTGCCAGTTGAAAGCTCGTTTAGGACGAGCACTTCACCCTTGGTCGTATAGGCGCGGATGATGGCGACGCAGGGCGCGGCATCGCCCGCCCGCTGGCGCCATTCCAGCATCTTGCCATAGGGCTGTCGGGCATTGGGGCTGATTTCCAGCATGTCCTCCCGCTGCAGCGGCGTCTTGCCACTCATTGGTAGGTAGAACACGCCGAACAAGCCCTCCACATATTGCAACACGGCCCGAACATTGCCGGGGCCGATACATTCACGAATGTAGGCATCGTCACCTTCTTCCGTTACCGGGCAATTAAGTGTTTCGGAATAGGTCGAGCGGAACTCGGCGGTGTGGGCGGGTGGAGCGAGGCAGAGGCTCGTCAAAACGCTAAGGGTGGATAATCTGGGAATGCTCATGCGTGTGCTCTCGGGAATGGATGTCGGGGAAGGGGCGGGGGCGTGACCCGCCCCTCGATGCTGCTAACGCCGTGACGTCAGGGGCGGCAGGCCGACGTGCCCATGAAGCAGGCTGAGACGACCTCGACGCGCATTC
This sequence comes from Rhizobiaceae bacterium UBA1291, assembly GCA_002307905.1. Classification (GTDB taxonomy): domain Bacteria; phylum Pseudomonadota; class Alphaproteobacteria; order Rhizobiales; family Rhizobiaceae; genus Allorhizobium. The sequence continues at coordinate 1,243 of DBUL01000118.1, forward strand.
GCTGTTTTCCAAGCCGTTCGATCGTGTGCTCGTCTTCCACGGCCAGAACCCAGTCCGCACCGTTTTCCTCATCCTCCTTCAGGACGAACTGCCACGGCTCCTCGTCGGCAGGGAAGCGGACGGTCATCGCCTGGGTCTTCCACATCAGCATGCCGCTGGTGGCGAAGCTGACGCCGATCTCGCGGGTCGCGCCCTTGCAGACCAGATCCTTCAGCGAGGTCTCCGACATGCCGCCAGCATCGGCCACGGCAACGGTGGTCTCGAGGAAGTCGGCTGACGCCCCCGCTGCGGCCAGTGCATTGTTGCAGCGCAGTTCATCTTCCTTCTTCGCTAACTTCACGGTCTCTTCCTGGCAGGCGCCGTACACGGCCGACACGGCTCTTCCACTGAGTGTCGATGGCAGGGTGTCGCAANNACGCGGCAGTGATTTTTTCCATGGCCGCTGCGGTCTGCTTCTCGTCGATTGTTGACCGGGCAGCATCGCACTTCTCTCGCACCGCTGCCTTGCTGTCCTGCCCCATATTGCGCAGGTAGACGAGTTCGTCACAGAGGTCGCTGATCTGCTTAGGGGTGTCTGGCTTGTCGAGCGTATAGGAGGCGACCCTGTCGGTGAGGTCCGTCATCACGATCGAGAGTATTTCCTCACGGCGTGCATCGAGCGGCTTCCCGAAGAAACGCTCAGCCAGATCGGACTGCCCATATCCCAGCCTGACCTGCTCGGGATCGGGCTGGAGGTTGCTGGTCTCAACAAGCGTTGCGACTGTCGCCGGCAGGGCGCGCAGGCGCGCCTGCTCGGCGCGCAGCTTCTTAATGAGCTGCTGGCGCTTCTGGATCTCGGCCCATTGAGATGCCAAGCGCTGTGGATAGTCCTTGTTGATGGCGTTGCAGCCAGGTGCATCCTCCAGGAATCTCTCGGCCATGTCGCGCGTCCAGTAGTCGAAGGGAACGGCAAGTGCGAGCTGGAGCTTATTGAACTCGAAGTAGTCAGAAGCAACGTTGAGGCTCGCAAAGCGCTGGCACATCAGTCCCGCATCGCTGGTTGCAAGGGTGGCTGCCGGATTGATACCGTTATCCGCCAGCCGGTCCGCCGTCTCCTGCAGCGTCTTCAGGATCTCGGAGAAGCCATCCCTGTTGGTTGAGGCGAGCAGTGTATTCGACAGCGCCGCGTGCACGCGCTCCGTCAGAACCTTACGTTCCGCATCATTGGAAATCGGCAACGCTGCTAACTCCGTGGAGAGCGTCTGGCGATACCGGGTCCAGAATTCGGTGATCGCGGTCTGGTAGCGCTCCGAATAGCTGTTCTGGTCCAGTTCCGGCAGGGCGTAGACAATAGGCGGGAAGCGGGTTGCGTCCGCCACCTCGGCGGCGACGTCCTCCCCGGGAGCAGGCGTGTCCAGCAACGTGAACAAGTGGTCGAATCGGTCGCGGGGGCTTTCGGAACGGCTGACGGCAAAGATGGAGCAGTCAGATTGTGGAGCACCCTTCATCCAGATCGCGCGGATCGTGTCGCCGTCGGCCGCCACGTCGAGCCGCGGATTGCCGTTGGCATCGTGGAGTTGCATGCCGTCGTCTGCCTTGCGCTCTGTCAGATCGAGCCAGCTCGCCTGGCTGGAGCCCCGTTGCTGATAGTAGACGGCAATGGCGACTTCGCCTGATTCATCCTACCGGATCTTCCAGTCGGTGGCGTATTCGTCCTTGCCGCAGTTGAAACCGCCGGAATAATGGATCGTCTGTGCCTGTTGGGCGCTGGCAGGGGCTGTGCCCATCAGCGCGCTGGCGGTGACTGCCGTCGCTATGAGATGTCGCATGGTAGATCTTTCGAGATTGGGATGGAAATGGACGTGGCGGAGCGTCAGCGGGCTGACGCGACCCATCCGTCGCTGGCGTTGACCATTCGGACCGGCGCAGCCATGGAGCGACCGTCGTCTCCGAAAAGGCCGCCTTTGACGGTGTAGCGCACGTCGCAGACGTAGGCCTTCTCTCCGCTCTCCTTGCAGCCGATCTTCTCGAGATTCGTGACCTCGATCGACATCATCTTGGTGAGAGGGTTGGTGCCACCAGGCAGTTCCGCCGTTAAGCCGGCCGTCAGCCCCTTCAATTGATTCTGCTCCGCCTGGATCGCGCCATTCAGCGCCTTGCTGATGTCGCTGGCCGAAGGTTCTCCCGAGCAGGAGGTGAGCAGGGCGGCCACGCCGCACAGCACTGCAATTCGTCCGGCCGATGTCATGGTCATCGCGCGCTTTCCCCTATTCTGTCCGTTCATGTGTCAGATCAGCCATGTCGACGGTTTGGCGATGCCTTCGCCACGATGCAGATAGACAAGGCTCTTGATGCAGCGGATCAGATACCAGATCGACGTGGCGAAGGAGGCGAAGATCCCAATGACGAGGAAGGTCAGCACGAAGCTGATGGCAAGGAATAGCAGACCCTTCCAGAACGTGCCGATCAGATAGCTGTAGTGCGAGGCCAGCAGGGGCGAGGCCTTGCCACGGTCAATGTAGCTGAGGATCACGCCGGCCGGTGCGCAGACCAGCATGAGGATGCCGGCGGCATAGCCCAGCGTCTTGCTTCCTTCGGCATCGGCCGCTGGTATGGTAATGTTTGTCATGTCGGTACTCCGATTACTAATAGATGCTCTTGTTCTGGCGATGGAGCGCCCCTTAGGAAGCGAACGTCTTCCATCGTCCTCAACCGCCACAATTCCATCCAATTCTTAAACGGAGGGGAATCTGGGAGGGTATTTTCCCCCTATCCCTGCTCGTACTGGGCTCCACTTTTGTCATATTCAACAGAGGTTTAACGGCGATCTATAGGCTGATCGGACGGCGCTGGGAGGCAGCAATTGCAGGTGATGAATTGCGTGTCGCTGCAGCCGTTTCATAACCAATATGCGCTCTACATACTGTTCAAAATGATTCAGAATTCGTCCCAAACCCACTGGAAGACATGAGTTCATTTAACACACTTTCGCAGAACCTCATCGACTTCTGGTTACAGTCCGATGGTGCAACCGATCCTAAAAGTCTGTGTGCCGCGATCGTAAACAGGCTGAGCATTAAGATGGCGCTCTCCGTCGTTACGACTGCAGCCGACGATCCTTATGACTGGCGGTTCCGGCGGGTGAAGGACTTCGGCTTCAAAAGCCATCTGCTGAATCAGATGAAGCAACAGTTTCCCGACGCCGCCCTTCGAGACCTGGATCGAAGCTTCGTCGANNTTATTCCTACCTATTCGCGTGCCATAGAAGTAGGACGCCCGACACTCGAGCTTGTCAGGACCAGACTTCTCGGTGTCCGGATAGGCTACGAACGCGTTATCTTGCCGCAGAAAGGCAATGGAAAGCCCGCCTGGTGCATCAGCCTTGTCGAAGGGCGCTTCTTCGTCTCACCGACACGGGAGGCGAAGACCGACATCACGGACGACAATATCATCCAGCTTCTTATCGAAGGGCAGACCACGAAAGAAATCGCCGAGGTTCTGCACCTGTCGCCAAGGACGATCGAGCACCGGATCGACAAGCTGAAAAACCGATTTGAGGCGAAGAACCTCGTCCATCTGGTGGCGAAGCTCGTCGCCACTCAGGTTGGCCGTAGGGAGAAGGAGAGTAACTAGGCTATTTGGGTACCGTCCGATTTGCCGCTGCCCGCGCTTGGAGGACTTCCATGGACAGNNCCTTCGTCTTGAAGGCCACCCCTTTGTTACCAAGCTTTTGGTTGAAGCCAAGGAGATTCCCATCGCGGCCCAATATTAGGTGAAGGCCGAAGAACATCTGGTCGAAATCCTGGCTCCGGGGCTTGTAGAGGTTCGGGCCTCCGGCGGTGGTATCGATGTCGCCATCGAAGTCCGCGATAAATAACTGCGTTACTGCGAAGGCATCTTGGCTGCGACCAGTCACGTCCTCCCCGAACTTGCAGGCTCCCAGATGCGGCGCGTTCGGCAGGATGGATGAGCGGATGGCTTTCCGCATCCGGTGCCCGGTAGGTAGCTTCGCGGTGAACAGGTCGCTTGCATCGCCACCGAGAATGGACAGGTTTTCTTTTGTCGCCGCGATGACTTCGGCCACGGCCATGTCCGACGTGATCCGGTGGAACTTCTTGGCCGATGTAGCCATAGGCTCGGAGTCGCTGGTTTCGTCACGAAACCATCGCGCGTAGCGGGCCGAGGCAACCTCAGCTTCGGACGAGACCGAGGCAACGGAGAGCGCCGAGCGTGTGATTTTCTTAACGTCATCGCCGAAGCGGTCGCCATACTGCAGTTTAGCTAGATTCATGATGCCCTCACGTTGTGCGTCGGACCCAAAAGTATGACCGATTCATTAACGGGCTGGTTTCAGTGACTTCGTAGTTTCCCCCCCGTTTATTGGTAGCGGGAAGCGAAACTTCCCGATCAGGATGCTTTCGCGTGCCTAATGTTGCGGCTTCCCGATCGGTAAGGTTTGCATTGATCTTTGAGAAGTCTTCCTGTACGGTAAGCCATCACTGGAGATGTTCGATGTTCAGGTCCGCACGCGATTTCGGCGCCGCCGTTCGAGAAAAACGTAAAGGCCTTGGCTGGACCCAGACCGAGCTTGCCGCTCGCTCCGGCACGGGCGAGCGCTTCATCGTCGAACTCGAATCTGGCAAGCCGACTTGCCAACTCGAGAAGGCGTTGATCGTGGCGCGAACCGTCGGCATTGAGATCGGCGATCTCAAAACAGCCCCGGTGACCACAACCGGATCGGACGATGATCTTGGTTTCCTCCCGACCTTCGGTGATCGATGACTACCATCTTTTACGAAACCTTCCCCGTCGCGCAGATGACTTTCGAAGGCGAGTGGCGGCTCAACTACGATCCATCCTGGGAAGAGCGCCGCTCGGCCTTCCCGGTCTCGCTAACGATGCCGCTGCGCTCAGGGTCCATCAGCGCCGACAGGCTGCTGCCATGGCTCGCCAACCTGCTTCCGGAGACACATCTCGCGGAGATCGGTCAGCGGTTGAAGGTCTCTCCCCAGGACGTCGTGGGCTTGCTTGTCCACATCGGGCGGGACACTGCGGGTGCGCTGTCGATCGGGGAGCCGCGGAAGGCGGGTGTCAACCTGCAGTCCTTCCCGGATGAAGAGGCGTTGGAACGCGTCCTCAACGAACTTCCGTCCAAACCCTTCCTGGTGGGAGAACGGGGTGTCTCGATGTCGCTCGCAGGTGTGCAGGAAAAGCTACCTGTCTTTGTCGATGAGGGGGGCGTCATCTCGATCCCCGTCGATGGAACGCCATCCACCCACATCATCAAGCCGGATACCAGGCGGCTTGCGGGAAGCGTCGAAAACGAAGCCTTCTGTCTCGCGCTGGCGCGGGCATGCGGGTTGGAAGCGGCCGAGGCCACGATCGGCGTTGCAGGAAAACGACGCTATCTGCTGGTGAAGCGCTATGACCGCTTCACAGATCTGCAAGGCGTGACACGAAGGCTGCATCAGGAGGATCTCTGCCAACTCACAGGTCGTTTCCCGTCACAGAAATACGAGCGCTCCTCGACAGGAGGCGGCGTGACGCTCAAGATGATGTTCGATGCCGTCAGCGCTCTTCTTTCGCCCGCAGAACGCCTGAAGCTTCTTGATGCGGTGATCTTCAACGTGCTGATCTGCAACTCGGATTCACACGCCAAAAACTATTCGATCCTGATCGGTGCTGCAGGATCCGCGAAGATGGCGCCGCTCTACGACCTGATGTGTGCGGCATTGTACCGTCAGGTCGATCAGAGTTTGCCTCAAGGCATTGCCGGACGGTTCGCTGCACCTGACTTGAGGCGTTCCGATTGGCAGGCGTTGGCCGAAGANNGAAGAGGTCGGATTGAGCGGCGCATCGACAGTCAGACGGGTGGAGGAACTTGCGGGACTTGCAAGCAGCGCCTGTGAGGACGTCGCGCTGCACATCGCTGCCATGGCTGGCGATCCGACGAGAGTTCTTGAACGCATCATTCATAACATTCAGAAGAGATGCAGGCGCATTCTGGCGCAGGCTTGCGGTTGATCATCGGATCCGAAATCAAACCACTTCGAGACGGCAATAATTTCCGCTTCGGCCGCAGCGAGGGGCGAATGTTTTGCGCTTCCCAACACGGCCGTTTGGGCTCTTACGAGGCAAATGCGATGGCCCGTAGCGGGAACAGAATGACCGCTTTGCGCCTTCAAATCGGTCGTAAGGTCGTCATCGCGCGGGTCCAAGAGCGGACGTGATGTTAGAACAATAGTCTCAACAAATTTTGCAAACGCCCGCGCCTTGGCGCTTGTCAGACGCCCCGTCGGAAAGTTAGCCCAATGGTCGATGTCTGGACGTTTCTAGTCCTCCAGCACGCGTACCGCTTCGGCAGTTTGCAGTTTCGGCCAGAACATCCAGTCAGATGTCACCCGCGACCCCGTGTCGGCCTTAACAGCCACACGGATGCCATCGGCGGCCCGTGAAACGAACTCGTGCCGATACGGCGACCGAGGCTTCAGTTGCATGGTTGCGGAAAGTCCAGATGTTCCCAAGCTCGGTGTATGCCGGGTTGCTGCCGGCGATATCAAGTTTGTGGGCGGAAACGTCGTGTACCCCCGACTTTTCGAAAAAGTCGGGGGTATGTATTCCGGTGACGACGTCACCGGAAGGGTCCGCGGTGTCGCGGGAGCACGTGATTACTTAGCTCCGGCTGCGGCTTCGATCACCGCAGCGACTTCTGCGGCATGGGAGGCCAGCGACGCGTGGCTACCATCGACAGTCGTCACCTTGGACTTTGCCCGTTCCGCGAAGAATGCCTGCGCGTGGGGGTCAAGGACGAGGTCCTGCGAGCTCAGGACGTACCAGCTCGGCTTGTCATGCCAGGCTGCAACTTCGGCCGGAGCGTCGAAGGCAGTGTGGTTGATCGGCATCTGGTGTGCCGCCAGGTGCTCGCCAATTTCCTTGGGCAGGTCGCCTGCCACGGCGCTCGGAAATACAACCGGGTCGATGGTGAGATAGCCTTTTGCGTCTGCCCGGATCGCTTTGACGCCAGGTGTGGTGGGACCACTCGCTGCCAGCGCGGAAATCGTCTCGCCCTTGTCCGGCGCGAAGGCCGAGACATAGACCAGCGAAGCCACTTTCGCATTGTTGCCCGCTTCCCCGATGACAACGCCGCCCCAGGAATGACCGACCAGGACCGCCGGGCCGTCCTGCGCATCAAGGACTGCATTGGTGGCGGCGACATCGTCGGCAAGCGAGGTCAGCGGGTTCTTGACGGCTGTGACCTTGTAGCCCTTGGCGGTGAGAATGGCAGCGACGCCATTCCAACTGGTCTCGTCGACGAAGGCGCCATGCACCAGCACGATGTTCTTGATGGCCTGTGTGGGAGCGGTCTGGGCAAAGGCCGGGGCGGCGCCCAGGATAGTCGTGGAGAGCATCAGGGCGGACATAAGAAGAGTTTTCATTGTAAGGCTCCATTGGCAGCGCGTCAGCGCGGTTGATTTAAGGTCGGATAAACTGCAATGCTTTCAGCACGCGTGCCATGGAACTCGGGAAATCCAATCTCTCTGGCTAGTGCTTTGGTTTGTCTTCTGATTTCGTTTCTGAAGACCTCTTGAACTTATGAGTTGGTGATATGGAAAGCCATGACCGGAACGCCGCAAGGCATGCCCCATCGTCCAGGATTTCCTACATGCTTGCGTCACGTGTCGACCTTTTGTCGCAGATGCTTGATTTGGTGAGACTGCGGGGAGAGCTTGTATTCTCTGCCGAGTTGAACCAACCTTGGGCCCTGCGCTTTGAGCCGGGGGCGCCCTATTTCTTCGTAGTTCTGGAAGGCAGCCTGACCGTCCGGGTGCCTGGCGAAGCCTCCGTAGAGGCGGTTGCCGGTGACCTGATCATGCTGCCGCGCGGTGTCGGGCATATTCTGGATGATGGTGCGGAGGCGATCGCGGCGAATGCCGACGACCTGATGCAGGAGCAGTTCACGACCGAGCGGCTGGGACTGCGCCATGGCGGAAATGGCGAACACACCAAGACCATCGGCGGAGTCTTTCACTTCGAAAGCACATCCGTTCCCTGGGTTGTGTCAGCGCTGCCGGCTGTGATTCACATTGAAAAATCGGGAGGCCAGACCGGAGGATGGCTCGAGGGATTGGCCCATTTCATGATGATGGAGGCCCAGGCGGTAAAGCCGGGCTCATCCGTCATGATCTCCCGCTTGATCGACGTGCTCATCATCCGCGTCATTCGAACCTGGGCGCAGACCAAGAACGTGAACGATACGGGATGGTTGGGAGCCTTGGCGGACCCTCGCATCAGCCGCGCGCTCAAGGCAATCCATGACGAACCGTTTCGTAGATGGAGTGTGGTCGATCTCGCGCGTGCGGTGGGAATGTCCAGGTCTAGTTTTGCCGAAAGGTTCTCCGCCCTGGTCAAGGAAGCACCGTTGTCCTACCACAATCGCTGGCGGCTCACTCTTGCACACGGGTTCATGCGGCATCCCAATGCGCGTGTCAGCGATGTCGCCAGAAGGGTCGGCTACGAATCTGAAGCCGCCTTCAGTCGAGCGTTCAAGGCTCAGTTCGGGTTGCCGCCGGCGGGTGTGAGGTCAGCAGAATTTGACCTGTGATACGGGAGAAGGTACGTCAGCGATCTTCAGCGCCTGAAGCTTTTGCGATCTTTGGCCAACGCCGCCTGTAAGGTCCGACAGGCGCCGACATCACCGTCCCGTCACGGCAAGAAACCGATTGCGGCCTCCCCGAACCTGACCGTCTGGATACGTGAAGAGTTTCGGGCGCCAGCAGTCGTACGAAAGTCCCCGAGGAAGGAACCCGCGGACTACAGGCGGAGGCTATGGAGATTTCGATCTACGGCTGATGTGTGCGGTGGCGCGACTGCAGCCAGAGAGCGGAGCGATCGAAGCGGATAGGCCGCTTCGTTGCGCATCCGCGCGGCTTTGCCGGCCCGGCACCCGGCTCGCTGCAACCCTGTCGGCGGCGATGATCACCACGGACGCATGTGGGTCGGCTGCCGGATGCGTGATGCCTGCGGCTGAGGTCTTGCCCATTCCATGCCGGGTCATGAAGCTGTCTCCCGATTCGTCGCCGTCGCATCCGGCGGTCCTCGCGGCTGCCTCCAGCGTTCGAACATCTCGATGACGATCATTCGTCCGCCGCAGCAAGGGCATGGTGGGCGGAAGTCGTCCGGTTCGCCTGGTGTGCCGTCATCGACTGGTGGGGCGACGTCCAGCAGTTCGCGCGCGAGCGCGAGGCTGGTCTTGCGGGCTGATCCGGCGAGCAGGCCGTAATGCCGGATACGATGGAAGCCGCGCGGCAAGACATGGAGCAGGAAGCGGCGGATGAACTCATCGACCGCGAGCGTCATGATCTGCTGTCGGTCGCAGCCGTCGCGGCGGTAGTCCTTGTAGCGGAAGGTGACGCCAGTCTCGTCGAAGGTGATCAGGCGGCGGTTCGAGATTGCGACCCGGTGGGTGTAGCGGGACAGGTAGGCGAGCACTGCCTCCGGCCCTGCGAACGGCGCCTTGGCATAGACCACCCAGCGCTTCTTTCGGACCGGCGATAGATGCCGCAAGAATGCCTGCCGCTCCGCGAGATGAGCAAGTGCACCGAAGAAGCCGAGCCGCCCGGCGTCGTGCAGAGCGACCAGCCGGGCGAGGAACAGCCGTCGAAACAGTTTGCNNTACGCGGACGGGAAGCAGGAAGGCCGGGCGCGATGATATCCATCGGCTTCCGTCTGGCGTGATGCCGCCGCCCGGAACGATCATGTGGACATGCGGATGGTGCGTCATCGCCGATCCCCATGTGTGGAGCACGGCGGTGATGCCGATGCGCGCGCCGAGATGCTTGCGATCGGCCGCGATGGTCAGCATCGTCTCCGACGCCGCCTTGAACAGCAGGTCGTAGACGAGCGCTTTGTTCTGGAACGCTATGTCGGCGACCTCGGCCGGCAGTGTGAACACGACGTGGAAGTAGCCGACTGGAAGCATATCGGCCTCGCGTTCGGCAAGCCATGTCCGGGCCGCTGCGCCCTGGCACTTTGGGCAGTGCCGATTGCGGCATGAGTTGTAGGCGATCCGCCACTGGCCGCAGTCCTCGCAGGCCTCGACGTGACCGCCCAGCGCTGCAGTGCGGCAGTTCTCGACCGCAGACATCACCTTCAGTTGCGGCCGGCTCAGATGTCCTGCATGTGCGCGTCGGTACGCCGCTCCGGCAGCACGGAAGATGTCGGCGACCTCGATCGAGGCACGCAAGGCTCAACCGTCGGGGGAGGCTTCTTCCGGCTTGAACAGGCCGAGCTTGTCGAGCGGACTCGTCACCGTGCGGACAGTCTTGGTCGCCACCTTGGCGTAGAGGGCGGTGTTGTTGAGTTTTGCGTGCCCGAGCAGGACCTGAATGATCCTGATGTCCGTCCCATCCTCCAGTAGGTGGGTGGCGAAGCTGTGGCGCAACGTATGCGGCCCGACCCGCTTGGTAATGTCGGCGGCCTGGGCCGCCTCAACGACGATGCGATAGAGCTGCCGCGTGCTGATCGGCTTCATGGCGTGCTGTCCGGGGAACAGCCAGCCGTCGCGGTGCATCACACCCTGCTGCCGCCCCACCTTCCACCACTGCCGCAGCAGGGTGAGCAGGTCCTCCGAAAGCATGGCATTGCGATAGCGCCCGCCTTTGCCACGTTCGACGCGCAGCAGCATCCGCTCGCTGTCGACGTCGGCGACCTTCAGCATGGAGACCTCCGCAACACGTAGGCCGGCGCCATAGGCGACCGACAATGCTGCCTGGTGCTTGAGGCAGGTGGTGGCATTGAGTAACCGGGCAACCTCGTCGCGGCTCAGCACCACAGGCAGGTTCCGAGGATGCGCCAGCCGGACGAGCCTGCGCGCCAGGTCCGGGCGGTCGAGGGTCTGGGTGAAGAGGAAGCGTAACGCCGACACGATGCTGTTCATCGTTGGAACGGGAACGCCATCCTGCTGCTGTTCGATCTGGAACCGGCGCAGATCGTCGGCGGTCGCCGTGTCTGGTGACCGCCCGAGGAAGGTCGCCAGGCGTCCGATGTCGCGGAGATAGTTGCGCTGCGTTTCGCGTGAGAAACGCCGCATGTTCATGTCGTCGATCAACCGCTGGCGCAGTGGGCTGACGGGTGTGTCGATACGGGGGTACTGCATGGTCAGGCTCCTTTGTTGAAGAAGCTCGTCATGCTCTGCCCTTGCCGGACGACGTTCAATTCAGGCGCAATCGCCAGCCTGCGCCCTCTACCTCAGCCGCAGATGCCCTCCCGCGCAGCGGGTTCGTTCTCCGGCCCCATAGCAGCCATTGCTGCGGGTCCCCAGCCAACTTTTCGAGACCCGTTTGAACACGGCGGGCCGCCTCAGAAATTGTGGCCGATGTCTCTCAAGTTCTTGAGAAGACGTCATTTTTTTGTGAGGGAGACAATCGCTGATTTACAGCGGAAAACCGGTCCAAAATGGCGCGCTTGGGAGACCTGGATTCTCACATGATTTCAAAGGCTTAGGTAAATTGCCCCTGATTTCCCTATGTTTTCTCTCCGTGAGCGATCGTGGATGCCACCTTTGTGCCCTGGCTTTGGGCATCAGTCAACATGGCGGTAGAGCGGCAATAATTTCCGCTTTCGGACCTCAAGTTTGCGGTGAGCCGGCCATAAAAGGCTCGGCAGCTTTGCGCCCTCATGCACGAACCCGCTACGCGGGAGGGCGTGCGCGGCGAGTTTCGCATGATTATCTGAGTTTCTAGGCAGGCTGTTGGTGTTGCCTGACCATGACGTTCCCTTCAACGAGAAGAACGTTCAATGGCCAGCTTTCAACACGATGTCCCGACCACTCCGCTTCGCCAGCGCATGCAGGAAGACATGTTGATGCGAGGGTTGGGATCCCACACTCGACAGGACTACATCCGTCACGTCCGGCGCTTCGCTGCGTTTCTTGGGCGTGCCCCCGACACCGCGACGGTCGAGGACATACGACGTTTCCAGTTGCATCAGCATGAGAACGGCGTAGGCCCCGCGACGATCAACAGCACGGTTTCGGCGCTACGCTTTCTGTTCACGGTGACGCTGAAGCGGCGGGATCTGGCGCGAGCGCTGGTGATAACGCGCAATCCGCGCAAGCTACCGGATGTGCTCAGTATTGAGGAAGCTGCCCGCTTACTGGAGGCGGCACCTGGCATCAAATACAAGGCGGCGCTCGGCGTGGCCTATGGTGCGAGCTTGCGCGTCTCCGAGGTCGCCCATCTCAAGGTCGATGGCATCGACTCAACACGCATGCTGACCGCCGGACGAGGCAACAACGAACCGGGAGAGTGCGTCATGACCCGGCATGGCAGATCCATTCATATGGTCTACTCACCGCAGAGCTGGCCAACGGGGAGGTTTGTGCCAGTCCCTATGGCAAGGGCATTCAGCGGGACAAACGTGCTCTCATTCACTCCGAAAATCCGGAGAACGACACCTGCAAGCCCCACCCTCGAAGCGCCGGGACTGACAATTGTCGCTGCGATCGGCCGCCCGCTGGAAGCGACAAAACCCCATAGCTCAGAGAAATGCCGACCGCGGGTTCCTGCATGAGAGGCTTTCGTACGCCTGACGGCACCCGAATCCCTTCACCATCTCAGTCATAGGAGCCTAGCGTCGGACGCACCTGAAAGCAGACACTTCAGGGCGAGGTAATTTTGCCCGTGCGGTCGTTCCCTGACTACGGGTGAGATGTGTGCGCCGTCGGAGTTCTACAAGGACATGCAAATGGGCCGGAACGACGGCCATAGGGGCCGGACCTCGCGCTTCCTCACAGATTTGTCAGTGTCATCGTATCCTAACGTTTCTTGAGCCAGAGCGCCACGGGTCGGCCTAGGTTCGTTCTTTGCCAACCGCCACGGCGAGGGCAACGCCTGTCACGATTACGACTACAAGGTTGACGAGCATGCCGCATTGATGAGCGAAAAACTGACACTGTTTCCCCTCTATCAAAGCTCGTCGTCAGGGCCTGACGCACTATCGGCCAATGATGCCACCGGTCCGCATAAACCAACGCCAACCCCTTCAACGGAGGTGAATCGAACCCCAGCGTCTTCAAACGTACGCCTCAACTGCATGGCCGTTGAGCGATGCAGACCGTGACGGTTACCCTCAAAATCACGGATCGTGCTGCGCGAAATAGAAGAGCGTTCCGAAAGCTGCTGTTGCGTCCAATTAAGCCAGCCCCGTGCGGCGCGANNTGGCTCTTTTGTGGCTTGACCCATTGCGGCACCCCCGTCTCTGGCGATATACGTCATTTAGGGCGATTTGCGAAGGCCCCGGAAGGAAATACGGCATTGGGATAATCACACAGCAGCATCTTCTCCTTCTGGTGGTCTTCCTTCCCTTCGCGGGAAGCGTCGTTGTTGCGCTGGCGCTGCGCACGCATTCACGGTTACTTCCCGCATCGATCGCAGCAGCGGTCTGCGGCATTGTCATAGCGGCCATTGCGGCGCTCTATCCCGCCATAGCCAAAGGTGGAATTGTTCGCTTCGAGGTTGATTGGCTGCCGCAACTGGGCCTCAGCTTCTCATTGCGAATGGACGCGTTCGCATGGCTATTCGCTGCACTCGTTGCGATCATTGGTCTGCTCGTGGTGCTCTATGCCCGCTACTACATGTCGGAGCAGGACCCGATCCCGCGCTTCTTCTCATTCCTGCTGGCGTTCATGGGTTCGATGCTTGGCATCGTCATCTCCGGCAATGTCATCCTCCTGTCGATCTTCTGGGAGCTGACAAGTCTCTCATCCTTCTTCCTGATCAGCTACTGGCATCACAATGCCGCTGCGCGTGATGGCGCTCGCATGGCACTGACCATCACGGCGACAGGCGGTTTCTGTTTGCTGGTCGGCCTTTTGATGCTGGGCTCCATCGTCGGCAGCTATGAACTGGATGTTATTCTGGCGAGCGGCGATCAGATCCGTGCCCACCCGCTTTATCTGGCAAGCCTCATCCTGATCCTCGTCGGTGCCTTTACCAAAAGCGCCCAGTTTCCGTTTCATTTCTGGCTTCCAGCCGCGATGGCCGCGCCCACGCCTGTGTCCGCCTACCTCCATTCGGCAACGATGGTGAAGGCAGGTGTATTTCTCCTGGTGCGCCTCTCGCCCGCCCTTTCGGGGACCTATGAATGGTTCCTGCTGCTCGGCCTTGCCGGGATCAGCACGCTGGTTCTTGGTGCCTATTTCGCCATGTTCCAGCAGGACCTGAAGGCGCTGCTTGCCTATTCTACGATCAGCCACCTTGGCCTGATCACCACGCTCCTCAGTCTTGATAGTCCGGTGGCGACGGTGGCCGCCATCTTCCACATGGTCAATCACGCGACATTTAAGGCGTCGCTGTTCATGGCTGCCGGCATCATCGACCACGAGACTGGCACCCGTGACATGCGGCAGCTCAGCGGATTGCTGAAATACCTGCCGATTACCGGGCGGCTGGCGATGGTCGCCAGTGCTGCCATGGCGGGCGTGCCTCTCCTGAACGGCTTCCTGTCGAAGGAGATGTTCTTTGCGGAATCGGTGGAGACGCATGCCGATTCGTGGCTCGATACCGCTCTGCCTTATCTGGCCGTCACCGCCAGCGCGTTCAGCGTTGCCTATTCACTGCGTCTGATCCACGCCGTTTTCTTTGGCCCCCCAGCCCTCGACCTTCCCAAGGGGCAGCCGCATGAACCACCGCATTGGATGCGGTTCCCCATTGAGTTTCTCGTCTTTGCCTGTCTTGTCGTCGGTATCGTACCGAACCTCACGATCGGTCCCTTTCTCCGAGAAGCTGCCGTCAGCGTTCTTGGTCAAGCGACGCCGGAGTACAGCCTGTCTGTCTGGCACGGCTTCAACATGCCGCTCCTGATGAGCGCTCTCGCACTTGTTGCGGGGACCGGAATCTATTTCGGTTTTCGCCATTACTTCGCACGCTGCGATGAGGGCCCACCATGGTTCCGGCACCTCAGGGGGCAGCGCATCTTCGAGCGTGTCCTTGTGACGGTATCATGGCGCTGGGCAAGGGAGCTTGAGGCCCGCCTTGGGACCCGTGCTTTGCAGCCGCAACTGCGTTGGGTCACCTTTGTCGGCTTCATGGCCGCCTTGACACCCTTGTACCTGCTCGGATTCCAGTCGCGGATGATCGAGCCGTCCCGCATCGATGTCGCCTTCTCGGGCCTGTGGGTCATCGGTGCCTGCCTGGCTGTCGGGACCGCGTATCTTGCGAAATATCATCGCCTGGCCGCGCTGGTCATGCTAGGCGGCGTTGGCCTGATCGTCTGCCTGACCTTTGTCTGGCTGTCGGCCCCCGATCTGGCGATCACGCAGTTGCTGGTCGAGATCGTCACGACGGTTCTGATCCTGCTCGGGCTTCGATGGCTGCCGAAGAGGACGGAGGAACTGAAGGATGAACTGACCTTCCGGGCCAGGTTCAGACGCTTCCGCGACCTCGTTCTCGCCATGGCCTGTGGCGTGGGAATGGCGTTCATAGCTTACGCAGTGATGACAATGAGCGTGCCGGACGCGATCGCCAACTACTTCATCAACAATGCCTATAGCCAAGGGGGCGGGCGCAACATCGTCAATGTGATTCTTGTCGATTTCCGCGGGTTTGATACGCTGGGCGAGATCACCGTGCTGGGAATTGTCGCGTTGACCGTCTATGCGCTCTTGCGCCGCTTCCGTCCGGCAGCAGACAGCATGGCACCTCCGGAACAGCAGCGAGTCCAGACAGCCTTTGACCAGCAACAGCCCGATCGCACCGTCGGAGATACAGCTCGAGATTATCTCGCCGTCCCCTCCGTGATCATGCAATGGCTATTTCCTGTGGTAATCACATTTGCGATCTACCTCTTCATTCGCGGGCACGACTTGCCGGGAGGCGGCTTCTCCGCAGGTCTCACAATGTCGATAGCTTTCCTTCTCCAGTATCTCGCGGGAGGGACGCGTTGGGCGGAGGAACGCATCCGCATCCTACCGCTGCGATGGATGGGAACGGGACTGCTGACCGCTACCGCGACGGGCGTCGGGGCGTGGCTTCTGGGCTATCCATTCCTGACCTCTCATTCCCGATATCTGGACCTGCCGCTGATCGGCAAGGTTCCCTCCGCGACCGCGATGCTGTTCGACCTCGGCGTTTTTCTGCTGGTCATCGGTTCGACAGTTCTCATTCTCGTAGCGCTTGCTCACCAGTCGATCCGCATTAACCGGCTGAATGCACTGGAGAATAAGGCGGAGGAACTCGGCTGATGGAAGTTGTGCTTTCGATCGCCATCGGCGTCATGACCGGTTGCGGAGTCTGGCTGATCCTTCGCCCGCGCACCTACCAGGTAATCGTCGGTTTGTCCCTGCTTTCCTACGCCGTCAACCTGTTCATCTTCGGAGTCGGCGGGGTCAAGTCGGACGAGCCGCCGCTTCTGGTTGACGGAGCCTCTGCTGCCAGTATCAGCGATCCAGTACCGCAGGCGCTCGTCTTGACGGCGATCGTGATCGGGTTTGCGACCACCGCACTTTTCCTGGTCGTGCTTCTGGCCGCCAGGGGGCTGACCGGCAGTGACCACGTCGACGGTCGGAGCGATTCCCGATGATCGACTGGTCAAAGCATCTCATCGTGGCGCCCATCCTTATACCCCTGGTATCGGGCGCTCTCATGCTGTTTATCGCGGACCGCCAGCGTGTACTGAAGTCGATGGTCGGTCTCGCCAGTTGTCTGCTGCTGTTGCTGGTATCGCTGCTACTGGTCGGCATCGCGGCAGCCGACAACGGTGCGAGCGGGGTCTATCTCGTCGCCAACTGGGCGTCTCCCTTCGGAATCGTGCTCGTCGTCGACCGCCTGTCCGCCTTCATGGTGGCGCTGTCGGCGGTTCTCTCCGTTCCTGTCCTTGTCTTTTCGATGGCCCGCTGGCACTCGGCGGGTGCTCATTTCCATAGTCTCTACCAGTTTCTGTTGATGGGACTGAACGGCGCCTTTCTGACGGGTGACCTGTTCAACCTCTTCGTATTTTTCGAAGTCATGCTGGCGGCCTCGTATGGTCTGCTGCTGCACGGATCAGGACCGTTGCGGGTTAAGGCAGGCCTTCACTATATCGCTGTTAATCTGGCAGCGGCGCTGCTGTTCCTGATCGGCGTAAGCCTGATCTACGGTACCGCCGGCACGCTCAACATTGCCGATCTGGCCGCCCGCATACCCGGGATCGAGCCAGACCGAAGGATGTTGATGGAAGCCGGAGCCGCAGTGCTCGGGGTCGCTTTCCTGATCAAGGCAGGCATGTGGCCTCTCTGCTTCTGGTTGCCCAGTGCCTACAGCGTCGCGGCGGCACCAGTCGCCGCCATCTTTGCCTTGCTCAGCAAGGTTGGGATCTATATCATTTTGCGGCTGACCATGCTGTTGTTCGCCGAGGGTCCTTCTGCCGGTTTCGGCTCAGCCCTTCTCCTGTACGGTGGAATGGTGACGCTCGCCTTCGGGATCATAGGGGTTCTTGCTTCCCAGGCACTGGCACGGATTGGGGCCTATTCGATCCTCGTGTCCTCCGGCACCTTGCTGGCCGTCATCGGCCTCAACGATGCGGCAGCCACGTCAGGCGCCCTTCTTTATCTGGTCAGTTCCACCCTCACTCTGGGTGCCTTTTTCCTACTTGTGGAACTGGTCGAGCGATGTCAGGGGGCAGGAGCATCCGTTCTTGCCGTCACCATGGAGGCCTATGGCGATGCAGATGACGATGTCCCGGAAGAACTGGATGGGGTGACGATGCCGGCAACGCTTGCGATGCTAGGCGTCTGCTTCGCGGGCTGTACAATCCTGCTTGCCGGCCTGCCGCCCCTCTCGGGCTTTATTGCCAAGTTCGGCATCCTCTCGGCGATCATCGGCACCGGATCGATCGGAGTTCCACCCACAGGGCCGGCGCTCGCACTTGCCGCCTTGATCATCATCGCCGGGTTGGCGACACTGATTGCGCTGACACGCGCCGGAATTCGAACCTTCTGGAGTTCCCTCGATGTCGCCGTGCCACGCGTGCTCGTTGTCGAAGTTGCCCCGGTACTGGCCTTGCTGGCCCTGCTCGCCACACTGACGATCCAGGCCGGTCCGGCGCTGTCCTACATGGAGGCGGCCGTCCGTTCCACGGGTAAGGGCGGCAGCTACCTGAACGGCGTCATGGAGGAAAAGGCGCTGCCATCCTGGCGCGATCTGCAGCCTCAAGTGAGCGGGGACTAGATCATGTTCCCGTATCCGCTGCTGACACTCGCACTTCTTGCCATGTGGTTGCTCCTCAACGGGTTTACTCTTGGTCATCTGGTGCTCGGTGCCATCGTGGCGGTCATGGCTTCATGGACCATGGTATCCTTGCGGCCCAGCAAGCCACGCCTGCGCAAGTGGTATCTGATCCCGAAGCTGCTGGTGGTTGTGATGACCGACATAGTCCGGTCCAACCTGGCGGTCGCGTGGGTGATCCTGCGCGGGCGCGGCAGCGGTCGACATTCAGCATTCATCGATCTGCCGCTCGATTTGGATGATCCGACCTCCCTTGCCATTTTAGCAGTGATCGTGACCAGCACGCCAGGATCGGCCTGGCTGGAATATGATTCCCATCAGCGTTCGGTTCTGATCCACGTATTCGACCTGGCCAGCGAGGAGGAGTGGCGCGATCTGCTGAAAAATCGCTATGAAAAGCTGTTGATGGAGATCTTCTCATGAGTGCGATCATAATCTTCACGGCGGTCAGCCTGGCCCAGATCATGTTGATGATTGCCATGGCGATTGCCTCGGTGCGGATGTTTTTCGGCCCTCGTGCTCAAGACCGGATCATTGGCCTTGATGCGCTCTACGTGAATGCCATGCTGCTCTTGGCTGCCTTCGGTATCGGAACGGGGAAGACGGTCTACTTCGAGGCGTCTCTGGTCATCGGGCTTCTGGGTTTCGTCGCCACGGTCGCGCTTGCAAAATTCCTGATGCGCGGGGAGGTGATCGAATGATCTACTCGGCAGCCGACATCCCCATTTGGGCGGCCATGCTGGTCGCCTTCTTCCTGTTGCTAGGCGCCAGCCTCGCTCTCATCGGGGCGATTGGTTTCCTGAGGCTTCCAAACTTCTATGAACGGCTTCATCCCCCGACGTTGTCGACGAGCTGGGGCACAGGCGGCATCATGACTGCCTCGATCCTCTTCTTCAGCCTTTCAGGAGGGCGACTTGTTGCTCATGAGCTGCTTGTCGGACTGTTCATCACTGTCACCACGCCTGTGACCTTTATGCTGTTGGCAAGAGCAGCACTGCATCGGGATCGGTTCGAGAACAACTCAGATGTTCCTGCCAAGGCGACCGTTCAGGACCTGACCGAGGACGTCTGATCCAGACGCTTGCCGCATAGTCACCTCCGCAGGGCCTGCTTATTTCAGGCGCAGTGCTCGGCCGCAGATCACAAACCCGGTGCCAATCACGATGTAGAATGGGGCCTTCGGCTATAGACCATGCATCCTCCCCACAATGCGATTCTGGCACCGTTTAGAAGAAGCGTTCAACGCAGCGCACGTATCAAGTTGTCAATCGGCCCTTTAATTGCGGGTCTTAGTCAAGCCTGTTTGTCCGTGCCGGGGTCATGGTCAGAGCTGGCTCGGTTTGTCTGAACANNGCCGCCACCATCATTGGTACCAGCGCGTTGAATTAGGCCTGGTTGCCATCCTCGATCCACTTCAGCATTCGATCGCGGTCGGCTTCCTGTGTCCAGCCGAGATAACCGTCTTGTTCCGGGCCAAAACCATAGAAGGATCGTAGGCGGATCGAGCGGGGCTTTTGCGGCAGGTCACTCATTCCGCAGCCTCCTGCAGCGTCTCGGTATTCACCGGTTGCCAGCGCATCGGCCAGCAGCGCGTCGAGCAGCTTCTTCCGCGTCTCGTCAGCGCTGGTCAGGCTGGTTTCCAGCTGGTCGCAGAGCGCCATGAGTTCGTCCACCTTGGCGACAATGCGGCGTTGTTCGGCTATTGGTGGAACCGCGATCAGGTACTTCTTCACGTTCCCAGACGAGAGATTGGGTTGAGCCGTGCCATTATCAAAGTGAACCGCGCCCAATGTGACAGAGCGCGCTGTTCCTCAGGGATCGCGCCTACTGGCTTTAAGGTCTCGACAGATCACGCAGGCTGACTGGAAGCCTTGCGTCTCCGGTTCCGAGGCCCTTTCTCAAAACAGAGCGGGTGAAAAGCAAACCGGTTCAAGCTGCCGCTCTATCGAGCAAAGGCAGTAGGACTGGCGTTGTCAACGCTCCACAATTGACGACCCGATAGCATCGAACCTAGTTCAACCTCAGGCCCGTGCCGGGATCAAATACGTGGATATCCGATGAGGCCACGTCGACACCGAGCACCTCGCCGATCGCCGGTCTAATCTCCGCAGGAACAGAGATGCTTATCTCGTGATGCCCGTTTTTCAGACTGATGAGGCGTGTTTCTCCGTGGAACTCGTTGCGCTCGACAGTGCCGCGAAATGCCTGGGCGTCTTCGCTCACCCGAAATGATCCGGGTCGGACACCAACTGTCACTCCTCCAGGTCGTATGCCTTCCGGCGCTGCGATCCTGACGAGATCGTCGCCAAGGCGATCGCCCGCCATCTGCAATTGCAGGAAGTTCATGTTGGGCGTGCCAATGAAGGCGGCGGCAAAGATTGTCGCCGGCCCCTGATAGATCTCCTCCGGCGTACCCATCTGCTCGATGCGGCCATCTTTCATCAAGACGATCCGATCGGCCAGCGTCATCGCCTCCAACTGATCATGTGTGACATAGATGCTCGTCGTCCTCAGGTCACGATGGAGCCGCGCGATCTCGACCCTGAGGCTGCCGCGCAGTTTGGCATCAAGGTTGGATAACGGCTCGTCGAAGAGAAAAACCNNGCCACGCGCTGCTGCTGGCCGCCCGACAGCTCGGTCGGCTTGCGGGAAAGGTAGACGCCGAGGCCAAGGGCCTCCACGACGGGGGCAAGTCGCTCGTCGATCGCGGCCTTGCCGATACCGGCACGCTCAAGCCCAAAGGTGATGTTTTCACGCACGCTCATGTGCGGGTAAAGCGCATAGTTCTGGAAGACCATCGCGATGCCCCGATCACCGGGATCGCGGTCGTTCATCCGCTTGCCGCCGATGAAGAGATCCCCGCCCGAGATCTCCTCGAGCCCGGCGATCATCCGCAGCATTGTGGACTTTCCGCAGCCCGACGGCCCGAGAAAGACGACGAATTCGTGGTCGTCGATCTTCAGGTCGAAGTCCCGCATGACCTCGAGCGCGCCATAGAGTTTCCGGATGCCCCGGCATTCGACCGTCGCCATCAGCTCGCCTCCCCGTCCAGGATGATCTGCAGCTTTACATCTTCCGGTCGGCCCTCGGCCGCGCGCTCAAAGGCTACGATCGACCGGTCAAAACCGTAGGTGCCGGAAACCAGGGGCTTGAGGTCGACCTTGCCGGCGGCAATCAAGGCCAGCGCTCGGTCAAAGACATTGGCGTAGCGGAATACGGTCTCGATGCGGCATTCGCGGAAGCAGGCGGCGGCGAGATCGACGGCGACGGGTTCCGGCGGCAGGCCGACAAGAACCACCGTCCCACCCGGACGCACGAGCTTGAAGAGATCGCGGATCGCGGCGGGCGCGCCCGAACATTCGAAGACGACATCAGCACCCCAGCCTTCGGTTGCCTCGTTGACCGTCTCGACAAGATCGGCTTCTCTCAGATTGACACCGGTGATGCCGCCATAGCTTTCGGCAAGTTTCAGCTTCGTCTCGGAGAGGTCGGAGATCAGGACGCGTGAGCAGCCGCCGGCAAGGGCGGCCAGCGCCACCATGATGCCGATCGTGCCGCAGCCGGTGACAACAGCCGTATCGCCGGGCGTGATCTTCGCCCGGGCGGCCGCCTGCATGCCGACGGCAAAAGGCTCGACCATGGCGCCTTCGGCAAAGGAGACATTGTCCGGTAGCTTGTAGGTGAAACTTGCCGGATGCACCGTCTCGGGGCAGAGCACGCCATGCACCGGTGGCGTCGCCCAGAAGGTGACCGCGGGATCGACATTGTAGAGACCGAGCCGCGACGCGCGCGACTTCGGATCCGGAATGCCGGGCTCCATGCAGACCCGATCACAGGGCTTCAGATGGGTGACGTTCGCGCCCACCTCGATCACGGTTCCTGCGGCCTCATGACCGAGAACCATGGGTTCGTTGACGATGAAGTCGCCGATGCGGCCATGGGTGTAGTAGTGCACATCGCTGCCGCAGACGCCGACGGTGTGGATGCGGATGCGGACATCGTCCGGGCCCATCGCCTGCGGCAGATCGATGTCGCGCAGGGAGAGTTCGCCGATACGTTCGAGGACAAGTGCTTTCATGGATCTTTCAACCTTGATCGGATTTCTTGGAAAATGCGGAATTGAGGCCGCCGGCCAGGACCCCGAGCAGGATCAGCGGCGGCAAAGACAGAAGGACGACTGCGGCGTTCAGGATGCCCCAGGGCACATTCATGCCGAGCTGCGACATCTCCGAGGCGATAATGGGCAGCGTCTTGGCCTTCGAGGTTGTGAGCATCATGGCGAGTAGGAACTCGTTCCACACCAGCACGAAGGAAAAGGCGATGGCGCCGAACACCTGGAAACGGGCAATCGGCAGCGCGATGCGGAAGAAGGTTGCATATGGCCCAAGGCCATCGACGCGAGCGGCTTCCTCGACATGCAGGCTGACGCGCTCAAAGGCCGGCACCGACAGCCAGATGGTGATCGAGGCGGTCACGATCAGATAGGTGACGATCAGCGACGAACGGGTGTCGTAGAGATCGAGGCCCAGCCAGATGACCAGCATGGGGATGGCAATCGCAACCGGCGGCAGGAAGCGCAGCGACAGTACGAAAAATTGCGCTTCTGCCGTGATCCGGTTCTTGAACCGAGCGATCACATAGGCCGCGGGTACGCCGAGGACGGCACCGAGGACGACCGCGCTCGAGCAGATGATCAGCGAATTGGTGAGTGCGCGGGCGACCGAACGGCGGTTCAGCACATAGCTCATATTGTCGAGGACCGGCTGGAAGAAGAGCTTCGGCGTCGACACCAGAAGGTCGGCATTTGTCTTGAAAGCGTTGAGCAAGGTCCAGAGCAGCGGCAGCACGACGAGGGTGGCTGCGACAGCTAAGAGAAGCTTGAGCAAAAGGGTCGAGAGCTTCATCGGTTCAGCCTCTTCCAGGTAAAGGTAAAGGTGACGATGGTGAGCACCATCATGATGACGGCCATGGACGAGGCATAAGAGATCTTGCCGGCTTCGATGAAGCCTTGCGAATAGGCATACATGTCGAGCGTCTCTGTGGAGATGCCGGGACCGCCGCGGGTCATCACATAGACCAGGTCAAAGGAGCGCAGGCTTTCGATGGCCTTGACCAGCAGCAGGCTGATCAGTGGCGCTTTGAGCATCGGGAGCGTAACGAAACGGTGGATCTCAAAGCGCGTCGCGCGATCGATGCGCGCGGCTTCAAGCGGCTGCGGCGGCAGAGATTCCAGAAGCTTGAGGATGATGACGGCAAAAAACAGACCCCACTGCCAGACATCGACAAAGGCGACAGCGAGAAGTGCGCCGAGCGGGGTGGCGAGAATGTCCGGCGTGATGCCGGTGAGTTCACGAACCGGCCAGGTCAGCGCGCCATAGAGCGGATGGAAGGCGAACTTCCAAACGAAGGCAGCGCAGACACGTGGCAAGAGAACCGGAATGATGAAGAGCACGCAAAGCACGTTGCGCATCCGCGGGCTTGCGGCCTCGAACATGGCAATTCCGAGCGCCAACCCCGTCACCATGGTCGCGGTGACGCTGATGATTTCCCACTTGAACGACACCCAGAGCGCATTGAGAAAGCGAGCATCCGAAAATAGCGCGAGATAATTGGCGAACCAGACATAGTCTGCATCGGGCGCCGAGAGCGTGCGGTTTTGCAGCGATATGTTGATCGCATAGAGCGTCGGCACCAGGGCCAGGATGATCAGGATACCCAGAGTGGGCCCAAGAAAGACGTAAGGCAACGAGTGGCCGCGGCGCATGGCAGATCCTCGAATGGGCAAAAATGGGCGCGTCTGACGACGCGCCCAAGGTGGCTACTTGGGGGCCTTAGAGCTTGGCGGCGAAGGCTTCGAGTTCGGCAAGCGTCGCCTTGATGTCGGTGCGGCTGCCAGTGATCAGCTCCTCGAGCATGATTCCCCACTGGTTGCCGAGTTCCTGCCAGCGCGGATCCTGCCAGAAGGTGACGGTGGTCTTTTCACCGGTCGCCGCCATGGCATCCGCCAGGTTCTGGCCAAAGGTCTTCGCATATTCCGGGCTCTGATAGGTGCTGGTGCGGGTCAGTTCGCCCGGCTGACCGGCGGCAAGGCGGCGGGCCTCCTGCTCCTTGGAGGTTGCCCAGGCGACGAAGAGGCCGGCGCAGGCCTTTTCCTCATCCGTTGCATTGGCCTTGGAGGCGATTGCAAAGCCGTGAGCATAACCGCCACCCGGCAGCGGCGACGGCGGCACGGAGAAGGCAACCTTGTCGGCGACCTGGCTCTGCGCCTTGTCGACGGACATGCCGCCGAGCGGTGCGGATTCAATGATGATCGCAACCTTGCCAGAACGGAAGGCGCCGGTCGATTCATCCCAGGAACCAGTCTGCGTGCCAGGCGCCGAGTACTTGAACAGCTCGAGATAGGTCTCGGTCGCTTTCACGGCCGCTTCCGAGTTGAAGGCCGGCTTGCCGTCCTTGAACCATTCGCCGCCATTGGCCTTGAAGAAGGGCATCCAGCGCCAGACGTTGGCACCCGAGCCGCGCTGGCCGCGCAGAGCCGTGCCNNACGACGGCGAAATATTCACCCCATGTCTTCGGCGGCTGAATGCCGGCGTTTTCCAGAAGATCAGTGCGGTAGACCATGAGGTCGCCACCACCCTGGACGGGGGCAAACCACTGCTTGCCGTCATAGGTGGCCGCAGCCCGCATACCGGCGTCGAAGTCGTCGTAGTCATATTCGGGCGGGTAGAAGCCGTCGAGCGGAACGATCCAGCCGGACGAGGCAAAGAGCGCAAGATTGGCTTCATCGACATAGTAGACGTCGAAGCTGCCGACGGTCGAGGCGTCGGCCTGTGACTTGGCGCGGCGATCGTTTTCATTGAGATAGCTGATCTCGAAGCCCGCGCCCGACAGATCCTCGAACTCATCGACATAATCTTCGAGAAGCGTCAGGCCATCGCGCGGCTGCGCCAGCACACGGACGTCGTCAGTGCATTGTGCGGTGGCATGCGCGTTGGATGCGGCAAGCAGGGCGATGACCGCGCAACCGGCGCGGAGAGCGTTGAGTGTCATGATTTTCCTCCCTCGGATGGCAACTCCCTCGCCATCGACGGGACACTTTTGCGCAAGCGTTCACCAAGGACTAGTTTGCCTTCGTCACAGAATTGGTATTATTTTGACATTTGTGCGCCACAACATGAGCTCCTGAATGCCTATTGCATCAGATTTTCCGCAGTCGATTTCGGAAACCTTCACCGCGACGCGCGAGCAGATCGTGCTGCCTGGAGGTGCCTCCTATCTGATCCGCCGGGACGACTATNNCCCCCACCCGACTATCCCAATCCGATCTGTATCTGGAACTATCATCCCGAATGGGAGATCCATTTCATCCCGGATGCGAGTGGCTTTGCCTATGTCGGCGACTATATCGGCCCGTTTCGTGCCGGGCATCTGGTGCTCACGGGGACCAATCTGCCGCATAACTGGATCACGCCCGGTGCGCCGGATCTTCCCGGCCGCGACATGGTTCTGCAATTCGACGCGGATGCCCTGATCGGGGTCCGCACAGTCTGTCCCGAGTTCGATGTGCTTCACCGGCTGAAGCCGCTCGCACAACGCGGGATCGAGGTCCTAGGCCCCGACGCCTTCGCGATCGGAGAAAAGATCCTTAAGCTTCATGCTTGGGAATATCGCAGCGGGCTCGGACTGTTGCTGGAAATCCTAGAGGCAATCGAAGCGGCTCCTGAAAAGCGGCTGCTCGCCAGTGAACACTTCATCTCGATCTACCATCAGGTGTCGGACCGAAGGCACCGGCGCATCGACCAGGCGATCCAGATCCTGCAATCGGATCCTGGCGCCCAGATGCATGAAGTGGCGGAACAGGTCGGTTTCGAACCATCTGCCTTCTCCCGTGCCTTTCGGCGCCTCACCGGCATGAACTTCTCCGACTACAGCCGCTCGGTCCGCGTCTGGCGCGCCCGCACACTGCTTGCGGAGACGGAGACTTCGATCACCGATATCTGCTTCGAGGCCGGCTTCAACAACCTCTCGAACTTCAACCGCTACTTCCGAATCGAAACGGGCCTGACACCTCGGGCCTATCGCAAGGCGGCCCGCATCAGAGCGAAGTCGGTGATCGGGGGATCCTCGGGAAAGCACATGTAAACGATGACTTGGCCGCGAGATTGTCGATCCATCGCTGCAATCGTTTCCTGCCACACGATCCTCGAATAGCGAACCCTGACGAGCTCGGATCCTTAGTGGAAATCAACAATTCGGGGTCTTCATTCCATCGGAGCTGCGCGCCCGGGTCCTGCATCGCTTCTCCGGAGCCAGCGGTAGCACCGCACCCGGAAGCGGGCTGGGATTGATCGTCGCGGCAATTGTCGANNCCACGGAAGCTTACGCTTGCAGGGCGAGCCGATGGGGGAGGTTTGATCGCCGACGTTTCACTGCCATTGTGGAAGGCGCGCAGTGTAAGCGGTCAGAATAGCTCTGACGAAAGTCCCTGATCGATGGTGACCCGGGCGTGATCCCTTACCTGCTGTTCATCGGATTGCCTTGTAGCTGTGCCAGGTACCGTGGCCGAGCAGCGGGAAGATGACGATGAGGCCTAGGAACCCCGTCACGATGCCGATGACGGTAAGTGCAAGCACGATCGCGCCCCAGGCCAGCATGACCGGCAGGTTGCGGAAGACGAGCGAGATACTGGTGCCCATGGCGGTGAAGGCGTCCGTTCTTTCCGCAAGGAGCATCGGGATGGCAAAGGTGCTGACGGCGAAGGAGAAGGCGGCGAAGAGCCCGCCGACCGCCGTGCCGACGATGATCATGCCCCAGCCCTCGGTCGTGGTGAAGAGGATTGCCACGATGCGGTCCAGCCCTGGAAACGGTCTCAAACCCATGAAAAGTGCATAGATTATCACCGCCGCGCGCATCCAGACCAGCATCAGCAGGCAGAGGATCGCACCCGTGTACCAGACCTGTGGACCGGATGCAGCCTTCACCAGGATCATGCGCGAGAGGCTCGGTCGGACCCCCTCTTCTACGTCCCGGCTCTTGCGATAAAGGCCGATGGCGACCAGCGGTCCCACCACCATGAAGCCGGCGAGAGCCGGAAACAGGATATAGTCGAGCTGAAGGCGAAAGAGGCCCCAGGTGATGGCAATTGAAAGCAGGAAGACGGCAAGCCCGTAGAGCAGGCTCGGCAGCGGATTGTGCCATAGGTCGCGCCAACCGGCCAAGAGCCAGCCGAAGGCCGCGCCGGCGGGAAGGTGCCGACGACGCTGTTCGGCCAGAGGCATGCCTGGGGCGTCGGATTTCCGGGTGGGGTTCATTGTGACCTTGCTCCTCTCAGCAGGACGGCGCCGCGGCGCGATAGGCTCCGTCGCGGCCTTCCGCCTTCAAATGATCCACGCATTCGGGTTGGCTGCCCGTCGCGACGCTAACGAGATGGACATTCGCCCCGATGACGACGAGCAGGCCCATGCCGGCAAGCAGCCAGGACACGACCAGCCGGTCGAGGGGTTTCCGCGAGTCGGTCTTGTCCCTCGGCAGACTCACTTGGCGTGCTCCGCGAGCGTGCCGACATAAAGGGCCAGCAGTTTCATATCGACCGGTGAGAGCCGTCCTTCCCAATTCGGCATCAGGCCCTGTCGCCCGGAATAGATGGTGGCGAAGACGGTCTGCGCGTCGCTGCCGTAGATCCAGGTTTCGTCGGCGAGGTTGGGCGCGCCCAACTCCGGGCTGCCGGTGGCGTCCTCGCCATGGCAGGCCGCGCAATTGGCCGAAAAAACCTCCTTGCCGATTTCGATCAGGGCCTGGTGGCCGGTGCTCATCGGCAGGTCGGACAGAGAGCGGACATATGCCGCGACGGCGCGGACCTGCTCTCGCTCAAGCGTTCCGTCCCGGCCGAAGGCCATCATCTGCGAGACCCGCGTCTCGGGATGGGCGGCGTTGATGCCGACGCGGATCGTCTCGTGGATCGTTTCGGGCTCGCCGCCCCAAAGCCAGGCCCTGGCGGCAAGGTTGGGGAATCCGGGTCCGCCGGTGCCTTGCGTGCCGTGACAGGCTGCGCAATTATCGATGAAGAGCGTGCGACCCGTCTCTCGGACATGTTGCATCAGGTCCTGATCGGCGGCGATTTCCTCAAGGCTCGCCTTAGCGATGCGGTCGGTCCATGAAGCCCGGGCGGCCGCCGCGTCCTCGACCTGTTTCGTCACGATGGCGCGCTGGTCGATGCCGAGCAGGCCCTTGGTATAGGTTACGCCAATGGGCCAGGCCGGCATGAGGATCCAGTAGCCGATCGCAATCAGCGTTGTGGCGGCAAGGAAGAACAGCACGACCCGCGGGATCGGCGTTTCGAGCTCCTCGATGCCGTTCCACTCGTGTCCCGTGGTGCTGCGTCCGGTGGCGGGATCGTGTCTTTCCTGTGCCATGCTCAATCTCCCGGCCGGTCGTCTTTGTCGAGAATGCTTGTCTTTGCGCGGTCGAAACGCTTCCGGTTGCCGGGCCAGAGCGCGTAGACCAGAATGACGAGTGCCATCGCGACGATGTAGAAGAGGCCCCAGCTCTTGGCGAAGGCGACGACGCTGTCGTGATCGAGCTCCATGTCAGTCCTCCTTCACGGCTGTTTCCTGTCGCGCGGCCTGCGTCAGCTGTCCGACGACCTGAAGATAGGCGACCAGCGCGTCCATCTCGGTTACGACTCCCTGATTGCCGTCGAAGGCGCGCACATTGGTGGCCTCGCCGTAACGCTCGGTGACACCGGAGGCTTCGGGGCTGTCCGGCGCGGCTTGGCCCCGGGCATCGGCGGTGGCGTTTTCGATCATCGCGTCGGTATAGGGGACGCCGACCGCGCGCTGGGCGGTAAGGTGCTCGCCGAGATCGTCGATCCGCAGCGCATTCCTGTTCAACCACCCGTAGCGCGGCATCACCGATTCCGGCACGACGTCACGCGGATTGACGAGATGGGCCACGTGCCAGGCGTCGGAATACTTGCCGCCGAGGCGGGCGAGGTCCGGTCCGGTGCGCTTGGAGCCCCACAGGAAC
>DBUL01000203.1 GCA_002307905.1 Rhizobiaceae bacterium UBA1291
ACAGGGCACCCCCGCCTCCCAGCAGCCAGCCGGCCATCATCAGCATACCGCCGCGCGGCGCGGCCATGGGGAAGAGACCACTGCCCTGGAATTGTTTGGCGGCCAGATCGCCGGCGAACAACAGGACGCCGATCACCATGGCGAGCGCCGACAGGCTCGATGTGCGGATTTTGTCGCCGCAAGCGTAAAGCGCCAGCAGCGCCGGCGCGTGGGCGAGGCACATGGCCGAGGCCGGGCCAAGCAGCGCGCCGCCCATGTGGGTTGCTGCGGCCGCCATGGCGACGCCGGCGGGGCCGATCACGCCGGTGAGCAGGAGAATGGCCGGTCGCAGGCGATCGAGGCTTTGCATCGGGCTCATTCCTTGTTCTGCATGTGATAGCCGAGCTTTTCGATCGGCGCCCAGATGATCTCGCGCAGTTTTTCGTGATGGACGGTTTCATCGAGCGCCTGACGGAAGCACAGGAACCATTCGTCGCGCTCTTCCGGCCCGATCTCGGCGACCATGTGGCGGCGGCGCAGCATCGGGTGTCCGCGCTTTTGCATGTAGATCGGCGGACCGCCGAGATAGCCGGTCAGGGAGTCGTAGAGCTTTTCTTCGCTCTCGCGGAGGTCGGCCGGATGGATGGCGCGGCAGCGCGCCGCTTCCGGCAGCGTGTCCATCAGTTCGTAGAAGCGGTGGGTCAGCGCCCGCACTGTGGCGTCTCCGCCGATCGCTTCGTATAAGGTGATCGTCTCTTCAGTCACGTCGGCAGCCTCGGTTTCCTCATCCCCTTTTGCCGCCTTGGCGGCTTTCGGGCAAGGTGGCTTCGCGCTCTCGGCTGCGACAAATGGGTTCGGTGGCGTATCCGCTCGCCGGCAATCGGACCGCACTGAACGGGGCCGCTCAGGCCGCGAGCGCGATCTCGCCCAGCGGGGTCAGGCGCTCGAAGCTCGGCCGGGCCAGATAGTAGCCCTGGATCAGCGTGACCCCGGTGTCGCGGATCGCCTTCAGCTCGTCTGCGGTCTCGATCCCCTCGCAAATCACGGTCACGGACAAATCGTCCAACATGGCGACGACATGCCTGAGGATCACCTGCTTCGCCCTGTCGGTGTCGATGCCGCGGATCAGCTCCATGTCGATCTTGACGATGTCCGGTCGCATCTTTGCCAGCAGATTGAGTCCGGAATGGCCGGCGCCGAAATCGTCGATCGCCGTCAGGAAGCCGATTTCCCGGTATGTGGTCAGAATGTTCTCCAGATGCGCCACGTCCAGCGCCTCGCCCTCTGTAAATTCGAAGATGATGCGCTCCGCCGGGAGGCCGAAGGTCTTGCACGCGGCCAGCGTGGCGCGGATGCAGGCGCGCGGCTCGTAGACGGCGTTGGGCATGAAATTGATCGACAGCCGCGCATCGCCGGCGGTCAGGTCCAGGCGCGAGGCAAGCTCGATAGCCTTGACCCGGCACTGCTGGTCGAAGGCGTAGCGATTGGTCTCGTCGACGGTCGAGAGTACGCCGCCGGCGCCTTCGCCGCGGGGCCCACGCACAAGTGCTTCATGGGCATAGACCCGTCGCCGCTCGACATCGACGATCGGCTGAAAGGCCATGGAGAACGGGTATTGAAAGGCCTTGCCGTCGCGGCAACCGGCGCATGATGGATTCATGACGAGACTCCTGCTGTCTCTTCCTTATCGCGCCAATTGGTTACGATTGCCTGATGCAGAGGGCGGTTCGGGTCGGTTCGCGCCATCGCCTGACGCGGATGGTTGGAAACCCGCGCGCGGCGGGTTTCCACATCTTGGCCACGCCTCGGTCAGTCGAGGCACTTGGCGTCCGCGACATGCGCCAGCAGCAGGTTGGTATCCGCGGTGAAGAGCGGGCCGTTCTCGTCCTCGGTATTGCCCTTGAGGTGGTGCGAGTTCAGGCTGATGACCCGGTTTTCGCCAGCGCCGCCGCCGACCTTGAAGTCGGTGAACCAGGCGCCGCCGCTATTGCCCGAGCGCATCGGATTGCCCTTCATCGTGACGACCCCGCCCGAGACGGCAGCCCATTCGCCGTCGACCTTGTAGAGGAATCGGCCGTTGCCGAAGTTGGCCGGATAGCCGATGGCGGTCAGCGCCGTACTCGCGGGCGTGCCGGTGGTCATCGCCAGCGGCTTTTCGTCGTCCTTGCCGTCGGCCAGGATGAAGGCATAGTCGTAGGCGTAGTTCGGCGCCGGGGTGTGAAAGGCGTCGAACAGCGAGACGCAGCGCCATCCGACCGTCTGGGCCGTCTCACCGTCATTGTAGGCGCGCTGGAAGACGAAGTTGGAGAACCATTTGCCGGTTTTTTCGTCCATGACGCAATGGGCCGCTGTGAGGATGACCGAGGCGCTTTCGACGAACTGGGCGGAGCAGGCGGAGGGAACGCCGTCGCTGTCGCGAAAGGTCAGGCGGCCGGCACTCCAGTAGGGTGCGGCAGCGGACGGATCGTCCACCTTTTCCGGCACACCCTTGACAAGGCTGCCCTGTTTGTCGGGGCCGGCCTGGAGGTCGAGCATGTTCGGATTGAGCGCGCGGAAGCGCTGCTGCATCTCCTGCAGTTCTTCCGGAGAGACTTCCTTGCCCGGCATCGGTCTTGCTGATTCGAGCTCCGCCTCACTGAGCGGCGCTCGTCCTTCTGTGGTATTCTTCAGGTTCTCGATCGTGAGATTGGCCGCCGATGCGCCGGAGGCGGCAAAACCCAAGGCAAGCAGGGCCACTGCGGCACGGTACGGCGCGGAATGAAGTCTCGTCATTGTCTTGATCCTTCTTCAAATCGGACGCGACGACAAGGCGCGCATCCAGGGCGGAGCCGGCCCTTGCGTCGCTGCCCACGGTTATCTGGAGATTGCGGTAGCCGGAGGCGTCCGGCCACCGCGATTGTCTTTGGGTTCAGAGCAGTAGCGGTGTGCGCAGTTCGATCATTCCACGCTCGATCAGGCCCTCGGACTTGACGTCCGGGACGAAGACGCCGCGGTTCGGATCGTATTTCAGCGTGATGTCGGTGATGCCGCCGCCGAAGCGGGCGACCGCATTGTTGCCGATGATCTTGGTGATGATCGTCTCGCTGGCGAACTGGCTCTGCAGCCAGACATAGACATTGGTGAAGGGCGTCATCTGGATCTGCTGCTGCGACAGCACCGACTGGGCCGATATCGGCTTGCGCTCGGCGAGTTTCTTGCTGACCATGGCCGACTGCGACAGGCCGAAGGTCAATGCGGGATACTGCGCATAGGGCATCATGTTTTCGGCGGCAAAGGTGCCGCTGGGAATGGCCGGCGTGTTCTGGAACACGCCGAAGGTCGCGGCTGGCGTGAACGGATAGTAGCCGGCGTCGAGCGCCGGCCCGGGGGTGACTTCCGAGAGCTTGGAAATGTTGTTTCCCTGGCTCACTTCGGTGGTCGATGCGAAGATCCAATATTCCTCCGACCATTCGACGGTAGTCGACTGGAACGGGTCGATCGACAGCCAGATGACGTTCGGGTCACCGCTACCGACAGGCTTGGCGAGGGTCAGCCGCTGGCCGGCTGCCTTGATGACGTTGAGGTCGCTGGGATCGATGTTGAGGGTCAGCGTATAGTCCGCCATGGCAGTATTCCTTCCTTCTCAAGGGTTGATCGGATTGCCGCAGCGCGCATCCTGCGTCGCTAAAGCGTTCCCATTTGCACAACCCTGACGGCCAGAGTTTCAACCCGTAGGTGTTGGTGGTTTCACTCTTTCGCTGGAAGCGGCCCTCGTCTGTATTGGCCATGAGTCGCTGAATTCTCGGGCTTTTCGCCAGTGATCGCCTTCTCACGGTATGTTTACCTATGCGTGTATAAATAGATTGACAATAATCTGTGGCTGTGCTCAAAAGGGAACGGTTATGATACAGTCAGCCAGCCTCGAAAACCCTTCTGGCGCCGGCGATGCGGATGCGAGTGACGATGCGAATTGGCTATGCCCGTGTGTCCACCCATGACCAGAATATCGAAATGCAGCTCAAGGCGCTTGAAGGTGCCGGTTGTGAGCGCACCTTCACCGATCACGGCCTGTCCGG
Organism: Rhizobiaceae bacterium UBA1291; assembly: GCA_002307905.1. GTDB lineage: Bacteria > Pseudomonadota > Alphaproteobacteria > Rhizobiales > Rhizobiaceae > Allorhizobium. Next base: position 4,035 of record DBUL01000203.1, read on the forward strand.
CGCGTCGCGGACGCGGCCAGGCCTGACACAGGCAATCGACTGTCTTTCGGCCGGAGACACGCTGGTCATCTGGCGGCTTGACCGCTTGGGTCGCTCACTCTCGCATCTGATCGAGGTGGTGGCCGAAATGGGGCAGCGCGAGATCGGGCTCTATTCCATCACCGAATCGATCGACACCGGATCTGCCGGCGGATTGCTCATCTTTCACATCATGGGGGCGCTTGCCGAATTCGAGCGGGCGTTGATCTCGGAACGCACCAAGGCCGGCATGTGGGCGGCAAGGGCGCGCGGCAGCGCGATCGGCCGCCCGGTCAAGCTGATGCAGGACGAGATCGACGCTGCCCTGGAGGCAATGGAGCGGGGCGTGTCGCTCGCTGCCGCGGCACGGCACCTCGGAGTCAGCCGCTCGACCCTCTATCGAAGGGTGCGCCGGGTGGCCGGCGGGGGAGGGGCCGGTACGATAGAGCCAAAATTACCGTCCCAGGGAACAAAGTGCCGACTGGCGCGCTAATGGCAACGGGTCCGGTCTCGGCAATTCCAGAATGACGCGGCAGGCGGGGCGAGTGAATGATCTAGGCCCGGTCCAGCACGAGTGCCTGCCAACCGGCCGTCCATCAACCCGGCGTCTTACTTTGCCGGATCTTTGCAAAAGGCGTGACATGAGCCAGACCATTGCCCTGATCGGTTCGGGGCCAACCGCGATCTACAGCCTTCGCAGACTTCTCTCCTCCGCGCGGCCGCTGGAGATCACGGTATTCGAGAAGGAGGCCGTTGCCGGCCGGGGCATGCCTTATCATCCCGCGGTCAACGACCGTGCCATGCTCGCGAATATCGCCAGCATCGAAATTCCCCCAATTTGCGAAACTCTCGTCGAGTGGCTGGCGCGCCAGCCGCCGGAAGAGCTCGACCGCCTGCGGGTGCAACCGGCCCAGATCAATGATCGCGAGTTCCTTCCGCGCGTGGTCCTCGGCGAATATTTCAAGGCGCAGTTCGATCGTGTCGTCGCAACCGGCCGGGCGGCAGGTCACACCGTCACGATCAAGGCCGGCCACGAGGTCACCGATGTCGCGCTTCAGCGGGACGAGATCCGGGTGACTGTGTCGCGCCCCGATCTGCCGCCCGAACACCATGCCTTCGGTCATGTCATCATGGCGACAGGGCACAGCTTTCCCGACCTGACAGAGGTGAAGCCGGGCTATTTTGTCTCGCCTTGGCCAGCGCCCTTGCTCAAGGGAATACCAGCCGGAGATGTCGGCATTCTCGGAACGTCGCTGAGCGGGATCGACGCCATGGTGACGATCGCGACCAGCCATGGCAGCTTCTATCATGATGAAGCCGGCTTGCTTGAGTACCACCCGGCTTCCGCAAGCGAGGGACTTCGGATCTCCCTGATGTCGCGCAAGGGCATGCTGCCCGAGGCCGATTTCTATTTCCCCATTCCCTATGATCCGCTCTTGATATGCACCGATGAGGCGGTCGATGCGCTCGTTGCTTCGGGCCGCGACGACTTGCTGGACGCCGTCTTCGGCCTCTTTTGCAAGGAACTGGCCGCCGCCGATCCGGATTATGCAGCAAAGATCGGCTTGGCTGGTCTGACTGTCGAGACGATCGAAGCCGCCTATTTCGCCGATCGCGAAAAGAACGATCCCTTCCTGTGGGCTGCACTCAACCTCGCCGAGGCCAAGCAAAACTATGAGACCCGAACGACCGTGGGCTGGCGCTATGCGATCCTGCGCATGCACGAGGTCGTGGCCCGCGTCGTGCCGCACCTCAACGCCCGCGACCTGAAGCGCTTCCACAGCCACTTCAAGAGCTTGTTTGTCGACGACTATGCGACCGTGCCGCACGCCTCGATCGAGCGCGTGCTGGCCCTGCGCCGCGCCGGCGTGCTCGACATCTGCAAGCTCGGCAATGACTACGAACTCGACATCGACACGCCTGCGCGCGGCGCGATCATCTGCCGCCCGGAGGGGACCTTGGTTTTCGATACGCTTGTCGATGCGACCGGGCAGGGGAGCCTTTCCGCAGACGAGATCCCCTTTCCGAGCCTGCGAAAGCAGGGGGCCGTCACCAAGGCGAGTGCGCGCAGCGAAGGCCAGGTGCAGATCGGCAATCAGCCGACGCTCGAACAGGAAACCGGCGGGGTCGCCCTCGATTCCAGCTTCCGGTTCGTGGTCGATACGCCGATGAGCAATCACCTCTATTGCCTGGCACTGCCCTTCCTGCTGCACCAGTTTCCCTTCGTCCAGGGCATCACCAGCTCATACGAGCTTGGGGAGACGGTTGCTGCAGCCATCCTCGCGAGCGATGATAAAAACTTGGGGCAGATGCCGCAGGTGACCGGCGCAAGCGAAAGCGAACAGGGGCTGGAACTTTTCGTCCCATAGGGAGCAGTGCGGGACAAGCCAACGGCGTCTTCCCCGGCTGGGCTGAGGCCGGGTCTAGGCGTGCGGTTCCTTTGCGCCTGCGCCCCAGGCGATGAAAAATGGGTTGGCGAAATCCGTGTCGCCGGCCTGCATTGTCTTGCCATAGGAGAGCGGTTTGCCGTCCAGGCACAAGGTTGCGCCCCCGGCAGCACGCAATATGGCGTCGCCTGCCGCTGTATCCCATTCCATGGTCCGGCTGAAGCGGGGATAGACGTCCGCCTCGCCTTCGGCCAGAAGGCAGAACTTCAGCGACGATCCGATAGACCTGTATTCGGTGATGCCCTTCGCCCTCAGGAATTCTTCCGTTTCGGCGGTGTTGTGGACTCGGCTGGCCAGGGCCACCGGCGGCTCGCGGCGGAGGCGGACAGCGATAGGCTTCCGGTCAGCGACGGTGAAATCCGGATTGACCGTCAGTTTCCAGGCGCCGGTCCCTGAACCTACATAGGCCACACCCAGCGCGGGCGCGTAGACGACGCCAGCCACCGGATTGCCGTTCTCGATCCGTGCGATGTTGACAGTGAATTCCGGCCGGCGGCTGATGAATTCCTTCGTGCCGTCGAGAGGGTCGACGAGAATGAAGCTGCGACCCTCGACGTTGGGAACCTTCCCGGCCGCGACAGCCTCCTCGGCGACGACCGGGACGCTCGGCAGAGCTTCGGCGAGAACGGAGAGAATCACTGCCTCGGCACGCTCGTCGGCTTCGGTCACCGGCGATGCGTCCGATTTCAGCGTCACATGGGGGCCCGTCTTGTAGACCTCGAGGATGGCCCGGCCGGCGGCCAGTGCTGCTTGTTCAAACGTCTCGATCACGCGAAGTCTCTCCCATCCTCTGGTGTGTCAGCAGTGCTTCGATCTGCGTCGCCAGGCACGTCGGGCCCATGCCGCCTGTCCGCAGGTCGAACCGATGCCGATGGAGCTCTTGATTTTGCCGTTCATGGTTTTGCTGTGCAGGTGTTCCGACTCGGAGTGGCACATTCTTCGATCGGCGTATCGATGAATATTCAGGTAACCGCGATTCTCGTCGACTGACAATGGTGGCGTGCCGCGAGCTCCGGTTCGGGCCTCTTGCCACCCGAGGCACACGATCGGTTCTGCTTGGCCTCGCTGACGCTCAGAGGGCTCCGCACAAAGGCCCTGGCGAGCAGGTCTTGCGACCAATCACGGAAAGATGGGGCGCTACCGTTGCCCTCAATTGAGCGTCGGGCAGGAGCTTGGCGTTTCTGGCTAAGACTTTGGTCTTACGACCAATCGTGGGCTTGGCACTTTCAATGCCGCGTCTAGTCTGCTCGCACTACGTGGAGGAATCTGAATTACTGGTGAGCGGTCCAAGATCGGCGGCAATGTGCGGCCGATCGATGTCGCGCCGGAATTTGGGCGTAGCTGAGGAGTTCGGGCGTCCTTTGATGCCTGAAACGAGAGAGGGAGAACCACTCATGACGGACAAGTCGTCCAATGCCTATTGGGCAGCAAATATTCGCATTATCTACATATGTTTGGCCATCTGGGCGATCGTATCTTACGGATTCGGCATTCTGCTGCGTCCCATGCTTTCCGGCATTCCTGTCGGTGGCACTGACCTTGGTTTCTGGTTCGCCCAGCAAGGTTCGATCATCGTCTTTATCGCGCTGATTTTCTATTACGCGATGTACATGAACAAGATCGACCGCGAATTCGGCGTCGACGAGCAGTAAGGCGGACATTTCATATGGACCAGTATACCCTTAATCTGCTGATCGTGGGCGCGTCGTTCGCGGTCTACATCGGTATTGCAATCTGGAGCCGAGCCGGTTCCACCGCTGAATTCTACGCCGCCAACCGCGGCGTTCATCCCGTGCTGAACGGCATGGCGACCGCTGCGGACTGGATGTCTGCGGCTTCGTTCATCTCCATGGCCGGCCTGATCGCCGGCGTTGGCTATGCAAACTCCACCTACCTCATGGGCTGGACCGGCGGCTACGTGCTGCTCGCGCTGCTGCTCGCGCCTTACCTGCGCAAGTTCGGTAAATATACCGTGCCGCAGTTCATCGGCGACCGCTTCTACAGCCAGGGCGCGCGCCTTGTCGCGGTCATCTGCCTGATCATCATCTCGGTCACCTACGTTATCGGCCAGATGACCGGTGCGGGCGTTGCATTCTCGCGCTTCCTTGAAGTCGAAGTCTCGACCGGTCTGTGGATCGCGTCGGCAGTCGTCTTCGCCTATGCGGTTCTCGGCGGCATGAAGGGCATCACCTACACGCAGGTTGCCCAGTATGTGGTTCTGATCATCGCCTACACGATCCCGGCGGTCTTCATCTCGATGCAGCTGACCGGCAATCCGCTGCCGTGGCTCGGCCTGTTCTCGACGCATACGGAATCGGGCCTGCCGCTGTTGGTGAAGCTTGACCAGGTCGTTACCGACCTTGGCTTCAANNCCTGTTCACCCTGTCGCTGATGATCGGTACCGCGGGTCTGCCGCACGTCATCATCCGCTTCTTCACCGTTCCCAAGGTCTCCGACGCACGTTGGTCGGCGGGCTGGGCGCTGGTCTTCATCGCGCTGCTCTACCTGACGGCTCCGGCTGTCGGTGCCATGGCACGCCTGAACATCATCGACACCATCTTCCCCAATGGTCCGCAGGCTGAGGCTGTCCTCTATGAAGAACGCCCCGACTGGATGAGGACCTGGGAAGTCACCGGTCTGCTGAAGTTCGAAGACAAGAACGGCGACGGTCGCATCCAGTACTACAACGACGCGGCTGCAGGCTTCACTGAAACCGCAACGCAGCGTGGCTGGACTGGCAATGAGCTGACGATCAACAACGACATCCTGGTTCTTGCTAACCCGGAAATCGCGCAGCTTCCGGGCTGGGTTATCGGCCTCATCGCAGCTGGCGGTCTTGCCGCGGCTCTTTCAACGGCAGCCGGTCTTCTTCTGGCCATCTCGTCGTCGATCAGCCACGACTTGATCAAGGACTGGCTCGTTCCGGGGATCTCGGAAAAGAACGAGCTTCTTGTTGCTCGTATCTCCATGGCTGGCGCGATCCTGGTCGCTACCATCCTGGGCCTCAACCCACCGGGCTTTGCTGCCCAGACCGTGGCACTGGCCTTCGGCCTTGCTGCAGCCAGCATCTTCCCGGTCCTGATGATGGGCATCTTCTCGAAGCGCGTCAATTCGACCGGTGCGACCGTCGGCATGCTCGTCGGTCTGATCGTGACCTGCCTCTACCTCTTCACCTATCTCGGCTGGTTCTTCATCCCCGGCACGAACATGCTGGAGAACGTTCCCGCCAACTACCTGTTCGGCATCCCGCCGGCAGCCTTCGGTCCGATCGGTGCACTGCTGAACTTTGCGGCAGCCTACATCGTGTCGATGGTGACCGCACCGCCGCCGGCCCACGTACAGGAACTGGTGGAATCGATCCGCGTGCCGCGTGGCGCGGCTGGGGCAGTCGCTCACTGAGAACGCACAGACACATGAGCGGGCGGCGAAAGCCGCCCGTTCACTTTCCTCAACCATATTTCGACCGCACAAGCGGTCCGTTGGGGTCATGATGGCTGCAGCCACCTCCGATATCCTGAAGTTTCTCGAGACCGTTCATCCCTATGACAGCCTGCCGCGTGCAGAACTGGAGCGTGTCGCCGAATCCTTTAGCTGCATGAAACTGATGGCCGGTGCCGACGTCTATGGCCATGGCGATCACCTGCCGGGCCTTTTCCTGATTATGGACGGTAGTGTGGAGGTGAGAGACTCCTCCGGTACCGTCATCTCGCAGCTCTCCCCCCGCAATTCCTTCGGCGAGCGTGGCCTGATGGTCGATGGACTCGCCGTGACCAGCGCACGGGCGCTGACAGACCTTCTTCTGCTGATGCTGCCAGCGCACGAATTCAAGCGCCTGGTGAGCGAGCAACCGGTCTATGCCCGCTTCTTCACGCGCGGCCGCGTCACCGATATCCGGCGCTCGGAAATGTCGCTGCGCAAGATCGGCGACCTGATGTCGAAGCCCGCCTTCGTCTGCGCGCCTGATGACAAGGTCCGTCAAGCCGCCGAGCTCATGCGCGACCGGAAGGTTTCGAGCCTCGGAGTGGTGGAGAAGGAACGTTTTGTCGGCCTCATCACCACCCGCGATCTCGCGTCCCGGGTTGTTGCCGAAGGGCTTGATCCGGCCACGACACCGGTCTCGACGGTCATGACGAGAGAGCCACTCGGGCTGACAGAAGATGCGCTCGGTTCGGATGTGCTCAATTTCATGCTGGAGCATGGCGTCGGGCACCTACCGGTGGTTGACGGCGACCGTCTGGTCGGGATCGTCACCCAGACGGACCTGACGCGCTTTCAGGCGACCAGCTCGGCTCTGATGATCGGCGAGATCGCCGCCGCCGAACACGTGTCCGAACTGCGGCAGATCACTGCCCGCATTCCGCAATTGCTGGTGCAGTTGGTCGCCGGCAACCAGGCGCATGAGGTGGTGACACGCCTGATCACCGATGTAGCGGATGCGGTGACCCGCCGACTGATCGTGCTCGCCGAGGGCGAACTCGGTCCGCCGCCGGTGCCCTATCTCTGGCTTGCCTGCGGCAGCCAGGGGCGGCAGGAGCAGACGGGCGTCAGCGACCAGGACAATTGTATCTTCATCGATGACAGCTTCGNNTTCGTCGAGAGTCAGAGGCCATGGTTCGAACAGCTTGCGCGCCGGGTCAGTGATGGTCTCGATGCCTGTGGGTATATCTATTGCCCCGGCGACATGATGGCGACCAATCCGCGCTGGTGCCAGCCGGTCCATGTATGGCGTGGCTATTTCCACGACTGGGTCACAGCCCCGGAACCGATGGCGCAGATGCTCGCCAGCGTCATGTTCGACCTCAGGCCGATTGCCGGGACGGGAGCGCTGTTCCACGACTTGCAGGCGGAGGTGCTCGAAAGGGCCAGCCGCAATTCGATTTTCGTGGCCCATATGGTCAGCAATTCGCTCAAGCATGCGCCGCCGCTCGGCCTCCTGCGCGGCTTCGCGACGATCCGCAGTGGAGAGCATCGCAACCATATCGACATGAAACACAACGGGGTCGTACCGGTGGTCGATCTGGGGCGCGTCTACAGCCTGATGGGGCGGCTGGCGCCGGTCAACACGCGCGCCAGACTGCTTGCGGCCGAGGCGAGCGGCGTCATCTCCAGCGCTGGTGCGCGCGACCTGATCGCGGCCTATGATCTGATTGCCGAGATGCGACTGCGCAACCAGAAGAATCAGGTCAAGGCGGGGCTCAAGCCGGACAATTATCTCGCCCCTTACGATTACGGAGATTTCGAGCGGTCCCATTTGCGGGATGCGTTCGTCGTTGTCAGGACAATGCAATCGGCGCTCGCCAACAGCGGAAGAGCGCCCGCATAGAGGATTATATGTAATGTTTTTCGAGTTGATTGCGGCTGTCGTGGCAGGTGTTGCCGTGGCCGGTATTGCAATGGGGTTGCGATGGATCAGCCGTGGCTTCCTGCCGAAATGGATCGTGCCCGCAGCGGCGGGTCTCGGCATGCTCAGCTTTGCGATCTGGAGCGAGTACAGCTGGTTCGAACGCAATGTGGCAACGCAACCGACCGGGGTGATTGTGGCCTGGAACAACGAGCAGCGCTCCTTCTTGAGGCCGTGGTCCTACTATCAGTCGGTGGTGACCCGATACACCGCTGTCGACACGAGAACGGTGCAACGCCATCCCAACTTGCCCGATCAGGTGATCGTCGATCTTGTGCTGGCGGCCCGCTGGCAACGGACGGCGCGGGTCAAGGTCCTGTTTGATTGTGCCGCAGGACGGCGCGCGGACCTCATGGGCAAGGATGTCAAGGTTGCCGAGGATGGCACGATCACCGGAGCGACCTGGACGGACCTGCCACCTGGCGATCGGCTGCTCGAGATCGCCTGCAAAGGGAGTTGATACGGCAGTGATTATGAGAATAGGACTGCGGGGCCGCATTCTTCTCTTCTTCGTCGCGATTGCCCTCGGGTCGATCGTGGCGCTCGGGATGGGCCTGTGGTTCGGATACCATAGGCAAGGCAGCCCCGACATGCTGAATGCCTTTGTCCAGGGCGCTGTGGCTGCCGGATTTGGCATCCTCGCGCTCGTTGCCGGCGTGTGGTTCCTGTTCGATACCCATCTGGCGCGTCCCATGGAGCAACTGGCCTCGGCCCTGCGTGTGCGGACGCATGCGGATGTTGCGGAGGATATCGATGCGGCTCAGGCACGCTATCTGGGTGATCTGGCCGAGGCTGCGGCCTCGGCTACGGCGACGCTTTCGAAAAGCCGCAATTCACTCGCCGAGACCGTGGCGCGGGAGACGGCCCGACTTGCATCGGACAAGAACAAGCTCGAACACCTTCTATCCGATGTGCCGCCCGCCGTGCTGTTGTGCACCGGCCGGCATCATATCGTCTTCTATAACAGCGTAGCCCATCGCATGCTGTCGGGGCAGAAATCCCCCGTCTGTCTTGGAAAGAACCTGTTCGACTATCTGAACGATGGCGCAATCCGCCAGGTGCATCAACGCCTGCTCGAGTCGGCCCTTCCTGGTTCCATCGTTGAATTCGTCTGCAACAGCCCCTGTGGCTCCAAGCGTCTGGCCGGGCGGATGCGGCTTGCCCGCGACAATGGCGGGGATGGCGCGGCTTATGTCATGACGCTGCGCGACGTGACGGGGGAGGTCGAAGCCTATGCGCGGCGTGACGTTCTGCTGAGCGAGATCTTCGAGCGCGTTCGTCCGACCGTCGGCGCGCTTGCAGCGCGCATTGGAAAGGATGAAGAGCGGGAGGGGACGCTCTCGCTGGCGGCGGTGAAGGATGAAGTAGAGCAGCTCGACGCGATCCTTGGCGATCTCGCGACCCGCTTCGAGGGCTGTCGTGCCGACGGCTGGCCGATGGCGCCGGTCGATGCCCGGGAACTGGCGGCGAGCCTTCAGAGGCTGCTGGCGTCTGAGAGCATCCCCCTCGATGTTGACGCGAGCGCGCTTGCGATCCGCTGCAATGCCTTCGACATCGTCTCGCTGCTTGGCCATGTGGCGCAGAGAGTGGGGACCGGAACCGATGCGGCGGATCTTCAACTGACGATCCGCGAGACTGGCGATGCGGCCGAGATCCGTCTTGGCTGGCGGGGTCGGGCGCTGACCGAGAGCGAACTGAAGCTCTGGCTGGCCGAACCGATGGACGGCAATCCGGGCGGGCTCTCGGCAAATGCGATCCTTGCTGCGCACGCAACAGCGCTTGTGCACGAGGGGGATGAGGGAACTGCCTCGGTCGGCGTCTTTCTGCGGCCCATCCAGCAACTCGACGCAGCCCCTGCCGACACGGCTTTCTCGGTGGTCTATGATTTCGACCTGCTGTCGCGCGCCCAGTCGGAACGGATGGCCGAATCACGCCTCGACGATCTGGCCTATGTGGTCTTCGATACCGAGACGACCGGCCTTTTCCCGGAGCGCGACGATGAGATCGTCCAGATTGCAGCCGTGCGGATCGTCAACGGCAAACGCGTGCCTGGCGAGACCCTTGATCTGCTCGTCAACCCCGGACGCTCAATCCCGCGCGCGTCCTCGGCCATTCATGGCGTGACCGATGCCATGGTCGCCGACGCCATCAGCGTTCAGGAAGCGGTCGAGCGATTTCACACCTTTGCCAGCGGTGCTGTGATCGTTGCCCACAACGCGCCGTTTGACATGACCTTCCTGTGGCGCCGGGAAGCCGAGCTCGGCATACGGTTTGTCAATCCGATCCTCGACACGGTCTTGCTCTCCGCGGCTGTCTTCGGTCTCACCGAGACCCATACGCTCGACGATCTCGTAATCCGGCTCGGGGTCGATCTTCCCGCGAGCCAGCGCCATACGGCGATGGGCGACACCTTGGCCACGGCCGAGGTTTTCCTCAAGCTCAAGCAGGTCCTCCAGGCCCGGGGCATCGAGCGTCTCAACGAGGTCCTGACGGAAGTGAAGCGCTACGACAGACTGTTGCAGGATATCAATCAGAGGCCCGAGACCGCCGAAACCGGCTGAACTCGACCATTGGCCGGCGCGTGCTGTCCGGTGCCCTGCGCGTTCCAAGCGACGCTCCCTTGCGATAATAAGCTCAGGCCGAAGCGGGTCAACCGTAGCGCCCGATCGCCAGATCCGTTGCGTCGATCTCCGGCGACCGCCCGCTGACGAGGTCCGCGACAATGCGGGCAGAGCCTGAACTCATGGTCCAGCCGAGCGTGCCGTGACCGGTGTTGAGGAAGAGGCCGGCGATGCTGGTCGGGCCGATGACCGGCGTGCCATCGGGCGTCATGGGCCGCAATCCCGACCAGAAGGAGGCCTTGGAGACGTCGCCGCCTGGGAAAAGGTCGGTCACCGAATGCTCCAGGGTTCGGCGGCGGGCCTCAGCGAGATCATTGGTATACCCCGAGATTTCGGCCATGCCGCCGACGCGGAT
>DBUL01000040.1 GCA_002307905.1 Rhizobiaceae bacterium UBA1291
GAGCTGATGTGGAACGACTACTATCGCGCCGTCCTGGCCGAAACGGGTCAACGCGCGCCCGTCGCGCCCGATCATGCCGTCTATGCGCTGATCGAAATGCAGGGGGCCGATGCGGATGCCGAACGCCCGGCTTTCGAGGCCATGCTGGAAACGGCCTTCGAAGCTGAACTCGTGGTCGATGCAGCCGTGGCGCAGTCACAGAGGGAGGTCGAGGCCTTCTGGTCGCTGCGAGACGGCGTCGCCGAGATCCTGTCCCGACGTGCGCCAACCATCAATTTCGATGTCTCCGTGCCGCTCGCACGCATCGGCGACTGCGTGGACGAAATCCGCGCCGCACTGGAAGCAGCCTACCCCACGCTCCAGGTCATCTTCTTCGGCCATGCCGGCGACAGCAATATTCACCTGGTCGCCGGCCCGATCACCGATGTCGACCCCACCGGTCACGGCATCGAGAGAACGGTCTACGAGATCATCCGGAACTATGGTGGTTCGGTTTCGGCGGAGCACGGGATCGGGCTGCACAAGAAGCCCTGGCTCGCCTATAGCCGCTCGGAAAGCGAACTGGCCATGCTGCGCCATCTGAAGAGGAGCCTTGATCCCAAGGGCATCCTCAATCCGGGCAAGGTTCTCTGAACCCTCCCCCACTTGCGGGGCGGAGACCAATTGGAATCGGCGGGCGGCTCAGCGTGGCCGCGCGCCGAGTTCGGCCGAGATGGCACGGGCCACGCGCTGCACTTCCGGCACCAGATCGCGCATCCGCTCAGGCGACATGTATTCGAGCGTCGAGGAAACCGAGATCGCGGCAATGATCCGTCCAGTGGCGTCACGGATCGGGGCCGCCACGCAGCGAATGGACGGTTCATCCTCGCCGAGGTCATAGGAATACCCCCCCGCGCGATAGGTCGCCATCAGCTTCAGCCAGTCGGCCTCCGTCATGTCGCCGGGCAGAAGGTGGTGGTCTCTCTGGTAGAGCCTCGACAGTGCTGCCTCAGACTCGTCGAGTATCAGCGCCTTGCCGACACCGGTGGAGATCACCGGCTTGCGCCCACCGATCCGCGAGCTGACCTCGACGGGACGGGCACCCCGCAACTTGTCGAGATAGGCCACTTCCCAACCGTCAAGCTGCGCCAGATGAACCGTGTCGCGCGTCTCACGCGCCAGATGCTCGAGCCGGGGGCGCGCCACGCGCACCAGATCGGTCCGGGAATAGGCGGCAAAGCCGAGCTCGATCAGGCGTGGTCCAAGGGAAAATTCACGCGGGTTCTCGGCTTTCAGAAAACGCCGCTCCAGCAGCACCGAAACGATGCGATGCACCGTGCTGTAGGTTAATCCGGTCATGGCGGCGATTTCGGCAATGGTACGCGGCTGGTCGGCCACCGCATCGAGGATCTCGAGCCCCCGCACCAGTGTCTGGCTGCGCGGCGCACGCTCTTTCTCATCCTCGCCCACGTCGACAGCATTTGCCATGATCAGCATTCCTCTGGATTTTTGCTCCTTTCTAACCGCCTCCAGGCAAACATGCCAGAGCGGGTGAACACTGGTGACACTCAAGCGGATGAATGGTTTGGCGCCCAAGCCATGGCAAGAACTGCTGCGGGGGCGCCGATTTTCGGAACCCCCGCCGCATTGCACATCATTTCCTGTCGAACTGCCGGCGCGGAATGGCCGGCGTTCTAAGCGGTGTCAGATCGGGTAATGGATCGGTCCGCCCTGCACGGTGATCCAGCGCAGTTCGGTGAATTCCGCGATCCCCGCCTTGCCGCCGAAGCGGCCGTAGCCGGATTGCTTGACACCACCGAAGGGCATCTGCGCCTCATCATGCACGGTCGGACCGTTGATATGGCAGATGCCGGATTCGATCCGTCGCGCGACCTGCATGGCACGATTGACGTCCCGACCGAAGACCGCCGCCGACAGGCCGTACTCGGTGTCGTTAGCCACGCGCACGGCCTCATCGACCGATCCGACCCGCATGACCGCGACGACCGGACCGAAGCTCTCCTCGCCATAGNNCCCTGCCGCATGGGCATCGACCACCGAGCCCAAAGGCGTATTGCCGTGGCGGGGATCTCCGGCAGCCAGCGTCTTGGCCTTGGCGGCAAGTGCCTCCACAAATTGGTCGGCGATCTTTTCGTCGACGACGATCCGTTCCGTCGACATGCAGATCTGGCCCTGGTTCATGTAGGCACCGAAGGCGGCCGCGGCGACGGCCTGTTCAATGTCGGCATCATCGAGCACGACAAAGGGCGCCTTGCCGCCGAGTTCGAGCAGGGCGGGCTTCAGAAAGCGCCCGGCCGTCTCGGCGATGATACGCCCGACGCGCGTCGACCCGGTAAAGTTGATCCGGCGGACCGCGGGATGGGCGATCATCGTCTCGACGATCGCCGCCGCGTCTTCCGGCGCATTGGAGACCGCATTGAGAACACCCTCAGGCAGGCCCGCCTCATGCAGGCTGTCGACGATCAGCCGATGCGTCCGCGGGCAGATCTCCGACGTCTTCATCACGACGGTATTGCCACAGGCCAACGGCATGGCGAGCGAGCGTACACCGAGGATCACCGGCGCATTCCACGGAGCGATGGAGAGGACGACACCCGCCGGCTGCCGCATGCCCATCGAGAGCGAGCCGGGACGATCCGAGGGAATGATCTCCCCGGTAATCTGCGTGGTCATCGCTGCCGCCTCGCGCAACATGTTGGACGCCAGGTGGACGTTGAACCCTGCCCAACCGGCGGTCGCCCCGGTCTCTTCGGCCATCGCCTTGACAAAATCATCGGCCCGCGCCTGAAGCTTGTCGGCTGCGGCCAGAAGGATCTTGCGCCGCAGGCCGGGGCCGGTTGCAGCCCAGGCCGGAAATGCCTTGGCGGCGGCATTCACCGCCTGGCGGGCGTCCTCCAGCGAGGCGGCCNNCCCCCCCCCCGGCGGGGCGGGCGCCCCCGGGCGCGACGCCCGCCACTTCGGAGGCAACCTCTCCGGAGATCGGATTGATGCGGGTGAAGGTCCGCCCGTCGGAGGCGGCCTGGTCGAGATTGTTGATCTTCAGTCCGAGGATGGTCATGTTCTGCTCCGTTCTTGCATCAGGCCGCGGCGCCGAGGAAGGCCCGCTTGACCGCTTCGTCATTCATCAGGCCGGCAGCGCTGTCTTCGCCGACGACCCGTCCTGCTTCCATCAAGTAGCCGCGATCGGCGATCGACAGGCTCATCTTGACATTCTGTTCGACGATCAGCAGAGCCAGGCCGCTCTGCCTGACCCGCCTGAGCGCTGAAAAAAGCTCGCCGACCACCACCGGCGCCAGTCCGAGGCTCGGCTCGTCGAGCATCAGCAGATCAGGCTTGGACATCAGCGCCCGGGCAATCGCCACCATCTGCTGTTCGCCCCCAGACATGGTGTTGACGAACTGGCCGCGTCGTTCGGCGAGCTTGGGGAAGAGCGAGTAGACGAGCTCGCGGCTTTGCGCCTCGCTCGCCCGCGCCCGTCTGGCATAAGCGCCGAGCGCCAGATTCTCGGCCACCGTCAGGTCGCCGAAGACACCACGCCCCTCCGGCACCAGCGCAATGCCGGCCTCGAGCACCAGATGGGGCGCCATACGGACGATGTCGCGTCCGGCAAAGTGGATCTCACTGCCGACGTCGGGCCGCACCAGTCCGGCGGCGGCCTTGAGCAGCGAGGATTTTCCAGCACCATTGGCGCCCAGCACGACCACGGTTTCTCCCTGGCCAACCGAAAGAGAGATGTCGTCAAGCGCCAGGTGCTGACCGTAATGCAGCGACAGATTGCGGATCTCAAGCATGGTCGTCTCCGAGATAGGCCCGCACGACCTCCGGGTCGCGAAGCGCGTCCGCGGTCGGCCCGTCGGCGATCTTGCGTCCGGCATTCATGACAATGCAGCGGCCGCACAGAGCGCGGATCGCGTCCATGACATGCTCGACCAGCAGGATCGTCATGCCGCGCTTTTCGAGCGAGCGGATAAGATCGATGCCAGTCAGGAGTTCGGTCGGATTGAGACCCGCCAACCATTCGTCGAGGAGCAGGAGCTCCGGCTCGGCGGCAAGCGCCCTGGCCAGCTCCATCCGCTTCTGGTCGATATAGGTGAGCGCCGAGGCCTTCTCGTCGGCGCGGCCGGCAAGGCCAACTTCCTCCAGATGGTGCAATGCCCGTTCGCGTGCCGCGGTGCCCCAGAGCTTGTGGCGGCCGAAGGCGAGCGCGGTCACGACGTTCTCGGCGACAGTCAGCGACGGCAGCGCGCGCACCAGCTGGAAGGTGCGCGCCACGCCCTTGGGCGCGATGCGATGCGACGGAAGTCCGGAAATCACCTCGCCCTTGAAGGCGATCTTGCCCTCCGTCGGGGCGAGGAAGCCGGAGACCATGTTCATCACCGTGGTCTTGCCGGAGCCGTTCGGCCCCAGCAGCCCGACCACCTCGCCGGGGTTCAGCGAGAAGCTGAGATCGTTGACGGCCGTCAACCCGCCGAAGCGCTTGCTGATGCCGGAGAGCGCGAGGATCTCGGTCATCGCGCTGCCTCCGCGTTCGAATTCGCCCGGGCGGCAGGCCTCGCGGCAAAGACCTTTTCGGCCGCCGAGAGCACGCCCTTCGGCAGGACGAAGACAATGGTAATGAAGATCAGGCCGAGGATGATCGGATAGTGATTGGGGAAATTGGCCGACAGCCACTCGAACAGCAGGAAGAGCGGGATGGCGCCGAGAAGCGGCCCCCACAGCCGATCGGCACCGCCGAGCAGCGCCATGATCAGGGCGAGAAAGGAAATCGTCGGATTGAACACCATGCTCGGCTCGATATAGGTCCAGCGCGGCGCCTGAATAGCCCCGACCAGGGTGATAATCACCGCGCTGATCGAAAAGAGCGCGAGCTTGACCCCGGCGATGTTGATTCCGCAATGGCTCGCCACCACCTCATCATCGCCGATCGCCTTGAGTGCGAGTCCGAAACGACTGCGGCCGATGGCCCACGAGAACAGCAAGGTCGCCGCGGCCAGCGCCAGCAATTGCCAATAGATGCCCTCGGGCGTCACCGGCAGGAAGATGTAGCGGCCGAGCGTTCCGGTGATGTTGACCTCGTACCAGGTGACCAACTGGCGCACGAGTTCGGCCAGGCCGAAGGTGAAGATGACGAAATAGACGCCCGCGAGCCGGAGCGTTGCAAGCCCGACCAGCAGCGCGATGACGAGACCGACCAGCGCCGCGACCAGCAGCACCAGCGCATAGGGCAAGGTCTCGCTCAGCACACCGACCGTATAGGCGCCAATGCCGAAGAAGGCGACGGTGGCGAGCGACACATAACGGGTCGGACCGGAAAACAGGCCCCAGGCGGTAGCGAGCACGACATAGCCGGTCATGCCGATCATCAATGTCACCGTATATTCCCCGGCATAGAGGGGCAGGCAGGCGAGGATTGCGAGAAGCGCCAGGAAGAAAGCGGCAAAGCCAATGGAGCGCAGGGTCATCGCGACGACCTCCCGAACAGGCCGGCCGGGCGCCAGAGCAGCACCGACAGGAAGATGGCATAGGTGGCCGCGAGCGTCATGCCGGGATCGAGATAGGTTGCGACGAAGGTCTCGACGAGGCCGAGGATCAGGCCGGCGGACAGGGCACCGAGGATATTCCCGACACCGCCCATGATGACGACCACCAGGGCCTTCATGGTGAAGACGACGCCGGCCGTGGCGGTGAAGGTCTGGTAGGTCGAGATCACCACGCCGCCGGCAGCCGCCAGTCCACAGCCGAGGGCGAAGGCAAAGCGGGCAGCGCGGTCGACATCGATGCCGACCAGGGGCGCGGATGTCGGTGATACGGCGACGGCGCGCAGCGCCGTGCCCCACAGCGTGCGGGTGAGTAGCAGATAGAGTCCGCCCCCCAGCACGACGGCGAGACCGAGCGCCAGCAGCCGGTTGGCGGCGATCACTGCGCCGAACACGTTGATGCCGACATTGAGATAGTTGTAGCTGGTGTAGTTCGAGCCAAACACCACCAGCATGACGCCCTGGATGACAAAAAGCAGGCCGAAGGTGGCGAGAATGGAATCGATCTCCAGGCTTTCGCGACTGCCGGCGCGGGCCACCAGCGGCCGCAGCATCAGGGCGTAGACCAGGTAGCCGAAGACGAAGCCGATCGGCCCGGCGACCAGCAGCCCGAGCACCGGATTGATGCCCCACTGGCCGAACAGCACATAGGCGAGAAAGGCGGCGGCGATGATCGTCTCGCCATAGGCGAGGTTCATGATCCGGGCGATGCCGTATTGAAGCGTCAGCCCCATGGCGATCAGCGCATAGGTCCCCCCGAGCACAAGGCCGGAGACGATGGTGGTGACGAGCATGTGCTGCTCCTGCGTTCTGGCCCAGCTTCGGACAGCCTTTCAAGGGGCGCCGGCTGTCGAGCCAGGCTCGTTGCGGGGTCGAATGATTGTGACTACCCTCTCCCCGACCGGCGGGGAGAGGGATTGACCAGCCATGCCATGGCATTCCGGCGTCGTGGCCTGGCTATTTCTTCCAGGCCGGACGCGGAATGACCGGCTGGCTGGCACCGGTGCGATCACCGGGGGCGATCGCCACGAACTGGCCGTTCTGCCACTGGCCGGCCCACCACAGATCGCGCAACTGGTTGTCCTCGAGCTTCGTTTCGCCGAGCACGGTCTCGAAGCTACCCGATGCGATCTCGGCCGAGACCGCCTCGCGGTCGAGGCCCTTGCGCTTGATCGCCTCCTGCAGAATCTCGAGGGAGGCATAGGTGATGACGCTCGCCCAATAGTCCGGGGCCTTGCCGGTGGCCGCCTCGTGACGCTTGCGGTAGTCGGCGATCTTCTCGCTGGTGCCGTCGATGCCGCCGATGCCCATCACGCCGGTGATCGCATCGCCGTTGTTTGCGGCATAGACCGGGAAAGCCGTTCCGACGCCGAAATAGAGCACCTTCGGGTTGAAGTCGGCGACCTGGGCCTGCTGGGTGAGCGCAAAGGTCTCCGGCGGATAGGAGAAGGCGACGAACGTGTCGGCGCCGCTGGCCTTCGCCTCGTTGATCATTGGCGAAAAATCGGTGGTGCCGACCGGATAGGTCTTGTCATAGACCACCTCGATACCGGCCTCCTTGAAGGACGGCCGCGCAGCGGTGACGAGATCGATGCCGAAGCCGTCGGCGATCGAAATCATCGCCACCTTCTTGTTGATCGTCCCCTTGTCGGCGGCGTCGGTCAGCACCTTGGCCAGCGCGCCGGTATAGTCATGACCGCCGCCGAGCAGCCAGAAGCTCTTCTGCCAGCGCTTGACGAAGTCCGGCGCCTTGTCGGTCACCGAGGTGGCGGCGAGATGCGGATAGCCGTAGCGATCGAAGAGCGGTGCGGCGGCGAGGTTATAGCCGGTGCTCCACGGCGGAAGGATGAAATCGACATTGTCCTGGGTGGCGAGACGCTGCAGTGCGCGGACCAGTTCTTCGGCCGAGGACCGGTCGTCATATTCGACGACCTCGATCGGCAGGCGCTTGCCGTCCGGCATTTCAAGCCCGCCGGCCGCGTTCACTTCCTTGACCCAGAGCTGATAGTTCGGAAGCGTGGTGATGCCCGTGCCGCCGGCGTTCGGGCCGGTCAGCGACAGCGCATAACCGATCTTTACCGAGGTGCGCTCTTCGGCGAACGCGCCGCTTGCGACCCCGCTTGCCAACATCGCGGCCGTACCGGCAATGACGCCGAGCATCTGTCTGCGTTGAAACAGTGTCATGGATATTCCTCCCAAATGGCCTGCCTCCACAGGCGTTCCCGTCTTGTTGCTGCGGCGGTCCCGTCTCCTCCGGCCCAGCTGCAGTATCTTGACGATGATCAGACTAGCCCCGCCACCGCAGCTTCGAAATAGACTTTTGCAGGACTTATTTGTACTTTTGACGGATATCCGGAGACGCCATGCCCAGTTCCAGTCTTTTCGCCCCTCGACATCGCAGCGCAGCACCAATCTCAGGTCCCACGGAGGCGCGCCTGTTCGAGGTCTCGCTCTCGCCGCTCGGCTGGACCTTTCGCGGCGCAAGGAACCGGCTGATCATCCTTTTGTCCGGCTCAGGCCGGATCGCCATCAGCGGCACCGAAGTATCGCTCACGGCGCCGACGATCCTATGGACACCCTCGGGCGAAAAGGGCTCGGTCCTCATCGAGGCCGGTGCGGAAGGCGCGACACTGGCGATCCCGGAACTGGAACTCGGTCCGGCCATGCCGGCCGGCGCCATCTTTGCCGAGGTGCGCAACACGCTTGCCCAACCAATCCTCGGCGCCCGCATATCGTCCGACGACGCGCGGCGCCTTTGCGGCGCCGTCGGCACCCTCGAGGAGGAATTGAAGGAGAACGGACCCGGCTCCCAGGAGGTGATCCGGCATCATCTGGCGCTCCTGGTGATCGCGATCTGGCGGCTCGCCAACACCGAAACGCGTCAGCCGAAACCCTCGCCGCGCACGATCGTGCGCGGTTTCGTGCACCTGATGGAACTGCATGTGCGCGATCACTGGACGGTCGGCGATTATGCGGCGGCGCTCGACATCCCCGCCGACCGGCTGAACAGCGCGATCCGCCGCGCCGCCGGCCGAACCCCGCAGGACCTGATCCATGCCCGCATCATGACCGAGGCGGCTTCGCTGCTCGACAGTTCGACGCTGCAGATCGGCGAAATCGCGGCAATTCTTGGCTTCAAGGACGCCGCCTATTTCAGCCGCTTCTTCAAACGTCTCGCCGGCATTTCGCCGCGCGCCCACCGCGAAGGCCTGACCGACCGCAACCGCCCACGCGACACGAGCTTCGCCGCCTGGCCGTGAGGTCGATCACAAGGATATGCGGCTGTGTCATCTGCCTTCCCTGCGTAAGCGCCACCATGGCACTAAGTCGATGATCCAGGCCAGCATGTCAGACGACCTCAAGCGTTAGCCAGGCCAGTACCAGATAGCGCCCGGACTTGGCGATAGTGACAAGCGTAAAGAAGGTCAGGAACGGTACCCTCAGCACGCCCGCGACAACGGTGAGCGGGTCGCCGATGACTGGAACCCAGCTTGCCANNCCAGCACATTGCCGAGGCTCGCAACGCCAATCAGCGTCACCAGCGGGTACCGGTCCGCGACGATCATCATGGCAAGCACGGCCTCGGACTGTGCCGGCAGAATGGTGGCCGCGAGAAACGCTGCACCAAACAGGCCGGTATAGGCAGCAAGGTCAGTGTTCACACGGCCAGTCCGGATGCAGTCGGTCGATCATGAAGGCGTGGCTGTGTCGATGCCCATGGCGCTGATGACCCTCCATCAGATGGGGATCATTGTCTGCCAAATCGTCATGGCTGTGTTCGATTTCCGCCTCGTCCGAGGGCTGCCAGACCCGGACTGCGGCGATAAAGCCAAGGCCAGCGACGATGCCAAGAACCATCGCCGTCAACGACAAGCCGATGGTTGCGCCGAGCCATCCGGCGAGTGGATAGGTGATTAGCCAAGCCGCATGGGACAAGGCGAAATGCGCCGCAAACAGAGCCGGGCGATCCTCGGCATGGGCGGAACGGCGTAGCAATCGACCGGAGGGTGTCTGCACGATCGAATAGCCGAGCCCGATCAGCAGCCATACCCCCAGTAGCGTCGCGTAGTTGCTGACGAATGCCGTCGTGAGCAGTCCGGCGATCAGGATAGCGGCACCGGAAAGCATCACTGGACGATCTGCAACGCTGTCCAGCAGTTTTGGCAGCGACAGTGCCGCGACCATGGAGCCGCATCCAAAGGCGGCGAGCGCCAGGGCCGTATCCGATTGCGAGAGCCCCAGATCCGCCTGGACGAACACGACGGTGTTGACGATGACCATGGCGCCCGCTGCGGAAACGGTGAGGCAGAGGGCAAGCAGGCCGCGCAGTCGCGGTGTCGCCAGATAGAGGCGAAGGCCGCGGGTCGTCCGCTCATAGACGCTCCGGCGCTCCTTCGCAGGATGGCGCGGCAAGACTACGGAAACCACCAGGGCCGCGGACACGAGAAAACCTAAAACCGTCCCTGCAAAAAGCGAGTGGAACGAAATGACCGTCAGCAGGACCGCCGCCAGCATCGGACTGACAAGACTCTCGAGATCGTAGGCGAGCCTCGAAAGCGACAGGGCACGGGTGTAATCCCTCTCGTCGGGCAGGACGTCCGGGATGGTTGCCTGGAAGGCCGGCGTGAAGGCGGCCGAGGCCGACTGAAGCACGAAGATCAGCACATAGACCTGCCAGATCTCGGTGACGAAGGGCAGGCACAGCGCCACAGCCGCCCGCACCAGATCGAGGCTAACCAGCATGGCGCGGCGCGGCAGGACTTCCGCGAAAGCCCCCGCCACCGGTGCGACCGTGACATAGGCGATCATCTTGATGGCGAGCGCCGTTCCCAGCACCGCGCCCGCTCGATCTCCAGCCAATTCATAGGCCAGCAATCCGAGTGCTACGGTCGCGAGCCCTGTCCCAACCAGCGCGATCACTTGCGCCAGAAACAGGTGCCGGTAGGTTCGATTGGCTAGAACACCCAGCGTGGCGGCTCCTTCAGAGATATTTGGTGATCGCCTTGAACTCGTCGATTGATTTGCGCTGCTTGCGGTCGAGCGCGCCGACGGTCTCGTCAAGGCAGTGGTCGAGATGATCCTGGATCAGTGTCCGCTTGGCGTTTTCGACCGCCTTCTCCACCGCATGAAGCTGCTGGGCGATGTCGAGGCACGGCTTGCCGGCATCGATCATGGCGATCACGCTCTTCAGGTGGCCCTCGGCGCGCTTCAGCCGTTTGACGATGTCGGGATGGGATTCGTGTCGATGCTCTCTCATGGTCGCTATTCCTATCCCCCTGGAGGGGATATTTCAACGCACTTTCTTGTTTTCGTAACCGGTAACGTTTATCTGCTTGCGCATGCTTCTTCGCGACGGGAAACGAATCGGGGCCGTGATGACGACCGTGCTGGCTATTGTTGCCACGCTCGTCTTTACCTTCGTGCCCGCAGGTAGCCACTCGCTCAGCCTGCATTCTCAAGGATCTGAGATCACGAACGACGCGCAGTCCCACGATACCGGCAACCATACGCACCACGACGATTTGGACCTCTCCATCGCTGATTCCGATGCGGTCGATCACCATCACGCCGATCACACCCACGAGAAGGTGGGGCTGGTGGCTGTTGTCGGTGACGTGCTGCGCAGCGCCTTGCGAGCCGGTTAACCACAAAGGCCGGCGGAAGGAATCCGCCGGCCTTCCCCCATTCCAGCTGCGACAAAACGGATCTGTCAGCACATGCCGGCAAGCATGCAGGCTCGGCAGGCATATTTGGGATGGCGAGTAACGATGACGCGGAACTGCGCCGCGACGACATCCAACCGCTCGGAGACATCCTCGCCGATGCGNNCCGCAGCCGCAGATCAGGCTTTCCGGCTCGATCACCTCTTCCACATAGGGAAAATGCTGCGAAAAGGAGCCGCGATTGGTCGCGCGCGGGTTGGTGACCCTGTTCCCAGAAGGAGCGTCTGTCTTGTCCTCGGTATGGACAGAATAAGCGGTGGCTGGGGCGCCAGGATTCGAACCTGGGAATGCCGGTACCAAAAACCGGTGCCTTACCGCTTGGCGACGCCCCAACAGCGCGGCGACATCCGGTCGCCGACGGTGGTGGCCTGATTAGCAAAGCCGGACGCGGGCGGCAATGACCTTCTCGCTTAAATTTTCGCGCTTTTTCGGTCGCCTGGCCCGACTGCCATGGAAGCCCGGCAGGCGGTAGTCGCTCGACCCCCTCTCGCAATCTCACGGGAACGATCGGCGCGCTCAGGGGTTCTGCCTTTTATCCACCACCAAGCGCAACCACGCACAGACAAGGAGATCCCCATGCCCTCCATCAATTCGGCACGCATCCTCATCCTCGCGACCGACGGCTACGAGCGCTCGGAGTTGCGGCACCCGCTGGACAATCTGAAGAACCATGGCGCCAGGGTCGAGATCGCCTCACTGACGAAGGCGCCGATCAAAAGCTGGATCGACAAGGATTGGGGCGATGCGGTCGATGTCGACCTCACCGTCGGCGAGGTGTCGGTCGACGATTTCGACGCGCTGTTGATTCCCGGCGGCCAGATCAATCCCGACCTGCTGCGCGCCGACAAGGGTGCGGTTGAACTGGTGAAGAGGTTCGTCCAGTCGGGCAAGCCGGTCGCCGCGATCTGCCACGGACCGTGGCTGCTGGTCGAGGCCGGCGCGCTCAAGGGCCGCAAGGCAACCTCCTATGCCTCGATCAAGACGGACCTGATGAATGCCGGCGCTGCCTGGCGCGACGAGGCCGTGGTGACCGATGAGGGCATCATCACCTCACGCAGCCCGAACGACCTCGATGCCTTCGTCGCCAAGATCATCGAGGAAGTCGAGGAAGGTCGCCACGAACGCCGTGCGGCCTGAGCGCGGGTCGCGGGAGGAGGAAGTCCCTCCTCCGGCGGACCGGCCAGCCCATCGGCGCAAAAGCGCAAGCCACTCTTTACGACGCCCCTTGCGCGGTGCGATACCTGTCGGTGATTTCGCATCGCAACAGGAGCAGTCCCATGCCCGGTTATTCCGCCCGCCCGCCCGCCATTCCAACCGTCTTGGTCGACGATCAGGTCGTGCGCGTGACGCGCTGGGACTTCGAGCCGGGGGCGGCTACCGGCCAACATGTCCATGGCATGGGCTATGTCGTCGTGACCATGACCGAATGCGAATTCCTCATCGAGGACGCGACCGGCGAACATCGGCTGAAAAGGCCGGTCGGCGATGTCTATCGCCGCGATGCCGGGGTCGAACACAATGTGATCAATGGCGGCAAGAAGCCCATGGCCTTCATCGAGATCGAATATAAATGAGCGAGCCCCGCGACGCGCCGAGGAGCCCGGAATTCGACCTGACCTTTCAGCCCGCCCATGGCGAGGCCGTGCCGGTTGCCGAGCATGTCCAGCGTATCACGGTCAACAATCCCGGCCCCTTCACCTTCCATGGCACCAACACCTATATCGTCGGCGACGCTTCCGTTTGCGTGATCGATCCAGGTCCGGAGGACGAGGCGCATTTTCGCGCGCTGATGGCGGCGCTCGCCGGCCGCGAGGTGACGCATATCGCGGTCAGCCACACGCACAAGGACCACTCGCCACTGGCCCGCCGGCTGAAGGCGGCAACCGGCGCGACGATCGTCGCCGAGGGGCCTTATCGCCCGGCACGGCCGTTGCACGACGGCGAGGCCAATCCCTTTGCCGAAAGCTCGGACCTTGATTTCGTGCCCGATATCGCGCTTGCGGAGGGCGATCGAGTCGAGGGAGACGGCTGGCGGCTCACCGCCATTCTGACGCCCGGACACACGACCAACCATGTTGCCTTCGCGTTCGAAGACCGGGGCATCGTCTTTTCCGCCGACCATGTCATGGCCTGGGCAACGTCGATCGTCGCGCCGCCGGATGGCGCCATGAGCGACTACATGGCCTCGCTCGAACGCTTGCTGATGCGTGACGACCGGGTCTATTTTCCCGGCCATGGCGGACCGGTAAAAGATCCGGCCGCCTTCCTGCGCGGGCTTCGCACCCATCGCCGCATGCGCGAGCGTGCCGTCCTGGAACGCATCCGCTCCGGCGACCGGCTGATTGCCGACATGGTCCGCGCCATCTACGCCAGCACCGACCCGCGCCTGCATGGAGCAGCCGCTCTCTCCGTGCTTGCGCACCTCGAGGACCTTGTCGAGAAGGGTGAGGTGACAACCGATGGTCCGGCGCGGCTCTCCGGCGTCTACCGGATCGGGTGAAGCATTGAGTGAGCGTCAGTCGCCGGCAATGCCGAGGAGCTCGGCGTCGAGCGCGTGCAGGAAACGTTCGGCAATCTCCGTGCCGAGGCCGAGATCATGCGGGCCGTAGCGGCTGGCGACGCGCAGGTCGACCAGCGTCGTCTCTTCCTCCTCACGCAGCCGGATGACGACATCGAAGGGCAGGCCGAGCGCGAAGGTGCGGGTGGTGGCCTGTAGCCGGACCGTCCCGATCGGCTCCGGCGGCATGGGCGTTGGCGCAAGTGCCGGTTCGGGACGCGGCAGCGGCACGGGCACGTCCTGGAGCGCTGCATTGGGATCGATCTTGGGATCGTTCGCAAGCGCCGGTTCGGGGGGCGCGAGCGGCTGGAATTCCGGCACAGCGTATTCCTGGCCGCGCTCGATGATGACGGATAGCCCATTGGCATTGGCCACCTTGCGCACCGCCTCGTAGACGCGGTCGAGGGCCCCTTCGTAGCGCCGGCCAGTAAACCCCGGATAGGCTTGGGCCTGGACTTCGCGGCTTGCCGGGCTCACCGCCGGCCGCTCCATCCATTGCTGCCCGACGGCAGGCGCCCGAAGCCACTGCGGCGGATCGGCGAGGTCGCTCGACACGTCGTGGATGGGCGGGCGATCGAGATAGCGCCAGGCGGCCCAGCCGGTGAGGCCGAGCGGCAGCGTAGCGTAGAACAGCGCCCAGCCGGCCGCCACACCGCCAAGCGCTCCCACCTGCCAGAGACGGGCAAGGCCGATCAGGGCCAGTGGGACGGCAAGTGCCGCCGGCACGACGGAAAACGCCGTGAGCGCGATGAAGTCCGGCGTGGTCAGGGGTCCGAAGCGATGGGCAAGCACGGCCACCGCCAGCATGCCGGCGCCGAAAAGCCCGAGCCGCTGGGCGAGGTAGNNACAGGTCTGTCGTAGCGGATGGTCATGGGGCGGCACCGGATCCGGGCGGGAGAAAGAGCGAAGCAGTCCCAACCTGTTTACCGTCTGGCCGCCGGAGCGACAAGCGGGCGGGATACTGTTGCCGCAGCGATAAAAGGGTGGTGCCTTCCGTGTCGCATAGCCTTGCAGCTCTGATCGGTGCGCGCGCCCTTAGGGTCTGGGCGGGGCGGACTGCGCGGGCGCGACCTCCTGGGGGTTCCCCGGTGTCTCCTGTCCTGCCGTACCATCCAGGTCCAGCACCTCCCCGTTCAGCGTCGGGGCAGAGCCATCCTCGGGGACCTGGAGTTCGATCGCGCCGCCGTCCGGCTGTGACGGATCGGGCAGTGGCGGCGCCTTGGACGGCAATGGCACGTAAAGCGAAACCAGCACGATGACGCCGATGACGATCAGCCAGCTGCCGACGATTCGCGAAGGGATGAGGAGCCAGGGACCGCGGAAATGGCGCAGCAGGAGAGCCGGCGCCAGCACCAGCCAGAGCGCGCTGATGACCGTGCCGAAGGCGAAATCAACAAGGCCGACGCCCATGTCGTCGAGGCCGACGAACAGCGAAAAGGAAAAGGCGACAACGCCGGCGGCGAGCATGATGGCCCATTGCCGGTAGCGCCCGGTCAGCCAGAGCGCCGCGCCGGTCAGCATGACAGCCGTTGGTGCGATCAGGTAGAGCACCTCGCCCAGCGGCGATGCGAGGATCACGCCGAAGATCGGATCGAAGAAGCTCAGCATGACGAGCAGCACGCCGAGGAAGACGCCGACGATGGCGCCGAAGTCAAGGCGGGTTTCGGCCATGGCCGCGCCGAGCGACAGGCCCAGCATGGCGAGCGCCAGATCGTAAACCGAGAAGGTGAAAAGCGCGCCGAGTTCGAGGAAGCTGTAGTCATGCGCGATGCCCTGCGACAGAAGCAGGCCGATCATACCGGCAGAGAGCAGCCCGAGTGCGCGCCGGAATGACGGGCTGGCGACGATCGCGCGGAAATCGGGCCGGTTGCCGGCAGGGCCTGAGGCCTTGGCTGGCAGCGCCGATGAAGGCAACCCGGCGTTCCCCTTGGCGTCAGCCTTGGCCTTGGCTGGGAACTGGCCCTCTAGCGCCGCCGATGCGACCGCCCGGCGCAAACGCGAGCCGCTCGCCGTGCTGCCATCGGCCTTTATCCTCGTCTTCTGACGAGATCTCTGGCTCTGGCGGCGCTTGCTCATCTGTCGTCCGCTCTTTCTGCTGTCTCGATCGAATGGCTAGGCTTCGGCTATTCCACAAACGGTTTGCCTTGTCATCTGCAGGGACAAGAAGGCTCAGCAGACATGCAATGGCAGGACCAATCCGCAGGACTGCAAACACTGTCGTGCGGCCTCATGGGTGGCAACGTCAGAGGTCGCCTTCCACGGCGACCGGATATGAAGCGCGACGTGCAGGTTGGGTCAGGGATCGACCTTGGCGGCACCGCCGATTGCCGCCTGCGCGGCCGAAAGCCTGGCGATCGGCACGCGGAAGGGCGAGCAGGAGACGTAGTCGAGACCGACGCTTTCACAGAAATGGATCGAGGCCGGGTCGCCGCCATGTTCGCCGCAGATGCCGAGCTTCATGTCGGGCCGGGTTTTGCGGCCACGCTCGGCGGCAATGCGGATCAGTTCGCCTACCCCGTCGAAATCGAGCGAGATGAAGGGGTCGTGCTCGATGATGCCCTTGCGCTGGTAGGTCGGGATGAAGGCCGACGCATCGTCGCGCGAGATGCCGAAGGTGGTCTGCGTCAGATCGTTGGTGCCGAAGGAAAAGAATTCGGCAGCCTCGGCGATGACATGGGCGCGAAGGGCCGCACGCGGCAGCTCGATCATCGTGCCGACGAGATAGGAGATATCCAGTCCCGCCTCGGTCATGACGTCCTTCGCCACCTTATCGATCAGGGCCTTAACGTAGTCGAGCTCGGCTTTGAGGCCGACCAGCGGCACCATGATTTCCGGCACGACGGCGGCACCGGTCTCGCGGGCGGCGGCGACGGCCGCCTCGAAGATGGCGCGGGCCTGCATCTCGGCGATTTCCGGATAGGAAATGGCAAGCCGGCAGCCGCGATGGCCGAGCATGGGGTTGAACTCGTGCAGGGCATCGACACGCTGGCTGAGCAGCTGCGCGTCCATGCCCATGGCGGCGGCCACTTCGGCGATCTCTTCCTCGGTCTTCGGCAGGAATTCGTGCAGCGGCGGATCAAGCAGGCGGATGGTCACCGGCAGGCCGTGCATGATGGCGAAAAGCTCGGTGAAGTCGGAGCGCTGCATCGGCAAGAGCTTGTCGAGGGCGGCGCGGCGGCCGGTCTCGTCCTCGGCGAGGATCATCTCGCGCATGACCTGAATGCGCTCGCCCTCGAAGAACATGTGCTCGGTGCGGCAAAGGCCGATGCCCTCGGCGCCGAAAGAGCGCGCGGCGCGTGCATCGACCGGCGTGTCGGCATTGGTGCGGACCGTCATGCGGCGGGCCTTGTCGGCCCATTCCATCAACCGGGCAAAATCGCCGGAAAGCTCGGGCTGGAGCATGGCCACCTCGCCCTTCAGCACCTGGCCGGTGGAGCCGTCGATGGTGATGACGTCGCCCTTCTTCAGCGTGAGCCCGACGCCGATCAGCAGTTCGTTGCGCAGATCGACGCGCATGGTTCCGGCACCGGCGACGCAAGGGATGCCCATGCCTCGCGCAACGACGGCCGCGTGGCTGGTCATGCCGCCGCGGGTGGTCAGGATGCCCTGAGCCGCGTGCATGCCGTGAATGTCTTCCGGGCTCGTTTCGACACGCACGAGAATGACCTTGCGGCCCTCTTCTTCAGCGATCACCGCCTCGTCGGCGGTGAAGACGATGGCGCCGGTCGCCGCACCCGGCGAGGCCGGAAGGCCGGAGCCGATGACGTGGCGCTCGACCTTGGGGTCGATCGTCGGATGCAGAAGCTGGTCGAGCGAGGAGGGCTCGATGCGCAGCACCGCCTCCTTTTCGTTGATCAGGCCTTCGCCGACCATGTCGACGGCGATCTTCATCGCCGCCTTGGTGGTGCGCTTGCCGGAACGG
Source organism: Rhizobiaceae bacterium UBA1291 (assembly GCA_002307905.1). Lineage (GTDB taxonomy): Bacteria > Pseudomonadota > Alphaproteobacteria > Rhizobiales > Rhizobiaceae > Allorhizobium. Next base: position 17,740 of record DBUL01000040.1, read on the forward strand.
GCCTGCAGCATCCACAGCTTGCCGCGCTCGATGGTGAATTCGAGGTCCTGCATGTCGCGATAGTGCGCTTCCAGTCGGTCGCAGATGCGACCGAATTCAGCGAAGGCCTCGGGCATGACCTTTTCCAGCGATGGCTTGTCGGAGCCACTGTCGATGCGGGCAGCCTCGGTAATCGACTGCGGCGTGCGGATGCCGGCCACCACGTCTTCGCCCTGGGCATTGACCAGGAATTCGCCGTAGAGCGACTTCTCGCCGGTCGAGGGATTGCGCGTGAAGGCGACGCCGGTTGCCGAGGACGAGCCGAGATTGCCGAAGACCATGGCCTGGACCGTGACGGCGGTGCCCCATTCGGCGGGAATGGCGTGCAGGTGGCGATAGGTGACGGCGCGTGGGTTGTTCCAGCTGGCGAAAACGGCGCCGATCGCGCCCCAGAGCTGGACATGGGGGTCCTGCGGGAAGGGCTCGCCGAGCGATTCCTCGATGATTTCCTTGTAGAGAGCCGTAACATGCTGCCATTCTTCGGCGGTCAGATCCGTGTCGAGATCGTGACCGAAGCGGGTCTTCTCATCCTCCAGGATCTCCTCGAAGACCTCGTGGTCGATGCCCATGACCACGTCGCCATACATCTGGATGAAGCGGCGGTAGCTGTCCCAGGCGAAGCGCGCATCACCGGCATTGCGGCCGAGCGCCTCGACGGTCTGGTCGTTGAGGCCGAGATTGAGGACGGTATCCATCATGCCGGGCATCGAGGTGCGCGCGCCGGAGCGGACCGAAAGCAGGAGCGGCAGCGAAATATCGCCAAATCGGCGGCCGGTCGCCGCTTCCATGCCCTTGATGCCTTCCAGCACCTGGGCCTTCAGGTCGTCGGGCAAACCACGGCCATTTTCATAGTACCAAGAGCAGGCGTCGGTGATGATGGTGAGGCCCGGAGGGACAGGCAGCCCGAGGCTAGCCATTTCGGCGAGATTGGCACCCTTGCCACCGAGATGGTCCCGGTCAGCAGCGCTCCCCTCGGCCGATCCGTTGCCGAAGGTGTAAACCCATTTTTTCATGCCTCATCTCCACCCGAACAGGCTATTTGTCCACGGTTTACAGCATATGTGACCGAATGAAAACGCCGTGCACGCATGATTATGTTGCATTGCATCATATTTGCGGCAAACGGTTAATGCATAGGCCGTCGAACGCTCGCGGCGTGCACCTGTCATTCCGCTGCGAGAAGCGCTGCCTCGGCCAGGGTCGGTTCACCGAGCACGAGCGTTTTGAGCTTGTTGTCGACGATCCGCATCACCGCACGCTTGCCATCGACGGAAAAGAGCACACGGATCGCGCTTTCCGCGCAATTGCCGGGCTGACAGGCGGAAAAGAGCTGCATCGGGCGGCCCTCGACCTCCACCTTCTTCGATGCGAGCGCCACATATCGATCGCGGCTCACCATGCTGCGCACCCAGGCCGGCAGACCGCGCTTGCCTCGGATCAGGCCGATCAGCGTCTCGCGATGCGGCTCGGAAGTGGCAATGACCGCGGGCAGGAAATTGCCGGACAGAGAGGGCTCGGCGGCGTTCACAACGGGCGATGTCGAGAGGCAGAGAAGTGTGGCGACAATCGCGGCCCTATGTCTCATCGCCTTCCCTCCGAACAATGGCCATTCACACCATTTCGCGCTCGCGCAGCGCTTCCGCCGTTTCCAGATCGACCGACACCAGCTGGGACACGCCCTGCTCGGCCATGGTCACGCCAAACAGGCGGTTCATGCGGGCCATGGTGATCGGATTGTGGGTGATGATGACGAAGCGCGTCTCGGTCGAGGCGGCCATTTCGTCCATCAGGTTACAGTAGCGCTCGACATTGTGGTCGTCGAGCGGAGCGTCCACTTCGTCCAGCACGCAGATCGGCGCGGGGTTGGTGAGGAATACGGCGAAGATCAGCGCCATGGCGGTGAGCGCCTGCTCGCCGCCGGACAGCAGCGTCATGGTCTGCGGCTTCTTGCCCGGCGGACGGGCGAGGATTTCGAGGCCGGCTTCCAGCGGATCGTCGCTTTCGATCAGTTGCAGTTCGGCCGTGCCGCCGTTGAACAGGTGGGTGAACAGCCGCTGGAACTGGGCGTTGACCACGTCGAAGGCGGCCAGCAGGCGCTCGCGGCCCTCGCGGTTGAGGCTCTGGATCGCGCCGCGCAGCTTCTTGATCGCGTCGATGATGTCGTCACGTT
>DBUL01000179.1:0-4399 GCA_002307905.1 Rhizobiaceae bacterium UBA1291
ATAGGGCTTCTCGTTCACGGTGATGCCCTCCTCGCGGGCGAGTGCGATCAGCGATTTGCGGGTGATGCCCGGCAGGATCGTACCGCCAAGCGGCGGGGTCACGATCGCCCCGTCGTCCATGACGAAGAAGACGTTCATGCCGCCCAGTTCCTCGACCCATTTATGCTCGGCGGCATCGAGGAAGACGACCTGATCGCAGCCCTTGGCATAGGCTTCTGCCTGGGCGACCAGGCTTGCCGCATAATTGCCACCGCACTTGGCAGCACCGGTACCGCCGGGTGCTGCGCGGGTATAGTCCTGCGAAACCCAGATACTGACCGGCTTGGCGCCTCCCTTGAAATAGGGACCCACGGGCGACGCGATGACGCAGAAGATATATTCCTTCGACGGACGCACGCCGAGGAAGGTCTCGCTGGCGAACATGAAGGGGCGCAGATAGAGACTGCTGCCCTCGGCACTCGGGATCCAGCTGGCATCGAGTTTCACCAGCTTTTCGACCGCCGCGAGGAAATCGGCCTCTGGCAGTTCCGGCATCGCCATGCGGCGGGCCGATTCATTGAAGCGGCGAGCGTTTTCCTCCGGGCGGAACAGTACAGCGCGGCCATCGCCCGTGCGATAGGCTTTCATGCCTTCGAAGATTTCCTGGGCATAGTGCAGCACGCTTGACGCCGGGTCGATCTGGAACGGTGCCCGTGCCGTCACTTCAGCCGAGTGCCAGCCCTTGCCTTCGCTCCAGCGGATGACAGCCATGTGGTCGGAAAAAAGCGTGCCGAAACCGAGATTCTCGAACGCCTTCAGGCGATCCTGCTCGGGCAAGGGGGTGGCACTTGGCTTCATGTCGAAGGTAAGGCGGGATGTTTCGGCTTGCATCGCGGTGATCTTTCAGCTGACCTCTAGGGTGGGCGCAAACTGCCGCTTTAGCCGCCAATTTTCAAGCCGATATTGTTGGAGATCGGTACGCCTCATGCGGCGTGCAATCCGCTCGTCTTCCATTTCGGGAGGTTCAGCCACAGCAAGGAAAGACATTAGCACGGAGGCCGGAACCGGCTGCCGTCTTCTTCCTCGTTCATCGGGCCCACGCGACCGTCGCCGCCGGATCGGGAGCCCGGCCAGCCTCCTGGCGGCCAGCCGGTTCCCATTATACGCGGAGATTAGTTCCACTGCTGGCTGCGCCATTCCCACGGCGTGACCTTACCGTCCTTGTCAGCGTCAGCCTCCTCGAAACGGGCCTTGCTGCTGGCGATGAACTCGGCCTGCGAAACACTGCCGTTCTTGTCCGCATCCATCGTGGCGAACCTGTCACTCTTTTCCTTCTCCCGAGCGGCCTGGCGTTCCTTGTTCCAGCCGTTCTGCGGGCCCATGCGGACCGTCATGTATTCTTCCATCGACAATTCGCCATTGTCGTCCGAATCCATGGCGGCGAAAACCTCTTCTGCCGCCGAGGCCGCTTCTTCAGCGCTGATTACACCGTTTTCGTCGGCATCGATGATCGGGAAGCGACCGCGGCCAGGACCATTCATCATCATTCCACCGCGGCCCCAGCCGGGACCGGCGCCATAGCCAAAAGGCTGTGCCTGAACGACGCTCGCCAGAAGCGCTGTCGTCAACGACAGAGCGACCATCATCTTGAGTTTTCCTGCCATGTGCATATTCCTCTAATGGTTGAATTTCCTAGAATCCCGGCCGACCGTCCGGCAAGCCTCGAGGGGCAAAACGACTTTACCCCAGCAGCATATATTAAAATTTATATGTATCAACACTGTGAACATTCATTGCGCGAAAGCGCGGCATCCTGAACATGGCATCGGTCACAGACTGCCAAACAAAAAAGCGGCCTCCGCCGACCGGAGACCGCTACGCTTGACTCGGAAAGGGCCTAAGGCTGACCGCTACATGTTCGGATAGACCGGACCTTCCGCCCCCTGCGGCGGCACCCAGTTGATGTTCTGGTTGGGGTCCTTGATGTCGCAGGNNGCAGTGCACGCAGTTCTGCGCGTTGATCACGTAGACCTGTTCGCCATCCTTCTCCACCCATTCATAGACGCCGGCCGGGCAGTAACGGGTCGAGGGACCGGCATAGACGCCGAGTTCCGAGCGTTTCTGCAGGTCCATGTCCTTGACGTGGAGGTGAACCGGCTGGTCCTCCTCGTGATTGGTGTTGGACAGGAAGACGGAGGACAGCCGGTCGAAGGTCAAGACGCCATCCGGCTTGGGATAGGCGATCGGCTTGTGCTTGGCCGCCGGCTCGAGCGAAGCGGCATCGGTCTTGCCGTGCTTCAACGTGCCGAACAGCGAAAAGCCGAACAACTGGTTGGTCCACATGTCGAGGCCGCCGAGCCCCACGCCGATCGCGGTTCCGAACTTCGACCACAGCGGCTTGACGTTTCTGACGCGCCTCAGATCCGTGCCGATGTCGGTCGCGCGCCATTCGTTCTCGATCTCGACCGGTTCGTCATTGGCGCGGCCGTTGGCGATCGCCTCGGCAATTTTGTCCGCCGCCAGCATGCCGGACAGCACGGCATTATGGCTGCCCTTGATGCGCGGCACGTTGACGAGGCCGGCGGAACAGCCGATCAGCGCACCCCCGGGGAAGGAGAGTTTCGGCACCGACTGGTAGCCGCCTTCGGTGATGGCGCGTGCGCCATAGGACAGGCGCTTGGCGCCCTCGAAGGTCGGGGCAATCGTCGGATGGGTCTTGAAGCGCTGGAATTCCTCGAACGGGTAGAGATAGGGGTTCTTGTAGTTCAGGTGAACGACGAAACCGACCGCCACCATGTTGTCTTCCAGATGGTAGAGGAAGGAGCCGCCCCCGGTCTTCATGTCGAGCGGCCAGCCGAAGGAGTGCTGGACCAGGCCGGGCTTGTGATGCTCGGGCTTGACCNNCAGGTGCACGACGAAGCCGACGGACACGTAGCGGTCGCCGAAGTGGTACAGGAACGAACCGCCGCCCGTCTTGTCGTCCAGCGGCCAGCCGGTCGTGTGCTGGACCAGGCCGGGCTGGTGCTTCTCTGCCGGGATCTGCCACAGCTCCTTCAGGCCGATGCCGAACTTCTGCGGCTCGCGATCCTTCGACAGGTCGAACCTGGCGATCAGCTGCTTGGCGAGCGAGCCGCGCACGCCCTCGCCGATCAGCACATACTTGCCGAGCAGCTCCATGCCGCGGGTATAGGCCGGGCCCGGCTCGCCATTCTTCTCGATGCCCATGTCGCCTGTGGCGACGCCGATCACCGCGCCCTGGTCATTGTAAAGCACTTCGGTCGCGGCAAAGCCCGGATAGATCTCGACACCCAGCGCCTCGGCATGGGTGGCGAGCCACCGACAGACATTGCCCAGCGAAACGATATAGGCGCCATGATTGCTCATCAGCGGCGGCATGAACATGTTGGGCAGACGGATCGAGCCGGCGGGCCCCAGGAACAGGAACCGGTCGTCCTTCACTTCTGTCTTGAACGGATGGTCCGCCTCCTCGCGCCAGCCGGGCAGCAGTTTGTCGATGCCGACGGGATCAACCACCGCGCCCGACAGGATGTGCGCGCCGACTTCCGAACCCTTCTCCAACACGACGACGGTGAGGTCCGGATTGACCTGTTTCAACCGGATCGCCGCCGACAGACCGGCAGGACCGGCGCCGACGATCACGACGTCGAATTCCATGCTCTCGCGTTCGGGCAGTTCGTGTTGCTCGCTCATCATCTCTCTCCGCTCGGCCGGGTCCCAGTCTTCAGCTTCTTCCTTGTCAAAACACAAGCGCCTTGTCGAGCCGCGATGCGACACGCGGTGGCCCGAAATAAAGGCTGGGCGATATTCCCGGACAGAATATCTAACGCTTACGTTAACGTCAATCATTGGACAGCGCGAAGGGGGGAGAGGCCGGCCGCTTGCTGCCAATTCGCAACGCGCCCGTCTTGGCGATTGTTCCGGGCGGCGGCGCGGACTAAACATCCGCCGGCAGGCGCGCGCATGCGCCGAACGCCGCGCCGTTTAAGGCCGACCAGACAGGATGAAAACGAATGCCCGACCGACCAGCAGTCCTATTCAGCGCCGAGCAATTGCTGGAACGCCTTGGCGACCTTCACCCCGAGCTCGTCATCCTGGGCCCCGCGGATCTTGCCGGTCGCCACCCCGGCGAGCACGCCGACAATTTCGCCGGCGGCGTGATGGCGCAGCCCGGTTCGACCGAGGCAGTAGCGGCGCTGGTTTCGTGGTGCGCCGCGCATGACGTCTCCATCGTGCCGCAGGGCGGCCTGACCGGTCTGGTCGGCGGCAATGTCAGCCATGCCGGCGAGGTGATCCTGTCCTCTGCCCGCCTCAACCGGATCGTCGCCATCCATCCCGACGAAATGACGGTGGAGGTGGAGGCCGGCGTGCCGCTCGAGACGCTGCAGCAGGCGATCGCCGC
>DBUL01000179.1:4439-8390 GCA_002307905.1 Rhizobiaceae bacterium UBA1291
GGTGCTGAAACTGGAGCCGCAGAGGCCCGCCCGCGCCACCGCCTTTCTCGGCGTGGCCGATGCCGCCTCGGCGCTTGCCGTCATCCGGCATTTCCGCAGCCTCTCCTCCGTGACGCTCGAAGGCGCGGAAATGATGTGGCCGCGCTACATCCGCGATGGCGCGGCGCTCAAGGGCTTCGATCTCTCCTGGCTCGAAGAGGACGCCGCGGCGCTGCTGATCGAGGTCTCGGCGGAGACCGTCGAAGCGGCGACGGCCGCGCTGGAACTGGGGCTGGAATCGCTCTGGGAGCCGGCGGACCTCAAGGGCGGCGTGATCGCCCAGTCGCTCGACCAGGCGCGCCGATTCTGGGACATACGCGAGGATTCCGGCTTCTACTACCCGGCGATCCCGCACGCCCCCTCCTTCGACATCTCGGTCCCGCCCACCCATCTCGACGCCTATGTCGCCGGCCTCGACGCGCGGCTGAAGGCGATCGATCCGACCTTCGAGGCCTATGTCTACGGCCACATCGCCGACGGCAACCTTCATCTCACCCTGATCAAGCCCGGCCCGTTGCCGCAGGACGAGCTTCTGGCCGCCGAAAACGCGATCTACACCGGCATCGTCGAGGCCGGCGGCTCGTTTTCCGCCGAACACGGCGTCGGCACCGAAAAACGCCACGCCTACGAGACCTTCGCCTCGCCGGAAAAACAGGCGCTGGCCCGCACGATCAAGCAGGCGTTAGATCCGAAGGGCTTGTTCAATCCGGGGAAAGTGCCGTTCTCTTTTTTTGATCGCAGCAGATGACAGGCGGGGTTTCGCCCACCTCCCCCCCTTGCTAGTTTGCGCCAACGCAGAACACAGTCTCAAGGGAAGGAACTCACATGGATTTCGGAATTTCGGGCAAGCGCGCCCTCGTGCTCGCCTCGTCACGCGGCCTCGGGCTCGGTATCGCAAAGGCACTGGCCGACGAAGGCGCGCATGTGCTGCTCTGCGGCCGCAGCGCCGACAAGCTGAAGGCCAATGCCGACGCCATCAACGCGGCCGGTCGCGGCAAGGCCGACTGGGTCGAGGCCGATCTCTCCGACGCGAATTTCGTCGACACGATGCTGGCTGCCGTCCACCACAAGCTCGGCGGCATCGACATCCTGGTCAACAATACCGGCGGCCCGACGCCGGGCACGGCGGAGGAGATGACGGCGGAAAGGCTCTACAATTTCTTCCAGTCCATGGTGGTGCGCGTCATCACGCTCACCAATGCGCTGCTGCCCTTGATGCAGACGCAAGGCTTCGGCCGCATCCTCACCGTCGCCTCGTCCGGCGTATTCGAGCCGATCCCCAATCTCGCCTTGTCAAACACGCTGCGCTCGGCGCTGGTCGGCTGGAACAAGACGCTTTCGACAGAGGTGGCCTCCTACGGCGTCACGGCGAACATGCTTCTCCCCGGCCGCATCCATACCGACCGGATCGATGAACTGGACGCCGCCAATGCCACGAAGGCCGGCAAATCGATGGACGAGGTGCGCGTCGCCTCGCTGAAGTCGATCCCGGCCGGCCGGCTCGGCAAGGTCGAGGAATTCGCCGCGGCAGCGGCCTTCCTCTGCTCTGTGCCCGCCTCCTATGTCACAGGCACGATGCTGCGTGTCGACGGCGGAGCGGCAAAGTCGATCTGATCGCCCGACACCGTAGCGGAACCCCGAAGAGACCCCGCGACACTTTGTGTTCGCGGGGTTTTTTCGCATATTCGCCCTCCCCAAAAATCGGCAGAGGGATTTTACTGGCGTCCGGCACGGACTCGACTATAGTGGTGCGACAAATTGTTCCATGGGAGGAGAGACTATTGGAGCAGATTCGCCAGTTATTCACCGTCGTCGGGGCCCTGACACTGCTTGTCGGGATTGCCTGGGTGGCCCACGGCACCGGCCTGTTCCGCCTGCCCGGCACCGACTTCATGCCGAACGAAAGTGTGTGGACGATCAACGGCATGCTCGTCGCCGTCTTCGGCCTGATCGTCTTCATCGGCGCGCGCTGGTTCCTGCGCCGGGAGCACCCCACGGCGAACTGACGTCCCTGGTTTGACCGATTCTGGAACTTGCACGGCCGCGCCCGGCGCGCGGTCTTTTGCGCTTTGCGGGGAATAGTTGCCATGACAAGACGCATCCTCGTGATCCTCGGCGCGCTCGCGATGCTGATGGGCCTCGTTTGGATCGGCCAGGGCAGCGGATATTTCCCCTATCCCGCCTCCAGCTTCATGATCGACCAGAGTCCTTGGATCGCCTATGGCGCGGCGCTTGCGCTCATCGGCGTTGGCCTCATCTGGTTCGCCCGGCGCACGCCGCGATAAGGCGCGCGCAAGCCGCCGGTTGGTCGGCGTAGCCCCCTTGCCTTCCCCCTCCCCTTCGTGGCAATAGGCGCCCTCTCCAATCCGGGCGCACTCGGCGCCCTGTTCACCTTCGGGCGCTGCCCGGCTTCAACAACCGACACACCATGAAGGAGCGCGGCGATGGCTGAGGCGCTGGGGCTTGATTTCGGCACGACCAACACCGTATTGGCGCTGGATGATAGCGCGCGGACCACCCATTCGATCCGCTTCTCCTCTCCGGCCGGGGAAAGCGACAGCATGCGCACGGCGCTGTCCTTCATGAAGGATCGCAATCTCGGCGCCGGGGCGTTGAAGGTCGAGGCCGGACAGGCGGCGATCCGCGCCTTCATCGACAATCCCGGCGAATGTCGCTTCCTGCAGTCGATCAAGACCTTTGCCGCCTCCGCCCTGTTCCAGGGCACGCTGATCCATGCGCGGCGCTTCCAGTTCGAGGACCTGATGGAGGTCTTCCTCAAGCGCCTCGAAGCCTATGCCGGCGACGGCTGGCCGTCGGGGGCGAAACGCATCGTCGCCGGCCGGCCGGTGCATTTCGCCGGCGCAAACCCCGATCCGGAATTGGCCATCACCCGCTACAATGCGGCGCTTTCCCGCTTCGGCTTTCCCGAGATCCACTATGTCTACGAGCCGGTGGCGGCCGCCTTCTACTTCGCCCAGCATCTCAAGCAGGATGCGACCGTGCTGGTCGCCGACTTCGGCGGCGGCACGACCGACTATTCGCTGATCCGCTTCGAAACGAGCGGCGGCAAGCTTTCCGCCGTGCCGGTCGGCCATTCCGGCGTCGGCATCGCCGGCGACCAGTTCGATGCCCGCATCATCGAGCATCTGGTCGCGCCGGAAATCGGCAAGGGCAGCCAGTTCAAGAGTTTTGACAAGGTGCTCGACGTGCCGAGCAATTACTACACCAGCTTCTCGCGCTGGAACCAGCTGTCGGTGTTCAAGTCCTCGCGCGAATATGCCGACCTGAAATCGCTGGTGCGCCAGAGCCTCGAACCGGAGAAGCTCGAACTGTTCATCGATCTGGTCGAGCATGACGAGGGCTATCCGCTCTACCAGGCGGTCTCGGCCACCAAGATGGCGCTGTCCTCGGCCGAGGAAGCCGAATTCCGCTTCTCGCCGCTCGGCCGCGCCGGCGAGAAGACCGTCAAGCGCGCCGAATTCGAAGGCTGGATCGCCGACGACCTCGCCCGCATCGAGGGGGCTCTGGACGAGGTCCTGACCACGACCAACACGGCGCCGGGCGCAATCGACAAGATCTTCCTCACCGGCGGCACCTCCTTCGTGCCGGCAGTGCGCCGCATCTTCACCGACCGCTTCGACGCAAGCCGTATCGAGACCGGCGGCGAACTCGTCTCGATCGCCCACGGCCTGGCGCTGATCGGCGAACGCGACGACATCGCGCAATGGGTGGCGTGAGGGGCGCCGTCGCCACCCCTCCCAAACCCTCCCCACAAGGGGGAGGGCTTGACCCGCCGAGCCTTCCGTATCTCAGTCATCGCCGGTGACTATTGCCAATCCTGACGACTATTGCCGATCCCCGATAGCTGCGACCGAAGTCTGGCCGCGAGTCTTCTCCCCCCTTGTGGGGGAG
>DBUL01000179.1:8416-8695 GCA_002307905.1 Rhizobiaceae bacterium UBA1291
TCCCACCAAGGGAGAGGAGGCTGCCGTACGCTTCGCTGCCCCTCACCCTGACCCTTCTCCCCGCCGGGGAGAAGAGGGTGTCCGCCGCGACGTTTCCGGCCGCCCGCAAGAATCAGTTTCCTTCCGCCAATGCCTGCACTAGAACGGGTCCATGATCTCCGCCCGCGACATGATGCCCGCCGAACTGGCCGCCCTTCTGCATTTCCATGCGGATGCCGGCGTCGAATGGCTGGTGGAGGACGAGCCTGTCGATCGCGTCGCCGAGTTCGCCGAGCAGCG
>DBUL01000160.1 GCA_002307905.1 Rhizobiaceae bacterium UBA1291
GGTCTTGCTGCGGGCGCGATCGGGGCGGCGCTCTATGCCTGGCACTGCCCGGACGACAGCCCGCTTTTCGGCGCCGCCTGGTATACGCTGGCGATCATGCTGGTCATCGCCGCCGGCTATGGTATCGGCCGCCGCCTCCTGCGCTGGTAAGGGTGTACGGCGATCCGGAAGATTGACAGATCAAATTAAGNNCGATCCGCCGGGAGGGTAGATCGCGCGCGCGTGACACGACACCCGCGGAGATCGTAAAGGCTGGCCCGCCGGGCCTTGAGGGAGGAGAGACATCATGCAGTTTCATCAAGACGGTTTCCGCACCGGCGATCCGGCGATCGCCGAGCCGCTGGCGAACGCTGGCAACGCTGCATCCGCTGGCGAGGTCGACGTGCTGATCGTCGGCACCGGGCCGGCCGGGCTGACGCTCGCTGCCCAGCTTTGCGCCTTTCCCGGCCTCAGCATTCGCATTGTCGAGCAGCGCGCCGGCCCCATCACGCTTGGCCAGGCCGACGGCATTGCCTGCCGGACGATGGAAATGTTCAACGCCTTCGGCTTTGCCGACCGGGTGTTGCGGGAAGCCTATTTCGTCAACGAGACGACATTCTGGAAGCCGGACGACCAGGGCCTGAAGACCATCGTCCGCCACGGCCGGATCCAGGACACCGAGGACGGGCTCTCCGAATTCCCGCACGTCATCCTCAACCAGGCCCGTGTGCACGATTTCTATCTCGACGTCATGCGCAATGCGCCGCATCGGCTGGGGCCGGACTATGCACGCCGGCTGCTCGATCTTGTCGTCGATCCATCGGCCACCTCGGGCCATCCGGTCACGGTCCGGCTCGAACGGCTCGATGCGGGCCATGAGGGCGAGGTGGAGACGGTGAAGGCGCGCTATGTCGTCGGCTGCGANNCGCAAGGCAATCGGCCGGGAGCTGAAGGGCGATTCGGCCAACCAGGCCTGGGGCGTGATGGACGTGCTCGCCGTCACCGATTTCCCCGACATCAGGCTGAAAGCCGCGATCCATTCGGCCAATGAGGGCAATATCCTGATCATCCCGCGCGAGGGCGGCTATCTGGTGCGGCTCTATATCGAGCTCGACAAGCTGAAGGCCGACGAACGCGTCTCCAACCGCGCCATCACCGCCGACCAGTTGGTGGCGGCGGCGCAGCGCATCCTTCATCCCTATACGCTGGACGTGAAGGAGATCGCCTGGTGGTCGGTCTACGAGATCGGCCAGCGGCTGACCGACCGCTTCGACGACGTGGCCGAGGCGGAGGTGGGCATCCGACAGCCGCGCGTCTTCATCGCCGGCGATGCCTGCCATACCCACAGCCCCAAGGCCGGGCAGGGCATGAACGTGTCGATGCAGGATACCTTCAATCTCGGCTGGAAACTGGCGGCGGTGCTTCAGGGCCGTAGCGGCCCCGAGCTGCTTGATACCTATACGAGCGAGCGCCAGGCGATCGCCAAGGAACTGATCGACTTCGACCGCGAATTCGCCAAGATGTTCTCCGCGCCGCCCAAGGGCACGGAAGGGGCCGGCGCCGATGCGGTCGACCCGGCCGAATTCCAGCGCTATTTCGTCAAGCAGGGCCGGTTTACCGCCGGCACCGCGACGCGCTACCAGTCGTCGACGATCCAGGGCGAGCCGACCCACCAGTCCCTGGCCGAAGGCTTCGGGATCGGCATGCGCTTCCATTCCGCCCCGGTCATTCGCCTCGCCGATGCCAGGCCCGTCCATCTCGGCCATGTCGGGCTGGCCGACGGCCGCTTCCGGCTCTACGCCTTCGCCGACAGGAAGGACCCGGCCACCTCCGGCTCGGCGATCCGCGCGCTCTACGATTTCCTTCAGACCTCCGACCGCTCGCCGATCTGCCGCTACACGCCTGCCGGCGCCGACATCGACCAGGTGATCGACCTGCGCGCCATCTTCCAGCAGGACCATCGCGATCTGTCGCTCGACGCCATGCCGGCGCTCCTGAAGCCGGCCAAGGGACGCTACGGCCTCACCGACTACGAAAAGATGTTCTGCCCCGACCTGAAGACCGGCCCCGACATCTTCGACCTGCGCGGCATCGACCGCGACAAGGGCTGCGTGGTCGTGGTCCGGCCGGACCAGTATGTGGCGCATGTTTTACCGCTCGACGGATTTGAAGAGCTTGCCGGCTATTTCGATGGGTTCATGGCGAAGCAGGGGTGAGGCCGCGGGTCAGGCAAAGGGGGGGCCTGTCAAGGTTCCTCGGGGATATCGAGGAGCAGTCGGTCGATATCCCGGGCGGCGTTGAGCACGTGCAGGATTTCGATCATATCGGTCCTGATCCGGTAGAAAATGCAGTAACGGCCATGCACCGCTCGGCGAATGGCTCTGTCGCGGTGGTCGGGGAGCACCGGTGCGGCCTCGGGATGGTCGCGGATCAGCCGGCAGCGCTGCTCCAACTCGTCGACGAAGGTGATCGCCCGTGTCGGGTTGTCCCGAGCGATGTAGTCGCCGATGTCGATGAGGTCTGCATAGGCCGCCTGGGTGATGACGACCTTCATCGTCAGTCCTTTTTGGCTTGCAGGACCTGGTAACGCTGGCGCAAGGCGGTGAAGGCGCTGTCAGCGTCATGAACGCGACCAGCCTCGGCATCTGCGATCCCGGCCTCCAGCGCTCTGTCAACGGCCGCCCTTTGCTGTTCGCGCCGTTCGACAAGGCGAACGCCTTCGCTCAGCACCTCCTCGCGCGACGTGTAGCGCCCCGTACGCACAAGCTCCTCGACATAGTTTTCGAGCTTCTTTTCGAGATGAACATTGCCGACCATGGACGGTACCTCCGAGCGAAAATCTAGCATGGACGGCAAGCGCGGGCAAACGGAGCGGGGGGTGCGGCACTCCGCGTGGCACACGGCGCCCAATGCTGGCCATCCACTCGGCCAGACCGAGCTTGGAGGCAATATCCAACAAAATCACCTCCACACCCCTTGACCCTCCCATGATGGGAAGGTGCATCTAGGGTCAAGTCGCCGGGGCCGGATGGGTCGCGGGCGAGAAGGAAGCGTGGTTTTCCGTGCCTTGGCAGCTCTTGCGACCTATATTCAGGCGCAAGGCCCGGGGCACGGCCAAGAGGTGATGAAATGAACGAACAGGTAAAGATCAATCCGCCGCAAATCCCGGCGCTCCAGCCGATCACCCTGCCGGTCGAGGGCATGACCTGTGCCTCCTGCGTCAAGCGGGTGGAGAAGGCCGCGGCCAAGGTGCCGGGCGTCGAGACGAGCGCGGTCAATTTCGCCACCGAGACGCTGTCGGTGACGCCGGGGCCGGGCTTTTCGGCCGAGGCGCTGGTCAAGGCCGTGAAGGATGCCGGTTACGAGGCCAAGGCCGAGACGGTGACCCTCGATATAGAGGACATGACCTGCGCCTCCTGCGTNNGGCGGTCGAGAAGGCCGGCTATAAGGCAAAACTCCAAGCGGAGACCGGCGAGACGGACGCACATGAAGAGGCCAAGGAACGCGAGATCGGCCGGCTGACGCGCGATTTCTGGATCGCGCTGGTTCTGACGCTGCCGCTCTTCGTCATGGAAATGGGCAGCCATCTCTATCCGCCTCTGCATCATGTTCTGATGGATCTCTTTCCAGGCAGCCTGTTGAACTACATCCAGTTTGCACTGGCGACCGCAGTGCTCGCCGGTCCCGGCCGGCGCTTCTTCATGAAGGGCGTTCCGGCGCTCTTGCGTGGCGGGCCGGACATGAATTCGCTGGTGGCGATCGGCACCGGGGCGGCCTATCTCTATTCGCTGGTGACGACCTTTGCGCCGGCCGTGCTGCCGGCCGAGGCGCGCTATGTCTATTATGAAGCCGCGACGGTGATCGTCACGCTGATCCTGCTCGGGCGGCTGCTCGAGGCCCGCGCCAAGGGGCGCACCGGGGCCGCGATCAAGAAGCTGGCCGGCCTGCAGGCCAAGACCGCCCGCGTCGAGCGCGACGGTGCCACACTGGACATTGCCGCCTCCGATGTGGTGGTCGGCGATGTGGTGGTGATCCGTCCGGGCGAGCGCATTCCGGTCGACGGAACCGTGATCGACGGCGCCTCGCATGTCGACGAGGCGATGATTTCCGGCGAG
>DBUL01000189.1 GCA_002307905.1 Rhizobiaceae bacterium UBA1291
CTCGATCCGCTGGTCGCGGATCGCCTCCGCGCCATGCACCAGAATGCCGAGCAGGGCGGTGATCGCCTCACGGCCGTCGCGGAAGACCGGATTGTCCGGTCCGGGGTGTTTCCAGGCGTCCTGAACGCCGTCCGGCTTGTCCCATTCGGCGGCGAGTTCGCCGCCGAGCCGCACGAGATTGCCGGCGATCGCCGCGCCATAGCGGCAAGGAAAACCTTCCTTTTCCTCGACCAGGCCGTCGGATCCCGTGCCGAAGAGTACGAATTCGAGCGCGCCGAACCCTTGCATGGCGACGCTCTTGTCCTTCAGCGTTTCGACCGAGGTCGCGCGCTCGTCCGGCTTGGCGAGGATGGCCTGAACCTGCTTCAGGCCTGTGCTCTTGCGGTCGGGATAGAAGAGGATGCGCTCGAAGCGGTTAGCCTCGATCACCGGGCCTNNGGGCCTATACGGACGATTTCGATCGTCGACCATGCCGCAACCGTCTTGTCGAATGCAGCACGCGCCTCGTCGAGGGCCTCTGTGGAAGGCGCGGTGCAGAGCGCGCGCATGTCGGTTTCGAGATTGGCCGAAGCGTCGCGGAAGCGGTGGTAGCCGGGCCGGATGAAACCATCCACCGCCTTTTCAATGACCCCGGTGATCACTTCGGTCTGCAGGGTCGAGACGGCCGTTTGGATCTCCTGGGCGGTTGCCGGCGCCGACAGGCTAAGCGCGGTGAGGAGGCCGAGGAGAAAAGGCTTCATAGGGACTCCAGGAAGGCGATCAGCGCCTTGCGATCGTCGGGTACAAGGGCCGCGAAACCGTCACGGGAAGTCTGCGCTTCACCGCCGTGCCAGAGGATCGCCTCGGTGAGATTGCGGGCGCGGCCGTCGTGCAGGAAGAAGGTGTGGCCGTTCACCTCCTCCGTCAAGCCAATACCCCAGAGCGGCGCGGTGCGCCACTCGCGTCCGCTCGCGTCGCCGACCTGCTGGCCATCTGCGAGACCTTCACCCATGTCGTGAAGAAGGAAGTCGGAATGCGGCCAGATCAACTGGAACCGGTGCGCCTTGTTCTCCGCCTTGCGGCTGGTCACGTATTTCGGCGTGTGGCAGGCGACGCATCCTGTATTGTAAAACAGGCTCTTGCCTTTGAGCGCCATCGAGTCGTCTATGTTGCGTCGGGCCGGCAAGGCCAGGTTTTCCGAATAGAAGGTGACCAGATTGAGTACCGGATCAGGCGCCTCGGTGTCGCCGAGCCGGCTCTGTACGCCGGTCGGCATCGACAGGCACTTTTCCTGCGCCTGCGTGCAGTCGCCCCAGTGATCCGGCGCGTCCGGCGTCGATATGCCGAGATCGCCCTTGAAGGCGCTGGAACTCTGGTCGCGCACCGAAGCGTTCTGCGCCTTCCAGCCGAATCGGCCCAGCTTCAATTCGCCGGTGCGGCGGTCGCGGGCACGCGCGACGCGGCCGGAAATCCCGTCACTATCCCGATCATCAGGATCGGCCTTGGCGAGAATATCCGCGTCCGCGATCGCCTGGATCAGCCCCATGCCGATCATCGGATTGGCGATGCGCGGCGACAGTGTCGTTTCTGGATCGAGCGGGCCGTAGGCGAGATCGGTGATCGCGTAGGTAGGCTTGCGCAGCGATGCAGTCTCGCCTCCGGCGAGCGTCACAGTTTCCTCGGTATAGGTAATCTTCATCCTGCCCTCGGCGGCCATACCGGGAACGGCAAGATCCTGAAGCTGTGCGCCGTAGGTCGGGTCGGGGAAATTGACCGCTTTGAGATCGGCGATTGCCTGACGCTCCGCCTCGGTGCGCGCCGGGCGAGCCAGCCGCAGGAACATCGAGGTCGAATCTGACGCGCCTTCCGGCGGATGACCGCGGCCGTCCTTCAGGTGGCAACTCTGGCAGGCGCGGGCGTTGAACAAAGGACCGAGGCCATCGGAGGCCTGGGTGGAGGAGGGCGAAGAGACCCAGAATTTGCGGAACAGCGCATTGCCGAGCTTGAATTCCTCCTCCTCGGCGAAGGTGATATTGGTGGAGAAATGCGAAAAGGCATCGCCACTGACAGGGTGGGTCGATGTCGCCGCGCCGCCCTGCATCAGCTCGAACTGTTCCGGTCTGGTGAAATCGCTCGTCGGGCTCGTGACCTTTTCGACGCGCATCAGGTCCTTCGGCGTCAGATCCGTTCGCTTCGGCACATCGTCGGCCATCGCCACATTCAACGAGGCGACGGAGACGGCGGTTGCGAGCAGCAGGTACCGGGCAGTGCGATGGACTATGGGGGACATGATGATGGAAATCGGGCCACCGGAAAGTTCCGATGACCCGCCTTTTTTCTTATTGGAACACGGCGTTAGGATTGTCCAGGCTGTCGGACCCTTCAAGCTCGATCGTTCCGAGGTCCAGCGACGCAATGACGCGTTCGATGGTCTTGGTCTGGTCGATCAGCCCGTCGATGGCGGCCTGGACGGTGGCGTTGCCCTCGGAATTGCCTTCGCCGATCATCTGGTCATAGGCCTCCACCGTCTCGGCCCGCCTGGCCATGGCGTTCATGGCGTCCAGCGTCTTGGTGAGCTTGACCTTCATCTCATCGTCGAGGGCTGCATCCTTGTCGGCGACCAGTTCGGAAAGCGAAGGGCCGGTCATCTTCGTGCCATCTGCACGGGTGTATTCGCCGGTATAGGCGGATGCAATGCCGATGGCGTCGTTCAGATGCGAGGCATGGGTGTTGTCGGAGAAGCAGTCGTGCTCTTCTTCCGGATCATGCAGCAGGAGGCCGAGCTTCATACGCTCGCCGGCGAGTTCGCCGTAGGACAGCGAGCCCATACCGGTGAGGATGGCGGAGATGCCGGCCTTCGGATCGGCGGTCACGGTCTTGGTCGCTTCGCCGTCCGGCGTCCAGGCGGTGACCATTTCCTCAAGATCGGAAACGAGCAGCGAAGAGGCGGCCTTCAGGTAGGCGGCGCGGCGGTCGCAATGGCCGTTCGTGCAGTTCTTGACATCGAAATCGGTATGGGAGCGGTTGCCGGCGCCAGGACCCGTGCCGTTGAGGTCCTGGCCCCACAGCAGGAATTCGATGGCGTGATAGCCGGTCGCCACATTGGCTTCAATCTCGCCCGCTTCATGCAGCGTCTCGGAGAGGAACTCCGGCGTGATCTTGGTGGCGTCGACATCCTTGCCGTTGATCTTCAGCTTGGGGTTGGCGATCACATTGGCGACGAAAAGAGCGTTCTCGTCGCTCTCGGTGCCGTAGGAGGCGTCGACATAGTCGATCAGGCCCTCGTCGAGCGGCCAGGCGTTGACCTTGCCTTCCCAGTCGTCGACCACGGCATTGCCGAAGCGGTAGACTTCCGACTGCTGATAGGGCACGCGGGCCTTGATCCAGGCGGTGCGCGCGGCCTTCAGCGTCTCGTCGCTCGGGCTGGCGATCAGCGCGTCGATGGCGGCATCCAGCGCCTTGGCAGTGGTCAGCGAATCCTCGTACTTGGCATGCGCCATGGCCGCATAGTGGTTCAGGACGGCAGTCGCGTCTGTGGCCGCAGCAGCGGGGCCGGCCATGAAGCTTGCCGAGGCAATCAAAAGCGCGAACGAGGCGCCAAGAATGGATTTGCGGGACATGGTCTCTTCTTCGACGCCTTCGCGCCCTCTCGGTGGAACGAAGAGCCTCTCTTGGCGGAAAAAGAAACTGGTGTCAAATAGTCTAGAATGGGAAAGCGCCCGCCGCTTGCGGTTCGTCAAGTGCGGGGATGAGGCTGGCTTACCCCTGGCGGCGCATCCGGCAGAAAAAGAAGCCGTCAGTGTCAGTCGAGGCGGGGCTCAAGGTCAGGGTCAGACCGTTCTGCGAGCGTGGCCGCGGTGCATCCTTGCCGAACAGCCGGTCCCACGTGTCGAGCGCCGGAGCGATCTGGAACTCGGGGTTGGCGGCGCAGAAGGCGGTCGCCTGGGCATCGTTTTCCTCCGGCAGAATTGAACAGGTGACATAGAGCAGTTCGCCGCCCGGGCGGACAAAGGATGAAGCCTCGGTCAGCGCTTCCTGCTGCTGGGCGACGCGTTCCTGCAGATTGCGGACCGTCAGGCGCCACTTGGTGTCGGGGCGACGGCGCCATGTCCCGGTGCCTGTGCAGGGGGCATCGACGAGAACGCGGTCGACGTGACCTTTCAGCCCTTCAAGGCCGCGCGGACTGTCATGGACCTGGACATTGCGGGTGCCGGCCCGCTTCAGCCGTTCGATAATCGGGGCGAGCCGCTTGCGGTCGGTGTCATAGGCGTGGACCTGGCCCTTGTTGTGCATGACCGCCGCCAGAGCGAGCGTCTTGCCCCCACCGCCGGCACAGAAATCAAGAACTTGATCGCCCTCTTTGGCGTCCACGAGATCGGAGACGATCTGCGAGCCCTCGTCCTGCACCTCAAACCAGCCTTTCTGGAAGCTGAGTTCGGCGGTGACGTTCGGCAGGCGCGAAGCGCCTTCGCCTGCGGGAATGCGCATGCCGAAGCGGGCGATGCGGGCGGCCTTTGCATTGGCGCGGTCGAGCGCCTTCAAGACTTTGTCGCGATTGGCTTTGAGCGTGTTGACGCGCAGATCGAGCGTCGGTCGGTCGGCGAGTGCCTTGGCTTCATCGAGCCAGTCTTCGCCGAAGGCGGTTTCGAAGGACGTTTGGACCCAATCCGGAATGTCGCCCTGCACGTGGAGCGGCGCATCCTCGATACGGCGCGTTGAAAACGCCGCCAATTGCTCCGCAGTAAGGGGCTTCGGGGCAAAGCTGTCGCCGTCGAATTCCGTGGCCAGTGCTTCGGCACTGAAGCCCCACTGGCGCAAGAGCACGGCCCAGCCGAGGGCTCCGGCGCTGTCGTCGTCCATCAGCCAGGCATGTGAGAGTTTCATCCTGAGCGCGTCGTAGACGATATTGCCGATCGCGGCACGATCGCCGGAACCAGCGAAGCGATGCGCGAGACCCCAGTCCTTCAGCGCGTCCGCCACAGGGCGGCGACGTGCTTCGATATCAGCCAATACTTCGATCGCACCGGCAAGGCGGCCGCCCAGACGCATGTTCCATTCTCCTGAATTCGAAGAGAGCGTGGTAACTGCGAACCGATTGAAGAGCAAGCGCCTAACCGATCGGCGTCGTGTCCAGCCGCGGGTTGGCGATCAGCCGATGATCTCGTAGCAGACCTTGCCATGGCCGGAGCGGATCATGCCGATATTCTGGGCGGCTGCCTTGGACAGGTCGAGCACCCGGCCGCGGATGAACGGGCCGCGATCATTGATGCGCACCACGACGCTCTTGCCGTTCTTGGCATTGGTGACCTTCAGCTTGGTGCCGAAACGCAGCGTCTTGTGGGCGGCGGTGAGAAGCGACGGGTTCATGCGCTCACCGGAAGCTGTCTTGGAGTGTAGCGCATACCAGGATGCGCCGCCACAGGAAGAGGCCGCATGGGCTGAGAGCGGCAGGAAAGCAGAGAGGGCAACAATAGTTGCGACGGTGAAGGTGGAGCGACCGATATTCGTCAATGTACATTTCCCTAGTCGTTGACCCGAGCCAAATTTTGCGTGTCGTGGTCAAAGCGAGGGGAAAAATGGCAAAAACGTGCCATATAGACATCACGGAATGTTACAGAGCGTAACATTTGTGATACAGCCAGCCGATTTGGATTTCTTGCTATTTTTTTCGATGACGCAAAAGTGATTTAAATTCAGGCAAAAAATGGAATGCCATTCCGGCGGATTCCCGAAATGGGTCAATCACGAAAAAAATATCGGAAAAATAATCCGAACCGCCACATTCCATGCCTGAAATGTGGAGATTCGGGGGCAGACGGCGGTGGATCAATCGTCTGGAGGTATCGTTCTGCTATGAGAACGCCGTCGGGCCGGCTTTGTTCCAACTGTCGCTCTGCCACAGATCCCGCAGCGATTGTCGGTAGTCGCCAAAGCGGAAGGCAAAGCCGAGTTGCTTGAGGCGCACATTCGAGACTCGTTTGTTTTCGCCGTAGAAGGAGCGGGCCATGAGCGAGAGTTCCGCTGTCTCGAAAGGTTGTTCCGGCGGGGGCTCGACCCCCATCAGCCGTGCCGCTTCGGCAACCACATCCTGCGGCGGGCAGGGTTCGTTGTCGGTGACATTGTATATGCCTGGCTCGCGCCTTTCCCCGAAGAAGGCGGTTGCGCCTGCAATATCCTCGACGCGAATGCGATTGAACACCTGATCTTTCTTGACAAGACGTCGTGCCGTGCCGTTGGCGAGGTTGACGAAGGCGTTGCGTCCCGGACCGTAAATGCCTGAGAGGCGAAGGATGGCCAGTGGAATCCCGCTTTCCGCGGCGAGTGCCTGCCACGCCAGTTCAGCCTCAACCCGTTCGACCGAACGCTGCGACACTGGCTTGAGCTCGGTATTCTCGTCGACCCAGGCGCCGCTATGGTCGCCATAAACGCCGACGGTCGAGAGGTAGCCGATCCATTCGAGCTTCGGCATCAGGGTCTTGAGCTCGGCCTCGCGGAAAAGGCGGATCAGCGGGTCGCCGTCGCGGCCCGGGGCGATCGACTGGACGAGATGGGTGACGGATGCCAGTTCCGCCCTCAGTTCCGGCGTGAGTGTGCGGCCATCGAACAGTAAGGGCGCTATACCGAATTCGCCGAGCGTCGTCGCCTTTTCAGCACTGCGCGTCGTGCCGCAGACCCGGTGTCCGCGGGACGTAAGAAACTGGCCGATGGCCTTGCCGGAATAGCCGGCACCGAAAATCATCACATGCATGCCTTTACTCCAGCCTCATCCATTCATCTCTCACACCGGTTTCTGTCTCGCCGGGCAAGTGGCGATCGCGGAGCCGTTCGTATTCCGGGCTTGGCAACAGCCGCGACAGCGCCCAGATGGCCATGCCGCGAACCTCCGGCGCCGGATCATCGACTAGCGCCTCGCAGGGGGAGGTGAGTTCTGCCAGGCCGGAATTACCTGCGGCAATCAGGCAGTTGCGCACAAAGCGGTTGCGGCCGATGCGCTTGACCGGCGAGCCGCTGAAGAAGCTGCGGAACGTCGGGTCGTCGAGCGAAAGCAGGAAGGATAGGTCCGGCTCGAGAAGATCCTCGCGCGCCTTCAGCTTCATCTCGTGCGCTTTGGTCGCGAACTTGTTCCATGGACAGGCCGAGAGGCAGTCGTCGCAGCCATAGATGCGATTGCCGAAGGCGGCACGCAGTTCCGGATCGATGCTGCCTTTGTGCTCGATGGTGAGATAGGAAATGCAGCGCCGCGCATCGATCTTGTAAGCAGCGGGAAAGGCGTTTGTCGGGCAGACGTCGAGACAGGCACGGCACGAGCCGCAGTGATCCACCTCGGCCATGTCGAACTCCAGATCGGCGGTAGTAAACAAGCTACCGAGAAACAGCCAGGAGCCGTAGTCGCGGCTGACGAGATTGGTGTGCTTGCCCTGCCATCCGAGCCCGGCGGCGGCGGCGAGCGGCTTCTCCATCACCGGGGCGGTATCGACAAAGACCTTGACGTCGGCGCCGGCGCGCGCGGCAAAGCGCGTGGCGATCTCCTTCAGCCGGCCTTTCATCACGTCGTGATAGTCGCGATTACGGGCATAGACCGAGATCGCGCCCTTGGCGGGCTTGGCCTGGAGATAGCGCGGATCGAGATCGGGGCCGTAGTTCAAGCCGAACATGACGATCGAGCGCACATCGCCCCACAGCACGCGCGGATCGGCGCGGCGCTCGCGGGTCTCCGGCATCCAGTCCATGGTGCCGTGATAGCCGGCCTCGATATAGGCGGAGAGCCGTGCCGGCGCATCGGGAATGGCATCCGGCGTGGTGACGCGGCAGAGCTCGAACCCCTGGGCCTCTGCCTCCTTCTTGATGAAGGCCGTCAGCGACGCGCGCTTCTTGTCGGATGCGGGTGTGGCCTGCTCTTGCGGCATGGCCCTGTCCCGTCAGAAGTCCAGGTCCGCGTAGTGCGAAACCGGGGTGAGGCCGCGCAGGCGCTCGGCCAGCAGCGGACGGAAGGAGGGGCGCGACTTCAGCCGCTGGTACCACTCCTTGGCGACGGGATAGTCCGACCAGTCGATCTCGCCGAGATAGTCGAGCACCGAAAGCGATGCGGCGGCGGCAAGATCGGCATAGCTCAAGCGGTCGCCAGCGAGCCAGGGACGCGACCCGGCGAGCCAACTCAGATATTTCATGTGCTGGCGGATATTGCCGCGCGCGGTGCGCAACACCTTCGAATCCGGCGCGCCGCCACCGAGCCCGTTCGGGATCAAGAGCTTGTGCACGCGCTCACGCACCAGCGGCCGGGTGACGTCCTGCTCCATCTTCTGCAGGAACCATTCGGTCAGCCGGCGGATCTCGGCGCGCTGGAATGGGTCTTCGGCAAGCAGTCGACGATCACGCTTCAAGACGCCGTGGGTTTCGTCGAAAAACTCGGAGATGACCACAGGGCCGCACAGCACCCTCATATTGTCGTCAACATAGACGGGCAGAGTTCCGGCCGGGTTGAGCGCCAGGAATTCCCGGCGCTTTTCCCATGTCTGCTCTTCAACGAGGTCGACTTGAAAGCCGTATTCGGAGAGCACCAGCCGGATGAACCGGGACGCGGTAGACATGGGGTGATGATACAATGTTGGCATTGTCACTCGTATTCTTCAGGTGTTTGGACACCGACATGGGCGCGCGACTTGCGGCTGGTCATGACCACGGCTTCCAAGCTATAGGAGCTTGATTGACGCAACACAAGCAAATCGCACGTCCTCCCGCCTCGCTTTTCAAGGACTTTCCATGGAAGATCAATCCATTCTCAGCGCGCTGTTTCTCGGCCTGATCGAGGGTTTGACCGAGTTCATACCCGTCTCGTCGACCGCGCATGTGCTCCTGGCCGGCCATTTCCTGGGTTTCAAATCGCCGGAAAACACCTTTGCCGTGCTGATCCAGCTCGGTGCCATCCTGGCGATCCTTAGCGTTTACTTCCGCAAGCTTTTCCTGCTGGCGGTCGGCCTGCCGACCGATCCTGGAAGCCGGCGGTTCGTTGCCGCGATTCTTCTCGCCTTCCTGCCGGCTGCGGTCATCGGCGCGCTGGCCCATGACTTCATCAAGTCCGTGCTGTTCGAAACGCCGATGGTGATCTGCATCATGCTGATCCTCGGCGGCTTCGTGCTCCTGTGGGTCGACCGGTTGAAGCTCGCCCCGAAATATACCGAGGTGACGGACTATCCCCTGCCGCTCGCCTTCAAGATCGGGCTCTGCCAGTGCGTTGCAATGATACCGGGCGTCTCGCGCTCTGGCGCAACGATCGTTGGCGCGCTGCTGCTTGGCACCGACAAGCGTTCGGCGGCCGAGTTTTCCTTTTTCCTCGCCATGCCGACCATGGTGGGCGCCTTCGCCCTGGACCTCTACAAGAACCGCGGTGCCCTGAGCTTCGACGATGGCGCGATCATCGCCATTGGTTTCGTCGCGGCCTTCCTCTCGGCATTGCTGGTGGTGCGCAGGTTGCTCGATTTCGTGTCGAAGCGCGGCTATGCGCCGTTTGCCTGGTGGCGGATCCTGGTCGGCGTTCTCGGTCTGATCGGGCTGACGCTTGGCATTGGCGGCGCTTGAGGCCGCCGCATTGGACAAATAAAAAAGGCCGCTCAAGGGCGGCCTTTTGTTGAATAAATCAAAAGCCTACTGGGTAACCGAGATCGAACTGGTGCTGCAGGGGTCCACGCCATAGGCGGGGGCGCNNTTCCCTTGCGGGCGGCAACGGTGGATGGTGCCAGGAACGAACCGGCGATGATTACCAGTGCCGCACACGCAAAAAACAGTGCGATAGACTTACCCATGAAGAGGTCCCTCAAGATGATGCTGTTGTCGTCGCCCGCAACTTAGCGCGGCACGTGAACTGATCGTTGTTTACGCACTGCCCGCATGGGCATCAATAGAAGATCTTGCTGAATTCGCGGTTAACGCAAGGATTTCGTCTCTGCGTCATTTGTGCAACGCAGAGACTGTCGATCGGGTTCCGCGGCGGATCAGGCAGCCTTGCCCGAGCCAGTGAACTGGCCGTGCGGTCGGTACTGGACGAGGTAGGTCGGCAGGATCGATTCGACCGAAACCGGATTGATCCCCATGCCTTCAAGTGTGCGGCCTTCTGCCTTGGCAGAGTCGGAAACGACATTGTCGGACTTCAGCAGCTTGACCTGGTCGCTGGTGAGCGCCGGCTTGACGAAGGGGATCAGCGACGAGAGGCTGCCGATCAGCGAGGCGATGCCGAAGGGCAGGGAGATGAAGGGACGCTTGCGGCCGATCACTTCGAGCATGGCCTCGAGACATTCGCGGAAGGTCATGACGTCGCGGCCACCCAGTTCATAGACCTTGCCGGCGGCGATCGTGCCGTCGACAGAACGTGCGACAGCCTCGGCCACGTCCTCGACATACACCGGCTGGAACCTGGTCTTGCCGCCGCCAACGAGCGGCAGGACGGGCATCATTCGCGCCATCGAGGCGAACTTGTTGAAAAAACCGTCTTCCGGCCCGAATATGATCGAGGGGCGAAGGATGATGGCATCCGGTACGATCGACCGAACGGAAGCCTCGGCGTTGCCCTTGGAAGAGGCATAGTCCGATTCCGATCTGGCGTCGGCACCGATTGCCGAAATGTGGGTGAGCTTGGCACCGACCGAACGGGTCGCCTCGGCAACGGCGCGGGCGCCGAAATCCTGGACGGCGTCGAAGCTGTTGCGGCCGCTTTCGAACAGGATACCGACGCAATTCACGACGTGGTCTGCGCCCTGAACCGCCTTGTCGACGGAAGCGCGGTAGCGAAGATTGGCCTGGACAAAGGAAATCTGGCCGACATTGCCGAGCGGCTGTAGGAAGAAGGCGAGGTCGGGACGGCGCACGGCGACGCGGATGCGGTAGCCGCGCCTGGCGAGAGCCCGAACGACGTGCCGCCCGACAAAACCCGATCCCCCGAATACGGTGACGAGCGGCGGAAGATTGGACAAGGTCATGACGGGCTCCTTGGAATAGGCGTGCGCTGGATGCGCTGAAAGTCTCGCTGTCTTTAGCCGAATCGAAAGACGAGCGGAAGGGCCGTCGACGCGCACGGCCCTTCGAAAAAGGTCTTAAATCAGACGCCTTCGACGACGACCATTTCCGCATCGGCCACTTCCTGGCGGATCTTGGCGGCGATCTGGTATTCAGGCGAGTTGTAGCAATCGACGGCGGCCTGATGCGAGGGAAACTCGATGACCACATTGCGGGCCCGTGCCTTGCCTTCAAGCTCGGTAAACTCGCCGCCGCGCGCGAGGAATGTGGCGCCATATTTCTCGAAGGCAGGCTTTGCTGCCTCGACATAGCCCTTGTACCCTTCGGCATCGCGAATATCGACTCTTGCGATCCAGTAGCCCTTGGCCATCTTTTCGTCCCATCCCTGTTGGTTATAGTGGTTTAATTCAGCAAATTGGCGTCCCGGTCAAGCGCTACACCGTGTCGCAGCAGCGCCGGCTTCCGGCCGGTCGACAAGGAAAAAGCGATGCAGGGAACGCGAAGCCACGCGATCTTTTTCACTGTCGGCCCATGGCTTGCCCTGTCCCTGCTGGCGAGCGGCTCAGTCATGTTTCCCGCCAGTGGAGCCGAGGCAAAGGCCTGTCCCGTATCCGTCTATGAACAGTTGCGCAAACCGGCCGGTCCCGAGGCCGGGCCTGTCGAGATCTCCTGTGATGTGACGCTCGATCCGAAAGACGTGATCGCCCGCCCGCTCGCCTTTTCCGGGGCCAAGGCTTCGGGCGTCAACCTCGATTGCCGCGGCGCAACGCTTGGCACGCCCGATATGTCGATCAGCCATCGCCGTCCGACCGTGATCATCCGGTCGTTGCAAGGTAGCGACGGGATGTGGAGTGTGCCGCAGGGCATCACCGTGAAGAACTGCACGATCATCGGCAACATGCGCCTGGCCGGCCTCGGCCTGAACGGACAGTCCGAGCAGGTGCGGCTGTCGTCCCTGAACCGCGACCACACCGCCCGTGCGCAGGCCGCGGCGCCGACAGTCATAGTGCTCGACAAGCTCGATTTCGTCGCCCGCGGTACGTTGCCGCTCTATCTCGGGCCGGGGGTGACCAAGGTGACGGTCAGCGGATCGCGGTTCCGCGGCGAGACGACAGCTACGGCGCTCTATCTCGATGCCGAAAGCGCCGAGAACCGCATCATCGGCAATCGCTTTGCCGTCGAGACAACGCGGCGCGAGCAGATCGCCATCGACGGCTCGGCCCGCAACGTCATCTCCGGCAATGTCTTCGAGGGCGCGGTCAATGGCGGCATCTTCCTCTACCGCAATGCGGGCGAGGGTGGCACGATCCGCCACCAGCCGCCGCAGCACAATCGAATCGAGGGCAACAGTTTCCGCTATGACGCGATGATCCGACCCCGTCCGGCAATCTGGCTGAACCAGCGCAATGGCCGGACCACCCATCGCTTCAGCGCGCCCGACCTTCCTTTCGGCAGCAGTCTCGATCCGCGGGATCTCGCCCGGTTCAACGTGGTGCGCGACAATCGCATTTCCGGCGGCTGGAAGGGGCTGATCCGCAATACCGACCCGTCCAACGAGGTCACCGACAATGATTGAATGATCCGGCGCGCCGGGCCGCCTCCCGTCAGAGGGCGGTCGCCATTTCGGCGAGGATCGCCCGCGCGGCCGCCTTGGGGTCGTCCGCCTTCACGATCGGCCGGGCGACGACGAGGTGGCTGGAGCCGGCCTTCAGCGCGTCGGCGGGCGTCATCACCCGCTTCTGGTCACCCTTGTCGGCGCCGGCCGGGCGAATGCCGGGGGTCACCAGTGCCATCTCGGGGCCGATTACCTTGCGCACGGCGCCCGCTTCCTCGGCTGAGCAGACGATGCCGCCCATGCCGGCGATGCGGGCCTGTTCGGCGCGCTTCAGCACCAGCGTGTGCGGATCGTACTCATAGCCGGCATCGACCAGGTCCTGCTCGTCCATAGAGGTCAGCACGGTAACGCCGAGCAGGCAGAGCCCGGAGCCTTCGGCCGCCTTGACCGCGGCACGCATGGCTTTCGGATAGGCATGCAGCGTCAGCATCGACATGCCCATCTTGGCGATGTTCTCGACGCCTGAGGCGACCGTGTTGTCGATGTCGAGCAGTTTCATGTCGAGGAAGATCTTCTTGCCGCCCTGGGCAAGCTCGCGGGCGAATTCCAGGCCGCCGGCAAAGGCGAGCTGATAGCCGATCTTGTAGAACAGGATATCGTCACCGAGCGTTTCGACGATGGTTTCCGCTTCCCGGACGGTCGGCACATCCAGGCCGACGATGAGACGTTCGCGTGGCGTCATGGGTCGATCCCCTTCCAGTCTTCGATCGGCGTCCAGTCGCACGCGATGCGCCGATCCGCAAGAGCGAAGGCGTAAAGATTGCCGCCACCGGGCAACTGGTCTTCGGCGCGGCTGATCGGGATGCCGAGCAGGTGGCATCGAAACAGGGTGCCGACACCGCCATGGCCGACAAAGGCGATCGGGGCTGCCGGATCGTGGTTCTCAAGTACTTCCTCGACGGCGGAGACGATGCGGGCCTGGGCGTCCGCCGCCCGCTCCCAGCCGCGATAGCTTTCCTGTGGGTGGGCGAAAAACCAGTCGGCGGCCTGCTCGAATGCATAGGGCTCAAGGAAGCCGGTCGCCGATCGATCGTTTTCGTGCATCGCCTCGACCGTCTCGAACGAGATGCCGGCGGCCCTGGCGAGGATGTCTGCGGTCTCAATCGCCTTCACCTCGGCGCTGGAGACGATGCGGGCGAGGCGTTTCGCCCAAGGACGCGTCGCAGCCTCCGTGGCGCGGTCGCGACCGAGGTCCGAAAGTCCCCATTGTGGAACAGGGATGCCGGGGTCGAGCCTGACCTGCGGATGGGTGATGTAGAGACCAAACATCCGGTGCGCCGCCCGCCGTCAGCCGCGGCGGTAGATCCACAGCTGCGCCGGCGGAATATTGCGCACGATGAAATCGAAGTGCTGGATCTGGTAGCGGTCCGGATGTGCCAGGATCGGCGATACCGGTCCATAGGTGATCTGGACCACCGGCCGGCCGGGGGGCAGGCGGTCGAGCAGGTCTTCCAGAAGCCTGACGCGAGCCGGCATGGGGAAGCTGAGAAGCGGCACGGCCGAAATCACCGAATCGAAGGTCTTGTCGGCGAAGGAGCCGAGTACATTGGGCAGGTCGAAGGCATCGCCGTGGATGAAATTGACGCCTGGAAAATCCTGAGTCAGGTGATCGTAGAAATCCTCGGAATACTCAATCGAGACGAGGTTTTCCGGTTTGACGCCGCGTGCCAAGATCGCCTTGGTGATGACCCCGGTACCGGGGCCGAGCTCGAGAACGGGCAGGCCGGACTGCGGATTGATGACGCTGGCCATCTTGCGTGCGGTGACCGAGGAGGTCGGAACGATGGCGCCCACACTCTTCGGACCCTGCATCATCCCTTTAAAGAAGCGAATTTCTTCGTCGAACTTCTTCTCGAACCGTTCCTTCAACCGACGCACCATGGCCTAATCCCCACTCAAGACCTTAAAGCGCGTCCATGCGCGCCACCAGCATGTTGCGCGGGTTTGTCGCAAAAACAAGGCAAAATGGCGCGAATGGGGGAATATCCCCTGAATGCGTCGTGAATTACACCCGCATCGGCATCAGGACATAGAGCGCATCGTCGCCGGCCGTGTCGCGGATCAATGTCGGCGAGCCGGCATCTGCCAGGAGAAAGATCGCATCGTCGCCAGACAGCTGCGCGGTAATGTCGAGGAGGTACTTCGCGTTGAAGCCGATTTCCATGGGGTCGTTTTCATAGCCGACCGCAACCTCTTCCGTCGCGCTGCCGGAATCCGGATTGTTGACGGTCAGCGTCAGGTGGCCGTCGTTAAGCGCCAGCTTCACGGCACGGCCGCGCTCGGACGAAATGGTCGACACGCGGTCCACGGCCTGGGCGAAGCTCTGGCAATCGACGCGCATTTCCTTGTCGTTCGCCTGCGGAATGACGCGTTGGTAATCGGGGAAGGTGCCGTCGATGAGCTTCGAGGTCATGACGATCTCGCCGATGGTCAGGCGGATCTTGGCGTCCGAGACTTCCACGGTGACGATCAGGTCGGGACTGTCGACGAGCTTCTGCAATTCACCGACGGTCTTGCGCGGGATGATGATGCCCGGCATGCCCTCCGAGCCGGAGGGCGCCTCCACATCGGCGCGGGCCAGGCGATGGCCATCCGTTGCCACCGCACGCAGCTTCAGCGCGCCTTCGCTCTCGATCGTGTGCAGGTAGATACCGTTCAGGTAGTAGCGGGTCTCTTCGGTCGAGATCGCGAACTGGGTGCGATCGATCAGCATTTTGAGATCCGAGGCCTTCAGCTTGAAGGAATGGGTAAAATTGCCGGCCGTCAGGTCCGGGAAGTCGGCTTCCGACAGGCACTGCAGCGAGAACTTCGAACGGCCTGAGGCGACCGTCATCGCCGCACCGTCGGGCGTGGTTGCCAGCAGGACTTCGGCACCGTCCGGTAGCTTGCGAACGATGTCGTAGAGCAGGTAGGCGGGAACGGTGGTGGCGCCGGCCTGCTCGACCATGGCAGGCGTCGCCTCGGTGATCTCGAGGTCGAGGTCTNNATCGCCAGGCTTGCACCCTCGGCGCGCAGCAGCACGTTCGACAGGATCGGGATCGTGTTGCGCCGCTCGACCACGCGATGCACGTGATTGAGCGATTTGAGAAGGTTGGACCGTTCAAGAGTAATACGCATGGACGCTACCGCTTTCGACCTGTCGCGGTCCGGACACCGGAACCGCACTGCTCTTCCGGCCAGAGAAGAGGGCCGGACAATGTGGACGGGCAAAATGGCAGGAATTGAACGTGAAAAGCAAGAGGGAGTGCGACGGGTCCGCACCATTTTGAATCCATGGCCAAAGTCGGCGGGTTGAGGTCCGGCCCTTGCCCAATCGGAGGGGCTGGACGATAAGGAGGGATGAATGCGGAGAGACGGGACGTGAGCGTGGCGGAAGATGGAAAAGAGGCGACATCGCCACAGAAGACCTATCGCGTGAACGACGTGGTGGTGGCCGCCCGGCCCCTGGAGCCTGCGCTCTATCTGATCGCCACCCCGATCGGCAATCTCGGCGACATCACGCTTCGCGCACTCGAGACCCTGGCCGGCGCCGATGTGCTGGCCTGCGAGGATACACGCGTTACCCGGGTGCTGCTCGATCGCTACGGCATCCGGAACCGGCCCTATTCCTATCATGAATACAACGCGAACGAGGCCGGGCCCAAGCTGATCGCGGCACTTCAGGCCGGCAAGTCCGTCGCGCTCGTTTCTGATGCGGGCACCCCGCTCGTCTCCGATCCCGGCTATCGCCTGGGGCAGTTGGCGATCGAGGCGAGCCTTCGCGTCGTGCCGATCCCGGGGGCGTCGGCGCCGCTTGCGGCGCTGGTAGGCTCGGGACTGCCGAACGACGCTTTTCTGTTCGCCGGCTTCCTGCCGGTGAAAGACAAGGCGCGCCACGACCGGCTGGCGGAACTGCGCGATGTTCCGGCCACTCTGATCTTCTTTGAAAGCCCGCACAGGATCGGCGACACACTTGTCGCCGCTGCGCAGGAACTCGGGGCCGAACGCTTGGGCTCCGTCTGCCGGGAACTCACCAAGACCTTCGAGGAGTTCCGCCGCGGTACGCTTCAGGAACTCGCTGACCACTATGCCGACAAGGCGGTCAAGGGCGAGGTCGTTCTTGTCATCGGGCCACCGCTCGCAAAGGCCGCGCCGGAGGCCGGGGAGATAGACCGTCTGCTCGTCCGCCTGGCTGAGGACTTGCCGACGGCCAAGGCCGCGACAGAGGCAGCAAAACTTACCGGCCTGCCGCGCAAGGAGCTTTACCAGCGTCTGCTTGAGCTGAAGAGCGACGGATGAGCCGGCTTTCACCCCCCGAACAGCGAAAGCAGGCGGAACGTCGGGGACGTTGGTCGGAATGGGGTGCGGCGCTGTTCCTGATGGCGAAGGGCTATCGTATTCTCGCCATGCGCTATCGGGTCAGGTCCGGCGAGGTGGACATCATCGCGCGGTGCGGCGACGTCATCGCCTTCGTCGAGGTCAAGTCCCGCCGTGATATGATGGCTGCGGTCGATGCGGTGACCCTGGCGAGCCAGAACCGGATCCGCTCGGCGGGTGATCACTGGCTTTCCCGCCAACCGGATGCCGCGCGGCTTTCGCTGCGCTACGACATCGTCGCTGTGATGCCGTGGAAATGGCCGCACCACTTCAAAGACGCGTTCTAGTTTCGTTTTGGTTTCGGATTGGTGAATGCTGTAATCGAAATGACATAAAACGTTTATTTTCGCGTCACAGATCGCGGCTAATGCAGTCCTCACCCCAATATTGGCGGAGAGGATTTTTCCATGTTCAAACAGATTTCCATGGCCGCTCTGGCCNNCCGCATCGACGACGCTGGCCGCGACCAACATCACCTGGTGGCACGGCATGGGCGGCCGCAACGGTGAAGTCATCAACGAGGTTGCCCAGAAGTTCAACGCCGCCCAGGCCGAATGCGCGCTGACGCCGGTGTCCAAGGGCACCTATGAAGAAGCCCTGTCGGCTGGCATCGCCGCCTTCCGCTCGGGCGAACAGCCGAACATCCTGCAGGTCTTCGACGCCGGCGCCGCCACCATCATCAACGCCAAGGGTGCCTCGGTCGCTGCCGAAGACCTGATCAAGGACGCCGGCTTCGAATTCAACCGCGACGACTTCATCGAGGGCGTTCGCTATTTCTACGCCGATAGCGAAGGCAAGTTCGTCGGCATGCCGTTCAACTCGTCGGCGCCTATCATGTACGTCAACACTGACGCCCTGAAGAAGGCCGGTGTCGAGGCGCCGAAGACCTGGGAAGAGTTCGAGGCGATCGCGCCGAAACTCAAGGAAGCCGGCTATACCCCGCTCGTCCAGTCGCAGCTCACCTGGCAGTTCACCGAGAACTTCTTCTCGCGCCACAATCTGCAGTTCGCTTCAAACAACAACGGCTATGACAGCGTCGTCGACACGACGATCAACGTCACTGACCCGAACCACGTCATGATGTACGAAAAGCTCAAGGCCTGGTACGATGAGGGTCTGTTCGGCTATTACGGCGCCGGCTGGAGCGACAACCAGAAGCCCTTCGAAGAAGGCAAGGTCGCGCTCTGGATCGGTTCGTCCGGCTCGTTCGGCGGGCTGCAGAAGACCGCGACCATGCCCTTCGAAGCGACATTCCTGCCCTTCTGGAAGGCCGTTCATCCGGAAGGCGTTCACACCTTCATCGGTGGTGCCGCCCTGTTCGCCATGGCCGGCAAGCCGGACGCCGAGAACAAGTGCACCGCGTCCTTCTTCCACTTCCTGACCTCGCCCGAGCTCCAGAAGTTCTACCACCAGGCCACCGGCTACGTCGCCATCACCAAGGCAGCCTATGAACTGGCCAAGTCGGAAGGCTTCTACAACGAGAAGCCGGCCGCCGAAGTCGGCATCCAGCAGCTCTCCCTGCCGGGCGGCGAGTGGGACAAGGGCTATCGCATGGGCTTCTATCCGCAGATCCGCTCGGTGATGGAACGCGAATACAACCGTATCTTCTCGGGCGAGACCACGCCGAAGGACGCCATGGAAACCATCAAGAAGGAAGCCGACGAACTGCTCGCCCGCTTCGCCAAGACGGCCGGCTGATCTCCTTCGTCCCTGATCAGAACTCCCGGGGGTGCCGCGCCCCCGGGTTTTTCCTTGAAAGCACCCCATGAAGCGCGTCCAGTTCAACTCGCGATATATTCCCTATCTGCTGCTCCTGCCGCAGTTCGCGATCATCTCGATCTTCTTCTACTGGCCATCCGCCCAGGCGATCCACTCGTCCTTCTTCATCGAGGATCCCTTCGGCTTCGGCTCGGCCTTCGTCGGCCTCGACAACTACACCGATGCGCTGACCGCGTCGGAATACCAGAAGATCGCGCGCTTCACGGTGGCCTACAGCCTGATCGTAACCTTCCTGACGCTGTCGCTCGGCCTGTTGCTGGCATTGAAGGCGGACGCCGTCATTCGCGGCCAATCCACCTACAAGACGTTGCTGATCGTCGTCTATGCCATCGCCCCGCCCGTCGCCGGCCTGATCGGCATGATGTTCTTCGACCAGCATATCGGCCCATTCGTGAAGTTCGTCGCGCTGTTCGGCTGGGACATGAAGGTCGGCATCAATTACTTCGACACCGCCTTCGCCATGGTCTCCGTCGCAGTCTGGAACCAGATTCCCTATAACTTCATCTTCTTCCTGTCTGGCCTGCAGGGCATTCCGGCCTCGATACGCGAAGCTGCTGCAATCGACTGCAAGTCGGGCACCCGCCGCTTCTGGACGGTCATCCTGCCGCTGCTGGCCCCCACGGCTTTCTTCCTGCTGGTCATCAACATGACCTATTCGCTGTTCGACACCTTCGGCGTGATCGACGTGATCGTGAAGGACAAGCCGGCCAACAATCCGATCACGCTGGTCTACAAGGTCTATCTCGACGGCTTCCGCGGCAACGACCTCGGCTCGTCCTCGGCCCAGTCGGTGATCCTCATGGTGATCGTGCTGGCGCTGACGCTGATCCAGTTCCGCTTCATCGAACGCCGCGTTCACTACGGCTGAGGATGGATTGATGTATCGCACCAGGTTCTTCGACCACCTCATACTGATCGCCGGCGTCATCCTGATGCTTGGGCCGCTGGTGGTCGCCTTCACCACCTCGACCCACACCGCGGCCGATATCCACTCGAACGGCCTGATGCTGTCGATCGGCGGACACCTGGAAGAGACCTACGAAAAGGTGCTCTTCCGTAAGGGCGGATTTACCGGCGAAGTCACGGGCATGACCATGGCGATGAACTCGCTCATCCTCGGCCTCGGCTTTGCCGTCGGCAAGATCGTGCTGTCGATGTTGGCCGCCTATGCCATCGTCTATTTCCGCTTCCGCTTCGCCACCTTGGCCTTCTGGCTGATCTTCACCACGTTGCTCCTGCCGCTCGAGGTGCGCATCATGCCGTCCTACAAGGTGATGAGCGACCTCGGTCTGCTGAACAGCCATGTCGGCCTGATCCTGCCGCTGCTCGCCTCGGCGACCGGTACCTTCTTCTTCCGCCAGTTCTTCAAGTCGGTGCCGGACGAACTGCTGGAGGCGGCCCGGATCGACGGCGCGGGCCCCGTCAAGTTCTTCATCGATGTGCTCGTGCCGCTGTCGCGCACGATGATAGCGGCGGTCTTCATCATCATGTTCGTTTATGGCTGGAACCAGTATCTCTGGCCCATGCTGATGACGACGGACGAGAGCTTCTACACGCTGATGCGCGGCATCAAGCAGATCCTGCAGGTCTGGGTCGGCTCGCAGATCCCCGATTACAACGAGGCTTTCGCCATGGCGGTGCTCGCCATGCTGCCGCCCGTCGTCGTCGTGGTGATCTTCCAGAGCTGGTTCATCAAGGGCCTGACCGAAAGCGACAAGTAAGAAAGGTAAACCCATGGCGTCCATCCTGATCGACCAGGTCTCGAAGATCTATGACGGCGGCGTGCACGCGGTCAAAGGCATCGACATCGCCATCGAGGACGGTGAATTCATCGTGCTCGTCGGACCGTCAGGCTGCGGAAAGTCGACGTTGCTGCGCATGGTGGCGGGGCTGGAAACCATCTCCAAAGGCGCGGTCAGTATCGGCGGACGTGTCGTCAACAATGTCGAGCCGGCCGAGCGCGACATCGCCATGGTGTTCCAGAATTATGCGCTCTATCCGCATATGAGCGTCTACGACAACCTCGCCTACGGTCTCAGGAATCGCAAGACACCGAAGGCGGAGATCGAGGCGCGTGTCACCGAAGCCGCCCGCATGCTGGAGATCGAGCCCTATCTCAAGCGCAAGCCCAGGGCGCTGTCCGGCGGCCAGCGCCANNATGGGCCGCGCCATCGTGCGCAAGCCGGCGGTCTTCCTGTTCGACGAGCCGCTCTCCAATCTCGACGCCAAGCTGCGCGTCACCATGCGTGGCGAGATCCGCAAACTGCAGCGCCGGCTCGCCACCACGGCGATCTATGTGACCCACGACCAGCTCGAAGCGATGACGCTGGCCGATCGTCTGGTCGTGCTGAATGGCGGGGTGATCGAGCAGATCGGCACGCCGCTCGAGGTCTATCACCGGCCCGCCTCAACCTTCGTCGCGAGCTTCATCGGTGCGCCGGCGATGAATCTGCTTAACGGCGCGATCCAGGGCGACCGGCTGGTGATCGGGGACGTGTCGATGGCCTTCGGCGGTCAGCCAGGCACGACTGGTGCGGTAACTGTCGGTGTCCGTGCCGAGGACCTGACGCTGGCTGGCGATGGCGACCAGCGCCTGCCGTTCAAGGTCGACTATGTCGAGGAACTGGGGGCTCACCGGCTGGTGCACGGGCATCTTTCGTCTCAGGCGTTGACGGCAGTGATCCCGCTGGACGCCGAGATTACGGAAGAACTGCAACTGACCGTGACGCCCGAGCGGATTCATTTCTTCACCAAGGATACCGGCCGGCGCATTGACAGGCCGGCATTCCCGGCGGCCGGCGGCATGCCACAATCACAGGCACGCGAAGCCAGCTTCGCCTGAGGCAGGCCTCCGTCACGAACGGGCTTGCCGGAAAGGCCGATCGTTACAATTTGAACGATCGGCCAAAGCGAAACGTAATGCCTCACTGCTATCTTTCCGTGCAGATGATCTAATCTGGGAACGGACATGGCCCTGAAACTAATGCTCGTCGGCATGGCCGGCACGCTGCTTGCTGTACCAAGAACCTTTCGTAACGAGGAAATGCCGCCGGTGGTTGCAGCCCATAGCGGCCATCTGGCGCTGAAACCGGCGCCCATCAATCCCCAATGGATTCTTCGCGGTACGCCGCTGGCGCGGGTTGGCGACCATTCGACCAGCAGTGATGAGGCGAGCTCGACGGCGGTCTGGGATTGCACAGCGGGCGAGTTCCGCTGGTATTTCGGATGGGATGAGACCGTGGTCATCCAGGAGGGCGAGGTCCACGTGACGGCGGAGGACGGCTCGGAGCGGCTGCTGAAGGTTGGCGACATCGCCTATTTCCGCGGCGGCACCTGGGCGACCTGGCGCGTCGACGACTATGTCCGCAAGATCGCCTTTGTCCGCAAGCCTTTCCCTGAGCCGCTCGCCACGCTCTACCGCATTCGCAATGCTCTGCGTTCGCCCACCGCCAAGCAGGTTCTCGGCTGAGCGGAGGTTCAGGAGAATTGATGGTGCGCGACGTTGCCTTTCTAAAGGAGGCGGCCTAAATCTCGGGTGCTTTCAACGAGGGGCCGGCCATGGCGAAGATCAAGAATATTGCGGTCCAGATGGACCATGTCTCAGGCATTGCGATTGCCGGGGACTCAACCTTTGCGATGAGCATCGAAGCCCAGGCCCGCGGCTACAGTCTGTTCCACTATACGCCCGATCGCCTCTCCATGCGCGACGGGTGCATCATAGCGACCGNNCCGTCGAGCCGATGGAACTGCGCGACGAGAAGGGCAACCACTTCACCCTGGGCGAGCCTGAACGGGTCGATCTGTCGACCATGGATGTGGTGCTGCTGCGCCAGGATCCGCCCTTCGACATGGCCTATATCACCTCGACGCATCTTCTGGAGCGCATCCATCCAAAGACGCTGGTGGTCAACGACCCGGCCTGGGTCCGCAATTCGCCGGAGAAGATCTTCGTCACCGAATTTGCCGACCTGATGCCGCCGACCCTGATTACCCGGGACGTGACCGAGATTGCCCGGTTCCGCGAGGAGATGGGCGACATCATCCTGAAGCCGCTCTACGGCAATGGCGGCGCCGGCGTGTTCCACTCGACGCGCGACGACCGCAACTTCACCTCTCTCATCGAGATGTTCCACCAGATGTTCCGCGAGCCCTTCATCGCCCAGGCCTATTTGCCTGCGGTGCGAAAGGGTGACAAGCGCATCATCCTGGTCGACGGGGAGGCGGTCGGTGCGATCAACCGTGTCCCGGCCGAGACCGACAGTCGTTCCAACATGCATGTCGGCGGACGCGCCGAGGCCACCGAACTGACGGCGCGGGAAAAGGAAATCTGCGCCCGCATCGGCCCGGCGCTGAAGGAGCGCGGCTTCCTGCTGGTCGGCATCGACGTCATCGGCGACTACATGACCGAAATCAACGTGACGTCGCCGACCGGCATCCGCGAAGTCAAGAAGTTCGGCGGTGCTGACATTGCCGCTTTGTTGTGGGACGCGATCGAGAAGAAACGGGCCTGAGGCGCTCTGATTGCCGTCTGATCCCTCTTCGTTCCCCATGTACAACCAGCTGCAACCCGGCATCGCGTACTGCGCGAATTTGTTCCGTTAATGTTCTTGTTATCGAGGTTGTTCTGTGCCAGATTGCAACCCGTGGCCCGCGCAAGATGTAGTTGCGTGGCGCGGACTGGCTTTTTGGGGGCGGGCAATGGTAGCGCGTGTCAGTACAGTCGCATTCCAGGGGATTGAAGGCGTTCCGGTCGATGTCCAGGTGATGGTCGCGCCAGGCAAGATCAACATGCAGATGGTGGGGTGGATTAATAGNNGGACTCTTTGACGACACGAACAGCCGTCCAGTCCGGCGTCATTACAGACTGGCGGATCCGGTGCTGAGGCCATCGTCTACAGCGCGGGAGACTTTGGGTGGGAGCAACAATTGAAGGCCAAGGCCTATTCTTACATCCGTATGTCCACGGATCTTCAACTGAGGGGCGACAGTCTTAGGCGTCAGCGGGAGGCTTCTCAGAAATACGCCGAAGACAACAATCTTGAGTTGGTCGAGGAGATGTCCCTGGAGGATATCGGAGTGTCTGCCTTCCAAGGAAGGAACATCTCGCAAGGCGCGCTGGGCAGATTTTTGTCCAAAGCACAGGCGGGTGAGATCGAACCCGGATCGTTCTTAATTGTTGAATCCTTGGACCGCCTGACGAGACAAAGTCCGCGAGACGCTACGAGTGCATTCCTGCAGATTCTGCAGGCAGGTATCAACATCGTCACGTTGATGGATGGTCACCTATACGAGGCAGGGAAGGGTGATTTTGCGGAACTGATATACTCGGTCGTAGTGATGAGTCGCGCCCATGACGAGTCGCAGACGAAAAGCCTACGCGTGTCCGCTGCGTGGTCGAATAAGCGACGGAACGCGAGATCCAAGATACTAACTGCGATGGTGCCATCTTGGCTGTCGCTCTCTCCGGACAGATCCGGCTTTCTTGTAGACCCCGACCGCGCATCTGTGGTGCGGCGCATTTTCGAAGAGGCAGACCAAGGAAAAGGATCGTTCCAGATCGCGCGGCTCTTGAACCAGACGGCTGTGCCAGGTTTCACAGCCGGCAAGAGTTGGCACGAGTCTTATGTGACGAGGATCTTGACGAACCGGGCCGTCATCGGGGAGTTCCAGCCACATCGCTATGTCAATGGCAAGAGGGTTCCAGATGGGGATCCTGTGCCGGACTATTTCCCGGTGGTTATCTCCAGGGAACAATTCGAGAGAGTGCAAGTCGGTAGACGCGTTCGGAAAAACCGAGGCTCGGGACGGAAGGGTACAGCGAACACCAACTTGTTCTCCCAGGTCGCGAAATGCGGCTATTGCGAAGGAAGCATATACCTGATCGACAAAGGAGCGAAGCCTAAAGGGGGATTGTATTTGCGA
The DNA here is from genome assembly GCA_002307905.1 of Rhizobiaceae bacterium UBA1291. Classification (GTDB taxonomy): domain Bacteria; phylum Pseudomonadota; class Alphaproteobacteria; order Rhizobiales; family Rhizobiaceae; genus Allorhizobium. The sequence goes on from DBUL01000189.1 coordinate 24,659, forward strand.
TGCGACAATTCCCGACGCGGTACGAAATGCCAATCGTCAAGTTGGCCGTTGGCCCACTTTGAAAAGGCGTTCTTGACTTTCGTGAAGGAGCTGGACGTTCAGGCGATCATCGATGAACCTGCCCGCCTAGAAAATGCAAGAACCGCTAAAGCCCGCATCTCCATTCTTGAAGACGAGCTTCGCGGGCAGGAGTTGCTGCGGACGAGAGCTTTCGAGCTGCTGGCTCTTGAGGGTACCGATTTGGCCTTTGTTCATGACAGATTGGCCTCTCATGCTGAGAAGATCGCCTCCATCAAGAATGAAGTAGCGAAGCTGAAGCGTGAGATCGCAGTTCCCGTGGAGCGCAAAACGGTTGCGACGGAAGACATGTTGCAGCTTATTTCGAATGTCATTCCATCCGATCAAAAGATGAACGATGCAAGGGTCCGTATCGCTGACTGGATTCGAACAAATGTTCGGGAGCTGCTACTATTCAGCGATGGTATCGATGAGAAACAAGATCAGCGCTTGCAGGACAAGCGCCGGCAATTTTCGGTTTTATTCGAGTCCGGATTGTTTCGATTAGTTGAGTGCATTGGACCCGATCCCGCGAACTTCAATTTCTCAATTCTTGCTGATGGAGAGGAGTGGACGGAAGAAACGATGGCGTAAAATGTATGCAATGGAGAAATAGTACTGAAAAAACATATGCTTAAATGATATTTGGCGTGGCGGCGGTGTATAGTTGCACCGTTTTTTTATTCGTGAGAATCTCGTGTCAGTCTTTCCCATTCTGTCTAACTCCCAACCCGGATGGTGCCCTCCGAAACGCTAGGGGGGATTACCTAAGCATCTTGGCCTCATCAGATCCGGATCCCGAAACAATCGCGAAGGTAGTGACATTCCTGCAAAATCGCGCGACATAGTTCCCTTATACGAACCATGGTTCGCCAATTCATTCATAGGGCAGGTTTTTGTGATGTCCGATTCCGTCGAAGCCTTTATCACTCGCTGGAAACCGTCCAGCGGTAGTGAAATGGCGAACTTCCAAAGCTTTGCAAATGAACTGACTGATTTACTCGGTGTGGACCGACCAAAGCCCGCGACCAGCGAGGGCGAAAACAATGATTACCGCTTTGAGCGACCTGTCACTTTTACCCATACCGGACAGAAAAGCCGTGGCCGAATCGATCTCTACAAATGCGGCTGTTTTGTTCTGGAGGCAAAGCAGGGTGGCGACCGGGTCAAGCCCGAGGATCGGGATCAGCTTGCGCTTCTGACGCAATACGATGCGCCTAAAATGCGCCTAGGCCACGGCCCGCGCGGTACGGTTAAGTGGGACGACACCATGCTGAAGGCGCGGAATCAGGCGGATGGATATGCCCGCGCCGTATCCAAGGAAGATGGCTGGCCGCCTTTTCTGATGATTGTCGATGTCGGCCATGTAATCGAGCTTTACGCCGATTTCTCACGTGCGGGACAAGGATACACCCAGTTTCCGGATGGAAACCGTTATCGCATCAAGCTGGAGGATCTGCGCCAAGAAGAGACTCGAATTCTTCTACGCACTATCTGGACTACCCCCCAATCACTGGATCCTTCTCTTGTCGCGGCAAAGGTCACTCGGGAAATTGCCGCTCATCTGGCTGAACTCGGCAAGAGTTTCGAAGGTCAGGGTCATGACAGCGAGACCGTCGCCCGCTTCCTGATGCGGTGTCTGTTCTCGATGTTTGCTGAAGACGTCGAACTAATCCCGAAGGACAGCTTCACCAAAAAGCTGAAGGAACTGCGCGACCATCCCGAACATGCAGCACCAACGCTGAAGGCGCTGTGGGAAACAATGAACACCGGTGGTTTTTCCACTGTCTTGACCACAGACCTGAAGAAATTCAATGGCGGCCTGTTCAGGGATGCTGACGCCCTTCCGCTCAACAGTCTTCAGCTTGGCCTGTTGATTGAAGCTGCTGTTGCGGATTGGAAACTGGTGGAACCCGCAATTTTTGGCACATTGCTAGAACGAGCGCTGGACAAGCGACAACGGCACAAGCTGGGTGCGCATTACACACCCCGAGCTTATGTCGAGCGGCTGGTCACACCGACAATCATGGAGCCCTTACGCGCCGACTGGAAGGACGTTCAAACTGCTGTGCAACGGTTGATGTCTGATGGCAAAGAAGACGAAGCCCGTGCGGCAGTACATCGTTTCCACCGCACGTTATGCGAAACCAAGGTGTTGGACCCGGCCTGTGGCTCGGGCAACTTCCTTTATGTTGCGCTGGAAATGATGAAGCGCTTGGAAGGCGAGGTCACAGCACTTCTTAGGGAACTGGGCGAGGATCAAACTACCCTCGGTCTATCGGGGCATACGGTCGATCCGCACCAGTTTCTCGGAATTGAGTTGAACCCCTGGGCGGCGGCTGTGGCCGAACTTGTGCTGTGGATCGGCTACCTGCAATGGCATTTCCGCACCCATGGTACAGCAGCCCCAAGCGAGCCAGTCTTGCGCGACTTCAGGAACATACGCAACGCTGACGCCATTTTGGAATGGGAAAGCCGCACCCCGCGCATGGATGATACGGGCACACCCGTCACCCGCTGGGACGGGATGACAACTATCCTACACAACGTTACCGGGGAGGAAGTGCCGGATCTCACGGCGCGCGAACAGGTCTATGACTATGCTAAGCCCCGCGCCACCAAATGGCCCGAGGCTGAATTCATCGTCGGCAACCCGCCCTTTATTGGAGTAAGAAAAATAAAATCAGCTCTCACGACTGAGTATGTCGAAGCGCTGCGATTAGCGTACAAAAACGTACCGAGCACCGTAGATTTTGTGATGTATTGGTGGGCCAAAGCGGCAGAGCTTGTAAAAAGCAAGAAGGTGCGACGGTTCGGTCTGATTACAACTAATAGCATTACACAAGACTATTCTCGAAAACTTATAGAAAGCTACCTTTCGGGCGAGAAACCCAAAATCAGTCTCGTATTTGCAACAACGAACCATCCTTGGGTTGATGCGTCTGATGGAGCTGCGGTTCGAATCGCGATGACAGTAGCTTCAAATAGAAAGGCTAAGAATCCCCGAATTCTAGAAGCGTCGGGAACACCCAATGAGCGTACGGTCTTTGTTGATCGTATCAATAGTCGTTTGTCAGATGTGCCTGATTTTAGCGATCTGAAGCCGCTGCGATCAAATTTTCGAATGTGCTTTCAAGGCGTTGTTCCAGCTGGAGATGGTTTCAAACTCTCAGAACCAGATGCCCGCGCGGTCATGCCCAGATTGAACGAAGTAGAAAAAGAGAAGATCAGGCGCTACTATATCGGAAAGGATATTATTGATAGACCTCGTTTTTATTCGATAATTGATCTATTTGGCATTGAGTACAAACAACTAAAGACGCAATTCCCTACTCTTTTTGCTTACCTGCTTGATCGAGTAAAACCAATCCGCGATGAAAACACTAGATCTCAATACAAGAAACTATGGTGGATATTTGCAGAACCCCGGCCAGCGTTAAGAAGGGCATTGGAAGGCCTCAACAGATACATTGGCACAACATACACTGCAAAACACAGAGTTTTTCAATTTTGCGATGCCGACATTGTTCCTGACGCTATGGTGTATTGTATCTCTTCTGATCGCCCTGAGCTCTTATCCTGCTTGTCTTCACGTACGCATTTGGTGTGGTGCAAGGGATGTACTGGAACGCTTGAAGATCGTCCGCGCTACAATAGCGCTAATACGTTCTCGCCTTTCCCATTCCCCGACCTTTCCGAGCCCCAGAAATCCAATCTTCAGGCGCTCGGCGAGGAGCTAGACGCCCATCGGAAGCAACAACAGCAGGCATATCCGAAGCTGACGCTGACCCAGATGTACAACGTACTGGAAATGCTGCGGGCAGGCGAAAAGATCGAAGGTAAGGACAAACGCATCTACGATCAGGGCCTAATCGGCGCCCTGAAGGATATCCACGACCGGATCGACACCGCAGTTGCGGAGGCTTATGGCTGGCCCACAGATCTCGCAGACGAGGAGATCCTGCTAAGGCTGTTCGATCTTAATAAGGTGCGGGCAGAGGAAGAGGCGGCGGGTCAAGTCCGCTGGCTGCGTCCGGACTATCAGAACCCGCAAGGCAAGCAGGCCGAAGCCACGGGCAAGCAGAACGAGTTGGACGTTGGTGCTGCGATCAAAGTCGAAAAAGAGCCCTGGCCCAAGGCACTGCCGGAGCAGATCGCTGCCGTGCGCGAAGTCCTGGAAGAGATGGGCGAGGCGACACCGGAACAGATCGCCCGCCGCTTCCAGCGCGCCCGCACAGCAAGCGTTCAGCCATTGCTGGACAGCCTCGCAGCGCTTGGGCAGGCACAGTTAATTGAAGGCGGGAAATATGCGGCATGAGCACGCTAACGGGGACTGCCGGGGCTGGAAATGGGAGAATGAAAAAGGCGCTCGTGCATCTAGTCCTGTTCATGTTAGTTGCTCTAATGCCCGAGCACGCGAAAGCTCAGAGCTCACTTGCCCGATTGGCAAGCAAGCCTCCTGCCTTGATTGCAGCGATAAGGTTTGTTCGAGCTTCTCGAAATTGTTGGACAAGATTCTGTGTGCTTCGATTCGTATCAATGCGATTACAACGGCTTCACATGTAAATCGAACGTCCTGGATCTTGCAAAGAAGCATGACGCGCTTGTTGTTGCATGCAACCGGTTGATCTTAACGAGCAGGGCGCTTTCGGTCGACTACGACGACCTTCTGGATAATAGCCGCACGCTGTCGAATGAATATGACAGTCAGCAGTTCAGAGCGAATGAGTTGCACAGCTGCATTCGGCGCGCGGACACGTTGGATGAAGCTCAGGATTGTCGTCTCTAAGGCGAACTGGAGTAGTCCGCTGGAATAGTGCGTCTGTTGGTAGTTTTGTTGGTATACCTTAATCTGTGGAAAGTATTTGTGTTTTATTTCAATACATTATGCCAGCTATGCGATGCCTCTCCTGATCCATCAAGACGCTTCTTCAGGCGCTGAGCGAAACCGGTTTTAAAGCGGTGATCAGAATTTTGACGCGTCTTCATTCATTGTTTCGAGCTCAGAATTATCGAACTCCTCTTTGCATTTTTTGAAGTTGCTGAACTTGAACTGAAGGGACAGATAGGGATTTCCGTTACTCACTACTTCTCCGGTTGTGAAACTTTGTGAAAACCACTCACCCGATACTGCATCGACTTGTAGGAGTATCTCCTCGAGCCCTATCCCTCCATCCTTGGACGGAATTGAGCTCCAAGTAGCTTCATAATAACGTTCACCTTTAGCCAACTGCGCCAGCCATTTGTCTCCTGGGTCAAAGAAAGAGAAGGTCTCGCTAAATTCACTTTCTCCATATCGACTGTCCAGTTGAGCCTTGATCTTTTCGAAAAATTCTCTGATGCGCCCGCCCGTCTTATCTCTCGTAACTGGACTATCGTACTGGCTGCTCTCGGCACGTATGAGGCACACGCCAGACGAGATTGTCGACTGCACCAATATATTTACTCCGAAATCCGGATGCGGGTCGGGTGCTTTGATCCATTGACCGAAATCATTGTCGCTTCCTCCATAGGTGGAGACCGGTAGCCCCGCTTCAACTCCAAACGGCTTAAATTCTGATGCTGCGTCCGTTGTTGATGAGGCTAGAGCCAAGAAGACGCCGACAACGATGCTTTTCATTCGATCACCTGATGGAGCAACAGCAACAAAGTTGCAAAGTATCACCAGACTTCATTGCGTGGCTTAAAAAGTCAATTGCGAGTTCGATGGTGAACTGACGTTAGCGGGGCGTTGTGGAGAGAAAATACATAATCGCGTCAACCCCGAGCACGGAGCGATGTTCGCCGATGAAGGAAATCATCGCTTCAGTGGGCGGTCGAGCTCCGCCCCCGCAAAATAGGCAGAAGCCTTCCGCAAAATCTCATTGGCCTGGAGAAGCTCGCGGTGGAGCGTATGCGCCGAGCAGCCGATCTTGGCAGCTATGGAAGATACTGCAGCCCACTGTGAGGGATGTTCGGCTTCGTGCTCCGTCACCATTCCAGTCGGCTTCGTGCCCGTAATTGTGCGTGATCCGTTCGAGTGTCCGACCATCACAGTCTGTCCTGGCGGGATCGATCTTCAGCGGATGAGCTTACTCCTACTTTGGGACAAAATCTGCCGGTCCGCTGACGGCCTCCGATCCGTCATTTATCATGGGGGTGCCGCCTACTTGTTCCGCAGTGGCGTCGAAAGTCCAAAGGCGAGAGACAATATTCCGAATTGTCTGAGGGTAGAAGGAAGCGCCGGTCCGAGTGCGATGCCCTTGCATGTTCAGGTAGCGGGCTATCGCCGACAGACTCATGCTCTGCCAATTTTCGGGAAAACACAGGACCACCTGGCCAGCGAAGGTGTCTGCTAGTGCGCGGTTCGCGTCGGCAAGCTTCTTGCCGTTGGCACCTAGAACCTGCCCTCGTTGCTTCGCCGCCTGCAGCGCAGAGCGTGTACGCTCACCAATCAGTCGACGCTCCTCTTGCGCTAATGCGGCGAAAATATGCAGCTGAAAGTCGGTCGCATTAGGCATCTCAGCGACGGCGAGCTTTATTCCACTTTCCATGACAGAGGCAATAAAGCTGACCCTTCGAGAAAAGCGGTCCAACTTGGCTATCAGCAGCGTAGCCTTTCTAGCTTTGGCGAGGCGGATTGCGCTTTGCAGTTGAACCCTATTGTCGTTCTTCCCTGACAAAACATCCGTGAACTCTGCCAATACGCAATCATCCCGGCTTAGAAAAGCCGCGACAGTTGCTCGCTGCGAATCCAGTCCGAGCCCAGACTTTCCCTGGCGCTTCGTTGAAACACGATAATACACCACAAAGTCCATGGCGCTCCGTAAAATACAATCCTTGGTTTATGTTTTACGGAGTGTCCGATAGCGCGTCAAAAAGACAACCGGAAAACAGGGCGGCCATTCCTTACTCGGCTTTTGATTTGATTAGTCCGGCCGTCATGGGCAGAGAGGCGGCGCAAATAGTTGCTGCTTTGGCGGGGCTCAGGAAAAAAGACTAATTTGTTGCTCTTTTTTCTAGATTTCCCGTCCTCCCGTCGGATAGCGTCTCCTAAATATCCGAACAACTCGGATCGCCGCCTGCCGACGTTCATACTCGGCAGGTTAAATCTAGGAAAATAAGCCTATGTAGGCCTCTGCTCGTGAGCAGGGGCGGTTATATTGTATTGAATAGGAAGGAAATGCGAAGCGACGTTAAATATAAAGAATCATATGCGAATTGGCTGGACAAGGTTATTTGGGATGAGGTCAAAAGGCACCGGAATGCTTACGAAGGTTGCGAAGCTTATCTAAGGGAAAACGCGTTCCTGGTGACATTTACCTTTGACCATAGGAAAATCACCGAAAAGCGCGAAGCGGCCAGCAAAGCTGGCCAACCAGCTCCCCAGATGGAGCTAGCGGAAGTTGGTAAACTCTATAATAAAGTATGCCGGTCGCTAATTGGGTCGAACTATTCGAGGCGACGAGATGATCAGCCCATGATGATCGCGGCTTTGGATGCGGAGGGAACGCGATATGGCTACCGGATCGAACGGCCAAGAAACCTGCATGTGCATTCCATCTGGATTTTGCCGCGCGGTCAGGCAGTTAGGTTCGAAGAAGCGATTCAGCGGATTAGTGGCAGCCCGCATATGGAAGGGCTTGCATTTGATCAGATCGATGTCCGAAAAATAGTATCTTATCGAACTAAGCCCGGAGAGCCGTCCGATGTGTGCAGCTATCTCGCCAAATTCCAAGGCATGAATACCGAACGCTGCTGGGTCGCGGAGGATCTACAGATTTTTCCACGGACAAGCAGCGACCAAGTCAGACCGTGGGCTCCTTCCATGGTCTATTCGCAGCGCCTCCAGCTGGAAGCGGCGTCGGAATCGCCGCTGTAGCAATTGCCAAGCGAGCCTAAGCGTTCTGAAGTGGCAGAGCGCTTCTCGCACTTTTTCCACGTCTCTGGATTATCACCGCTCCCACCACGGCAATCCTCGTTCAGTTGAGCTTACTGCTCGACGAGATCCGGAACCGATACATATCGCTGATCGAAGCCCTCGTGCAACATTATCGGCGGTCCCAATGGGTCGGACAAGTCTTCTGCTTATGCCAACCTGTAGCTCGACGGCGTCTGGATCAATGCCGATGAGATCCCCGAGGGTTAGCATGTAGCAGTGACGGCAGATCGGCTGCAATGCAGGCAGGCTTCGTCGTCAGGAAGCGTTAGCTGTTACGATCCTGAGCGCTTCGCTGATGGCAACCTTGAAAGTAATGGCTGCCACAGACTCACGATCTTCTTCTCTCTGAACCCTCGCCAATCTGTCGACACTCCTCACCAAGACGCGAGTAGGACTGTCTTCATTCACCATGATCTGAGGCGTTTGTTCGCCGCAGGTTTTCAGGATGAGTCGGCTGTATTCGAGCCACAGGGTATCCATCTGGGCCTTGAGGGTCGCCTCCACCACGCCCGGGTGATTCTTCACCGCGGTCTCCGTCCATAGGCCCAGGTAGATATCGATCACCTCACGTGCCTCGTTTTCTGGGATGTCGGTTGTCATGACAGCGGTGGCGACGATAGCCGCGCAGAACGCGTCGATTTCCAACACCATCAGTGGTCCGAAGCCTTGGTACTGTTCGCGTATCCTGTCGGTGATCTGGTCGGTCAGCTCAAGTAGCGACTGAATAAACTCCAGCTTCACCGATCTCAAGCGGTCGATCCGTGCGTTCAGTTCCATTCCTTTCATGACAGAATCAACACCGAGCTCAGATCGCAGCTTGTCTACCGACAGCCGCAGCTCGGCATGCGGATCACTTACTTCCGGCTTCTTTTTCCTGAAAAACGAGAACACTACCTTCCCTCCACGATCGACCAGTGATTGCATAGAAATTGCAAATGTTCCAGTGGCCTACCCCTTCGGAGTGATCCGCAAAGAAGTCTCTTGCTTGCTAGTTTACTATGCGGCGATTGACGTACCGCGAATTTCGTCCAGCTTCTTTTGCGCGTTGCGCTGACGAACCTCATTCGCTAGTTCAATCGAGACTACCCGGCGGCCTACTGGCCAGAACGAAAGACCCGCAATTTTAAAGGACTGGATGCCGAAAGGTATCCCGATAATCGTAATGCACGCCAATACACCAGCGAACAGGTAGCCCAAGAACAGCATAATGCCGGCCGTGCATGCCCACAGGACGTTCACGATGAAACCGATAGTGCCGGTCATTGCTGTTGTGGCACTAAGCTCCTTCTGGTCGATTTCTCGGACGTGGATCACGTCCTTACCGAATGGGAAGGCAGAGAGCTTTGCCATCTCGTATGATGCGCGTGTCAAAGGCAGACCCACGATGGTAATAGCTGCGAGCAGCCCGAAAAACAGCCACATAAGAGCGAGCCACCACCCGCCGACCAAGAACCAAATAACATTCCCGAAAAATCTCATGCCTTCCCCTCCTTCAATCTGACTCGTAGTAAACTACCAGTTTCTGTAGCTAAACAGTATTCTAGCCATGTTCCATTACCTTGCGTTTCCGTCAACTGTCGGTGGATGGCAACCTCGCATGATATCGGCCTTGCGGTGAAAGAAATCCGCAAGGCAAAGGGTATGACCCAAGTCGAATTGGCAGAAGCGACAGGTCGATCGACCGACGCCATATCTCAGATTGAGCGGGGCGTGAGCGTCCCTTCAGTGGATACGCTGGTCTCGCTGGCGAAGGCTCTCTCCACGTCTGTCGACCAACTTCTGGTGATTGACGCAAGTGTGCCGAGAGCGAGGTACGCTCGTCTTGCAAAGGCTTATGCACTTCTGTCGGCGCTGTCCGATGCGGAACTCGAAATAGCGATTCGGCAGATTTCCGCATTTCGGCACGCAAATAGCGACCGCTAGGTAGAACTGCTGCGAGTCCGCAAGCGATCCCTTATTGCTGCGGCTGCCGCCTCGAGCTTCTGGTCGAACTTGGCGGCCTCCACGTCAATTAGGGCGGCCCTCAGAAAAGCTATTGCCTCTTTTCTGTCAGTGCAGGACACGGCGAACTTGCCTTTGGCTAGCTCCAGCTCGGCTTTCCCATATCGCAAACTGATCGCGACGCGGCCACCGTCGATTTCTCTGAACCAGCGCCCTCGGCGCGACTTGCTCGGATTGCCTTCGGAAAGCATGTCGATCTGCCTGCTGATGTTGGCGGCTAGACGCTGGCGTCGGGCCCGTACAGGGTCGTCCGGTTTACGCGGAATTGCGGACAGAAGGGTAAACTCGTCAAAGCTCATGGATCACCTCACTGTCGGGACTGTCCGATAACTCACCTATGAGGGCAACGAAGATGTTGTCTCGGCTTCTGATCTCCTTGATCGGAACTGTGAGAGCGGAGGTGACGAGATGATCGCTGTGTTGAGGCCGGCTGGAGTGCAAGACATTGCTTGGGTTCACGACCTTATCTCAACGGTATGGACGGAGACCTATGGTCCCTATGTCTCTTCGGCGACACTGTCGCGAGTGACAGATGATGATGCGGTCCGATGCCATATCGCGTTGACGATTGATGGCATGATCATCGCTGAATCGCAGGGCAAGATTGTTGGCGTGGTAAGCGAGAACGACGGCTGGATATCCGGGTGGTTCGTTTCGGCTCGATACAGACGGGTCGGAGTCGGATCCATGTTGCTTCACAGCGCTGAAATGCGGGGAGGTGGCTGCATGGAGATTCACGCATTCAATCTGACGGCATTGATGATTGCTCATAGGCGGGGATGGCAACTCGAAGCGACATTTCAGGATGACGTTTGGGGAACCCAACTGACAGCGCACGCTATGGCCTTGAAAGTGCGAACAATAGAACGGCGAAATTAATCCACCTCATAATCCACATCGTCGGGCTGCCCGACAAGGCGGTGGCAGAGAGCCGCGAACGGGTGCAGGCGGCCCTGCACGCTTCGGGTCTGGCGCTGCCACCCAAGAAGGTGACGGTCAATCTGGCGCCCGCCGACCTGCCCAAGGAGGGTTCGCATTTCGATCTGCCGATCGCGCTCGGACTGATGGCGGCGCTTGGTGCGATCCCCGGCGATGCGCTTTCGGACTATGTGGTGATCGGCGAACTCAATCTCGACGGGACGATCGCCAATGTCGCAGGCGCCCTGCCGGCTGCGATCGGCGCGAACGCGCTCGGCAAGGGGCTAATCTGCCCGGCCGACTGCGGGGCGGAGGCTGCCTGGGCCGGCGCCGATATCGATATCCTGGCACCGCGTAGCCTGATCGCGCTCGCCAACCACTTTCGCGGCACCCAGGTATTGACAAGGCCCGAGCCGGCGGTTCGCGCGCTGCCGTCCAACCTGCCGGATCTTGCCGACATCAAGGGCCAGGAAAGCGCCAAGCGGGCGCTGGAGGTCGCGGCCGCTGGCGGGCACAATCTGCTGATGGTCGGGCCGCCGGGTTCCGGAAAGTCGATGCTGGCTGCGCGTCTCCCGTCGATCCTGCCGCCGCTTTCGGCCGCCGAACTGCTGGAGGTTTCGATGATCCATTCGGTCGCCGGCCAGCTCTCGGGCGGGAAGCTGTCCGATCGCCGGCCGTTCCGCACGCCGCACCATTCGGCGACCATGGCTGCCCTTGTTGGCGGCGGTCTGCGTGCCCGGCCGGGCGAGGCATCGCTTGCCCATCGCGGCGTGCTGTTCCTCGATGAACTGCCGGAATTTGCGCCCCCGGCGCTTGACGCGCTCCGCCAGCCATTGGAGACCGGAGAATGTATCATCGCGCGCGCCAATCACCGGGTGTCCTATCCCGCCGAGTTCCAGCTGGTGGCGGCGATGAATCCGTGCCGCTGCGGCATGGCCGGCGAGCCGGGGCATACCTGCGCGCGCGGGCCCCGCTGCGTTTCCGATTATCAGGGGCGGATCTCCGGGCCGTTGATGGACCGCATCGACATCCGCATCGACGTACCGGCGGTCTCGGCCGCCGATCTCATCCGGCCGATGGCGGCGGAGAAAAGCGCCGATGTGGCGCGCCGGGTAGCGATCGCCCGCGACATGCAGCGTGAGCGGTTCGAGGCGGCGGGAATCGGCGGCGTGACGACCAATGCTCGCTGCTCGACAGCGCTGATTGAGAAGCTCGCCGAGCCCGACACTGCCGGCCTGCAGTTGCTGCGCGACGCGGCTGACAAGTTCAAGTTTTCCGCCCGCGGCTATCACCGGGTGCTGAAGGTGGCGCGCACGCTCGCCGACCTGGATGGGGCAGCCCTGCTCGGACGCATTCATCTGGCCGAAGCGATTTCCTACCGCATCGCCTCGGAGCGGCTGTCGGCAGCGGCGTAGCGAAGGGGTGTCGCGCCCAGGAAGCGTAAGGTCGCGCCGCCAAGTTGGGAAGGTGGCCGGCTGGACGGTGGAGCGTGAGGGGAAAGGCAATGCAAAAAGTGGCGAGCGTCGCATGCGCTTGATGCAACCGGCTGCGCAAGAGGCTTGCCGTTTCGCGGTCCGGCCATGTATCGGGCCGGAAAGTCGATGGGGCGCCGTCGGCGCCCCCTTGCGGATGAATGCAGCGTACAGCGCGGCCTATTCGCCGAGCCCGGCGAACAGCGCGGTCGACAGGTAGCGCTCGGCGAAGGACGGGATGATCACGACGATCGTCTTGCCGGCATTTTCCTCGCGGCTGCCGACCTTGATCGCGGCCGTGAGCGCAGCGCCTGACGAGATGCCGACCGGCACCCCCTCGAGGCGGGCGACGAGGCGGGCGGTCTCGAAGGCCTCGTCATTGGTGACGGTGACGACTTCGTCGTATATATGGGTGTCGAGGATCTTTGGCGCGAAGCCGGCGCCGATGCCCTGGATCTTGTGCGGACCGGGATTGCCGCCGGAGAGAACCGGGCTGTCGGCCGGCTCGACGGCGATGACCTTGACCGAGGGCTTCTTCGCCTTCAACACTTGGCCGACACCGGTGATTGTGCCGCCGGTGCCGATGCCCGAAACGAAGATGTCGACGCCGCCGTCAGTGTCGTTCCAGATCTCCTCGGCCGTCGTCTTGCGATGGATTTCCGGGTTGGCGGGGTTTTCGAATTGCTGCGGAATGATGGCGTCGGGAAGGGTGGCTGCCAGTTCCTCGGCTTTGGCGATCGCGCCCTTCATGCCCTTCGGACCTTCGGTCAGCACGAGTTCGGCGCCGAGCAGGGCCAGCATCTTGCGGCGCTCGATCGACATGGTTTCGGGCATGGTGAGGATCAGCTTGTAGCCCTTGGCGGCGGCGGCAAAGGCAAGCGCAATGCCGGTATTGCCCGAGGTCGGCTCGATCAGGGTGGTCTTGCCGGGGGTGATCTTGCCTTGGGCTTCCAGGCTCTCGATCATCGCGACGCCGATGCGGTCCTTGACGGAGGCGATCGGGTTGAAGAATTCGAGCTTGGCGAGAAGATTGGCCTTCACGCCCTTTTCCTTCGCCAGTTTGTCGAGGCGCACGATCGGGGTGTCACCGATCGTTTCGGTGATCGAGGCATAGACGCGGCCGCGGCCCGGTTTCTTCGTGTCGTACATGGTGGATCTCCCTTTTGATCTGATTTGACGGCACAATAAGGCGAAAGCCGGCTGCTCGCCAGAACCCTTCGCCTAGGCGCGCACGTTTGATTGGAAAAATAGCGCCCCCGGCGCCAGTGGTTGCGAAATTTTGTTCAGGCGCGCACGGCGATATAGGCGGCGGTGCCCGCCAGAATGCTGGCCGCGGAGCGGTTCAGTGCCTTGAGGGAGTTGGGCTTTTTCAGCAGGGTCCGGGCCTGCGAGGCGAGCAGGATATAGGGAATGAGCACCGCGATCAGCACGACGAAGGTGATGCCGACAAGGGCGGCATAGTCCTTCGGACCTATGGCCTCGAGCGGTATCAGGGTGGGCACGAGCGCGACGTAGAACAGCATCGTCTTCGGATTGCCGAGCGTGACGAGCAGGCCGGAGAGGAAGGACAGGCCGACATGGGTTGAGCGCTTGGCCTCGATGTCTTGCGCGATCAGCCCGGTCGTCCAGAGCTTCCAGGCGATGTAGACGAGATAGAGCGCGCCGAGACCCTTGATGACCAGGAAGGGCGTGGTGAAGGTCTGTGCCACCAGGGCAAGGCCGAGAATGACGGCGGTCAAGTAGCAAAGATCGCCGAGGATCAGGCCCAGCCCCATGAAGAAGGTCGGGCGGAAACCGGAGCCGAGCGCTCGCGCCACGATCGCCGTCATGCCGGGACCGGGAATGGCAGCGGCAACGAAAAGCGCGCCGCTATAGGCGAGAAGACTGGTCGGCGTCATGGGGGCCTCCGTGAATGATGCATTGCTAGCGCCGTGCGGTCGAACTTGCAACGCGATCGATCCCTGTGGCCTGCCGGTCATGGCCAGGATGCGCCCGCTGCCGGCCCCTGGACCGTCGGGGGATCGAGGAAAGGCGCGCGGCCAGCCTTAGAAATCGGCATCCGTGCCGCGCGCAGCGGCCCATAAGGACCGGCAAAAGGGCCGGTGTGACGGCAGCATGCGCGCTTACACTCCCGTCGAGCCGAAACCGCCGGCGCCGCGCGTCGTTTCTGAAGCCTCATCGGCTTCCGTCACGCGTGCCTGCACCACAGGCGCGATGACCATCTGGGCGATCCGCATGCCGCGGCTGATGTCGAACGGCTCGTGCCCGAGATTGACCAGCAGCACCTTCACTTCGCCGCGATAGTCGCTGTCGATTGTGCCCGGCGTGTTGAGGCAGGTGACGCCGTTCTTGAAGGCGAGGCCGGAGCGCGGCCGGATCTGCGCCTCGAAGCCTTCGGGGATCTCGAAGACGAAGCCGGTCGGCACCAGCGTTCTGTCGCCCGGCGAAAGCATCAGTGGCTCGCCTTCGGCGACGGCGGCCCTCAGATCCATGCCGGCGGCACCTGCGGTCTCATAGGCCGGCAGCGGCATGTCTCGCCCGTGCGGCAGGCGAACGAGGTTGAGCATGGGGCCGAGAACATCGCGCATGGGGGCTTCCTTCGTGCAGGGGCGTTCCGCTTCCCAATTGCATATTCGACCTCAACTCGCTAGATAACCGGCCAACAAAAGGAATTTCACTTCATGGCCGAAACGCTTGCAGAGGCGGTCTCCCGTCGCCGCACCTTCGCTATTATTGCCCACCCGGACGCCGGCAAGACGACGCTTACCGAAAAGCTATTGCTATTCGGCGGCGCCATTCAGCTTGCCGGTGAAGTCAAGGCGAAGAAGGATCGCATCCAGACCCGTTCGGACTGGATGAAGATCGAGCGCGAGCGCGGCATTTCGGTCGTCACCTCGGTGATGACCTTCGAATATGACGGCAACGTCTTCAACATTCTCGATACGCCCGGCCACGAAGACTTCGCCGACGACACCTATCGCACGCTGACCGCGGTCGACGCGGCCGTCATGGTCATCGACGCCGCCAAGGGCATCGAGCCGCGGACGCTGAAGCTGTTCGAGGTCTGCCGCATGCGCGACATCCCGATCATCACCTTCATCAACAAGATGGACCGCGAAAGCCGCGATCCCTTCGAGATCCTCGACGAGGTCGAGGAGAAGCTGGCGCTCGACACCGCGCCGGTGACCTGGCCTGTCGGCCGCTCGAAGTCCTTCTGCGGCTCCTACAATCTGGTGGAAAACACCTTCCGCGGCTCCGACAAGCAGGTCGAGGGCCTGCCGGTCAACAGCCCGGCCAATGTTGCCGAGCAACTGCCGGAAAACGAACGTGCCGCCTTCATCGAAGAACTGGAACTGGCCCAGGAGGCCTGCCGCCCGTTCGATCGCCAGGCCTTCCTCGAAGGACACATGACACCGGTCTTCTTCGGCTCGGCGCTCAAGAATTTCGGCGTGCGCGACCTGATCAATGCGCTCGGCGAAATCGCCCCGCCGCCGCGCGACCAGGTGGCCGACATCCGCACGGTCCATGCGGCGGAAGACAAGATGACGGCATTCGTCTTCAAGATCCAGGCCAACATGGACCCNNCCACCGCGACCGCATCGCCTTTGCCCGCATCTGCTCCGGCAAGCTGGAGCGCGGCATGAAGGTCAGGCTCGCCCGCACCGGCAAGCAGATCGGGCTGACCGCGCCGCAGTTCTTCTTCGCCTCGCAGCGCCAGCTCGCCGATACCGCCTTTGCCGGCGACGTGGTCGGTATTCCGAACCACGGCACGCTCCGCATCGGCGATACGCTGACCGAGGGTGAACCGCTGGTGTTCCAGGGCGTGCCGAACTTCTCGCCGGAAATCCTGCGCCGCGTTCGTCTCGAGGATGCGATGAAGGCGAAGAAGCTGAAGGAAGCCCTCCAGCAGATGGCCGAAGAGGGCGTCGTGCAGCTGTTTTCGCCGGAAGATGGCTCGCCGGCGATCGTCGGCGTGGTCGGCGCGCTGCAGCTCGACGTGTTGAAGGAGCGCCTGCAGGGCGAATACGGCCTGCCGGTCTCGTTCGAAATGTCACGCTTCTCCGTCTGCCGCTGGATCTCGGCCGACCAGCCGGGCGAACTCGAAAAGTTCATGACGGCGCGCCGCGGCGACATCTGCCGGGACCTCGACGGCGACCCGGTGTTCATGGCGCAGGACGGTTTTTCCCTGCGCTACGAGAGCGAACGTTATCCGGCAATCAAGATGGCCGCGATCAAGGAATATCACGCCATCAAGGCGGCTTGATTGACCGCTCCGCAGGGCGGCGTCCTGACCGCCCTCGAGATACCGCGCATGATGCCCGGGCGTGGCTTCGGGCTTCGCCGCGGATGAAAGCCGATCAGATCGCCCGGACGATCTGCATATGGCCCGTCGAATCGACGTGCACGCCCAGGCCCTCGTAAGACGCGATCGTCGGGTGCTGCGTTTCCATTGCATGGCCATGGGTGGCGGTGACCACCATTACGTCCGATCCTGCGGCCTCGGCCGCAAGCACACCCGCCAGAACATCCTCGAACACCAGGCAGCGGGCCGGGTCTGCACCGATATGCCTGGCACCGAGCCGATAGCCGGCCGGATCCGGCTTGCCGATGACCACGTCCTCGGCGGTGACGATCTTCGGCGGCTGCGGCAGGCCGGCGGCTTCGATCCGGGCGCGGGCGAGCGCCACCGGGGCCGAGGTGACGATCGACCAGCGGTCGGACGGAAGCGCGTTCAGGAAGTCGATCGCGCCGGGCAGGGCCACCACGCCCTCGACATCCTCGATCTCGGCACGTTCGATGAACAGCGCTTCGGCCTCCACATCGACGCCCGGCAGGGCAAGACCGCGAATGGTGTCGATGCCGCGCTTGCCATGCATGGTTGGCAGGAAGGCCTCGACATCGAGCCCGTGCCGGGCCGCCCATTTTCCCCAGACCCGCTCGGCGGCAGCGATGGAATTCAGGAGCGTTCCGTCCATGTCGAACAGGAAGCCGGCATAGCGCTTGTCATAGACCGTGTGTCGGGCGGTGCTCAATCGGGAGATCCTTGGAGTGGGAAGGCCGGGTGGAAAACCGGGATAGACGGTTTTGGCCGCTGCGGCAAATGGCTGCGCGGTCTGCGCGCCGGCGCGAGGGAACTGAGCCTAAGAGGAACGGCGGAGGAGGTCGCGCTCGGCCAGCGCTCACTCCACCCGGATCAGTTCGCCGGCCGCATTCAGCGCATATTCGAAGGTGAACCACTTCTCGATCTCGCTGCCGGTCTCGATGCGGAAGGCGGCGATCAGCCGCTTGCCGTTGGTCTTGACGTAGACCGTGCCATAGACGGTGACGTTTGAGCGGCCGAGCGTCCAGATGTCGTTGATGATCTTGTCGCGCAGGACCTTGTCCGGCTTGTCGTGCAGCTTGAGCACGGCTGTCTGCAGCGATTGCACCAGCTTGTCGTCTTCTGCCTCGCGTACCGAGCGCTGCAGCTCGGTCGATAGAATGACCGGTGCGTCGCCGCGGCCGCGTTTGCCGAGCCGTCCAAGCAGGTCCGGCCGCGGATGAATGTGGCCTTCCTCGTCCCCGGACGAGATGACGAAGGCGGCCGGATTGACCGCATCAAGAAACGCATCCGTCACCTTCTCCGAGCCGTGGTGGCAGACCTTCATCAGGTCCGAGCGCAGCCGGGCGGACGCTTTCGCGATCATCGTGTCATAGGCCGGCGTGCCGATCTTCGGGAACTTGGCCTCCCCGCCATAGTGGCAGAGAAGGTATTTTTCCGCCTTCTCGTTCAGGTCCCCGCCGAACAGGATTTTGAAGTCGCCATAGTGCAGGCGCAGGATGACGGAATGGCCGTTCTTGGTCTCACCGTAGTCGCCGAGCACGCGCAGGCGGTCCTTGCCCGCCGCGTCCGGTTCGGGCACCGGTCCGAGCACCTCGATGCTGAAGCCCCGCAGGTCGGACGGCGCAAAGCCGGGCAACCAGCCACGCCCGTCTTCCTGCGTACCATGACGGGCCGACAGCATGGCGAAGTCGCCGATATTGGGATTGTCCAGCGCGTGCTTCATCGTCTGGGCGAAGGCCTGCCTCTCGTTCGCCCCGACGGCGCCGAAATGCCGCTCGATATCGGCCCGCGACAGGGCCAGATCGCCGACATAGTTGATGCCGGTCGCGGCATCCATCACCTTGCCGCCCAGCTTGTCGAATTTCTCCCCGCCGACACGCTCCACTAGGCCATTCTGGTAGACCGTCCCGAAGCCGAAATTCGGCCAGTTGAAGATCGGCTCGAAGCCGCCATAGTGGTCGATGTCCGGGTGGGTGATGATCGCGGCGCGGAACTTGAAGCTGGTGTTGTAGGAGCGGAAGCGCTGCAGCAGGAATTCGTACATGTGCTCGGAAACGCCGGCATCGATGACGACCACCGCCTCGCCAAAATTCTCTTCCGGCGCGATCAGCACCGCGCCGTCGCCCTGGCCGACGTCGAGAAAGACGATCTCCAGCGGCCGCTCGCCGGTCGTATGGTCCTTGGGGATGTACAGCGTCTCGGGTGTTGTCCCGGTCGGCCCCCAGAGGACTTCCAGCCAGCCGTCCGGCTGTTCCGACGTGACCTGCAGCCAGTCGCCCCAGAGAACCTGGCGTTTTCGGGTCCGGCGGTTGGCGGCATAGAGATAGGTCTGCGCGGTCTTTCCCCGCGCATCCTTCGGCAGTCCGACGAAACGATGATCCATGCCATTCGCCTCCTCGCCGCACGGCCGTAGCGTTACGGCGCGCCTCTATCTGGGGTCTCTCAACCATAGCGCACATTGCCTTTGGTGGCGAGATTGGCTCCTGAGAATTCGCGCAATGCGCGTACCCGTCCCTTGTGCCGTCGTCATATTCTGGGGAGGGAGGTGACATCCGCCTCGGCCGTCTCTATAACAACCCCATTGAGAGACAGGGGCGTTCGTCGCAAGGCGGGCTGAGAAGTACCCTTTGAACCTGAACCAGATAATGCTGGCGGAGGGAGTCGCTCGGGGCCTTGTCGCCATTCGCGCGCTATCTGTCCCCTTGCACTTGCCCCGCCCGAAAGGGGCAAGATGACGAAGACCGAAACACCCGGAATCCTGCTGACGGAAATGCGTAGCAATGCGCCGCTCGTCCAGTGCATCACCAATTACGTGGCGATGAACGTCGCCGCCAATGTCCTGCTGGCGGCCGGGGCCTCGCCCGCCATGGTGCATGCGCAAGAGGAGGCCGGCGAATTCGCCGGTTTCGCCGGCGCGCTCACCGTCAATATCGGCACGCTTTCGCCCGCCTGGGTGGCCGGCATGAAGGCGGCGATCGGCGGTGCGAAGGCGGCCCACCGTCCCTGGGTGCTCGACCCCGTCGCCCATTTCGCCACCGGTTTTCGCCGCAAGACGGCTGCGGATCTGCTTGCCCTGGGGCCGACCATCGTGCGCGGCAATGCCTCGGAGATCATCGCCCTTGCCGGTGGCGTGAGCAGCGCCAGGGGCGTCGACAGCCGCGATCCGGTCGAGCAGGCGGAGGAGGCCGCACGGCGTCTGGCCGAGACGCAAGGCTGCATCGTCGCCGTCACCGGGGTGACCGACCTCGTCACCGATGGCAGTCGGGCGGCGCGGATCGAAGGCGGCTCGCCTTTGATGCCGAAAGTGACGGCACTGGGTTGCTCCCTGACCTGCCTCGTCGGCGCCTATGCCGCGATCCGCCCGGACGATCCCTTCGATGCGACCATTGCAGCCTTTGCCCATTTCGCCGTGGCCGGCGAGCAGGCCGGGAAAGAGGTGCAAGGCCCAGGCAGTTTTTCCGTGCGCTTCCTCGATCTTCTGGCTGAGCTCGACGGCGCCATGCTGGACAACCGCGCCCGGGTGGTGCGGCTGTGAGGCGCTTCGACCTTTCCCTCTACCTGGTGCTCGATNNCGTTGGCGGCGTGACCCTGGTGCAACTGCGCGACAAGGGCGCCTCGCCGGCGCAGATGATCGACACGGGACGGGCGCTGAAGGCGGCGCTTGCCGGCACCGGAGTGCCGCTGATCGTCAACGACGATGTCGAGGCGGCGATCGCCATCGGCGCGGACGGCCTGCATGTCGGCCAGGACGACATGGATGCCCAGATCGCGCGCCGCCTGATCGGACCGGACATGATCCTCGGGCTCTCGGTTGAAACCGAGGCACTGGCGGCGGCCGTCGATCCGGCCGTCGTCGACTATGTCGGGGCCGGACCTGTCTTTGCCACCCAGACCAAGCCCGGCCACAAGCCGCCGATCGGCCTGGAGGGGCTTGCCCGGCTGATTGCGGCGACGTCGCTGCCTGCCGTCGCCATCGGCGGCCTGAAGACCGGCCATGCCGAGCCGGTCCTCCGTGCGGGCGCCCGGGGTCTCGCCGTCGTCTCCGCCATCTGCGGTCAGCCGGACCCGCAGGCCACCGCGTTCGAACTCTCCGAAGCCATCCGAAAGGCCCGATCATGATCCGCAACGTCCTCTCCATCGCCGGCTCCGACCCCTCGGGCGGCGCCGGCATCCAGGCCGACCTCAAGGCTTTCTCCGCCCGGGGCGTCTACGGCATGGCGGCGCTCACCGCGCTGACGGCCCAGAACACGCGAGGTGTTTCCGAAGTCCACGCCGTGCCACCGGACTTCGTCGCCGAACAGATCCGCATGATATTTGCCGATGTGCGTGTCGACGCGGTGAAGATCGGCATGATCGCCAATGCCGCGATCGCCGAAGCCGTCGCGGGAGCACTCGCGCCGCATCGCGGCATGCCGATCGTGCTCGATCCGGTCATGGTCGCCAAGGGCGGAGCGTCGCTGCTCGATCCGCGCGCGGTCGAAGCGCTGACGACTCGCCTTCTGCCGCTCGCCACCCTGATCACGCCCAACCTGCCGGAGGCCGCCGCACTGTTGGGCGAGCCGGAGGCTACCGACCGCGCGGCCATGGAGGCGCAGGCCCTCAGGCTTCGCGAACTCGGTCCGGCCGCCGTGCTGGTCAAGGGCGGCCATCTCGGTGGGACGGAGAGCCCCGACGTGCTGGTCTCGGACGCCGGCACGCACTGGTTCGAAGCGCCGCGTGTGGCGACGAAGAACACCCATGGTACGGGCTGCTCGCTGTCGAGCGCCATTGCGGCGGAGCTCGCCAAGGGTTCCGCACCGGCTGAGGCGGTCGCTGTCGCCA
>DBUL01000193.1:0-40299 GCA_002307905.1 Rhizobiaceae bacterium UBA1291
GTTTCGCCATGAGATCCATAACGTCGACATGCATGGTCATGCTTGCCTCCTTCACAACCGGGCCAGATAGGGTTCGAGCGCCGCGAGGCTCTCCAGCGAATGGGCCGGCGCATGAAGATCGACATGCGGCAGGGCGGCCTTGATGCCAGCGGCCTCCGGCGCATAGCCGTCCCAGCCCATCATCGGATTGAGCCAGACGATCCGCCGGCAGCGCCGGCCGAGTGCCGCCATCTCCGCGCCGAGCTTTGCCGCGTCGCCGGTCTCGTAGCCGTCGGAGACGATCATCACGCAGGTGCGCGAATGGATGACGCGGGCCGCGTGGTGGCGGTTGAAGGTGGCGAGACAATCGCCGATCCGCGTCCCGCCGCCGGACCCTTGCGCCATCATCGACAGCCGGTCGAGGGCGCGGGCCGGGTCGCGCTCCTTCATCGCCTCGGAGACATGCGCGAGGTGCGTGTGGAACAGGAAGGCCTCCGCCTCGCGGAAGTTGTCGAGAACGCCGTGGATGAAGCGCAGGAAGACGCCGGTATACATGCTCATCGATCCGGATGCGTCGAGCAGCAGTACGAGCCTGAGGGGCTTTTGNNGCGCCGCTGGCGCATGACCAGCGACACCGGCACGCCGCCGTGCCCGATATTGCGGTGAATGGTGCGGCGAAGGTCGATGCGATAGCCGTGTCTGCGGGCCAGATCGCGCCGCGTCAGGCGCGCCTGCATGGCGCGCGCCAGTTGCGCGGCGACGGCATGGGCACGCTCGATCTCGTCCGGGTTGGACAGCTTGCGGAAATCGCTCTTGGCAATGTTCTCGATGACGGAGGCGCCCTCCATCCGGCCTTCGCCGAACTGGTCCGCGCCGTCTTCGCCGAAGGAGGGAACCTGGTCGGTCGCCTCGTTGCCTTGATGCGATGCCTGTGGGTCCTTGAGGCTCTTGAGCGCCGGGTTGGAAGAGGGAGCCGGCGAGCCGGAAACGGCGGAGCGTCCGCGCACCCGTTTTGCCAGCCAGAAGGCGTCGAACAATCCGTCGAAACGCTGCCATTCGCTTTTTCGGGCGCAGAACAATTGCTTGAAAGCCTGCCGCATCAGCGATGGCCGGGCAGCATAGCCGGCCGCCATCAACGCGGCCGCATCCTTGCCCTCGGAGAGCCCGACGGCAAACGCGTTGTCCCGCAACGTCTTGAGAAACGCGGCAAGCTTTTCCGACACCAGTCCGGAGACGGCGTCCAATTCGTCCTGGTTCATCGGCTGGCCGCAACAGCTCATGCGACCCTCCCGAGCAGCCGTTCGGTAACCTCGCGGCTGATCCTTGTCCTGTCCTCGCGGGTTTTCAGCAGGCACAGCAGTGTGTCGTGCAGGGCCTCCGGATCGTCGTGCAGGTCACGGAGCTTCAGGCCCACGAGCGCCGCCGCCCAGTCGAGCGTCTCGGCGACACCGGGAACCTTGCGCAGGTCTTCCTTGCGGATCGCCTCGACCATCCGGGCGATCTGCAGCGCCAGCGAGGCGCCGATGCCCGAGAGATGCGCCATGATGATGCGCGCCTCGCGGTCGGGCTCGGGATAGTCGACATAGTGGTAGAGGCAGCGGCGGCGCCGCGCATCGGAAAGCTCGCGCGTTCCGTTCGAGGTCAACACCACATGGGGAATGGTCGTCGCCGGGATCGTGCCGAGTTCGGGAATGGAAACCTGGAATTCGGAGAGCACTTCTAACAGGAAGGCCTCGAACTCCTCATCCGCCCGGTCCACCTCGTCGATCAGCAGGACCGGCGCCTTCGGCTGGCGGATCGCCGCCAGCAGCGGCCGTTCCAGCAGGTATTTCTCGGAAAAGATCTCGTCCTCGATCTCCACCGCGCCGCGCCCCTGATGCGCCTGGATCGCCAGCAATTGCCGCTGGTAGTTCCATTCGTAGAGCGCCGCCGATTGGTCGAGCCCCTCATAGCATTGCAGCCGGATGAGCCTGGTGTCATAGAGGCCGGCAAGGGCAGCCGCCACGGCCGTCTTGCCGACCCCGGCCTCGCCCTCGAGCAGCAGGGGCCGCTTGAGAAAGGCCATCAGCGAAATCGCCGTCGCCAGTTCGCCGTCGGCGATATAGCCGGTGGCGGCGAGCTTTGCGCCGATCGCGTCCCGCGAAAGAATCGTATCCTGCCCAATCATTCCGCCCGGGAGGGCGGAATGATCTTGCATCTCAGGCTGGCGGGGGCTGTTCGGCATGGCCTTTGTCCGTTCAGCCCGTCACGCCGAGCCGCTTGGCCGCTTCCCAGTTGCGCCAGAAGTCGTGCGGCATCTGGATATGCGTCGACCCGAGGAAGGAGAAGGCGTCGTTGACGGCATTGGAGAAGGCCGGCACACCGCCGACATTGGGGCTTTCACCGACACCCTTCGCGCCGATCGGATGGTGCGGCGAGGGGGTAACGGTGAAGTCAGTTTCCCAATGCGGCGTCTCGACCGCGGTCGGGATGAAGAAATCCATGAACGAACCGGACATGACGTTGCCGGCCGCGTCGTAGCGGATCTCCTGGCCCATGGCGATGGCAAAGGCCTCGGTCAGCCCGCCGTGCACCTGGCCCTCGATGATCATCGGATTGATGCGGGTACCGCAATCGTCCAGGGCATAGAAGCGGCGGATCTTGTAGACGCCGGTATCGACATCGATGTCCATGACGCAGAAATAGGCGCCGAAGGGATAGGTCATGTTCGGCGGATCATAGTAGCTCACCGCCTCGAGGCCCGGCTCCATGCCCGGCGGCACGCTATGATAGGCCGCCCAGCAGATGTCCTTCATCGACTTGTATTTCTCAGGCAGGCCCTTGACCCGGAATCCGTCGATATCCCATTCGAGGTCGCCCTCGTGCACTTCGAGCAGATAGGCGGCGATCATCTGCGCCTTGGCGCGGATCTTGCGGGCGGCCAGCGCAATCGCTGCCCCCGCAACCGGCGTCGAACGCGAGCCATAGGTGCCGAGACCGTAAGGCGCCGTATCGNNCTCGGTGGCGATGATCTGTGCCCAGGTGGTCTCATGCCCCTGGCCCTGGCTCTTGGTACCGACGCGGGCAATGCCCGAGCCGGTCGGATGAAGGCGGATTTCGCAACTGTCGAACATGGCGATGCCGAGGATGTCGCAATTCTTCGATGGTCCGGCGCCGACGATCTCGGTGAAGAAGGAGATTCCGACGCCCATGATCTCGCGCGTCTCGCCGCGCTTGAAGGCTTCACGCTTTTCCGCCTGCTCGCGGCGAAGGCCGGCATAGTCGATCGTTTCCATGCCTTTGCGCATGGCCGTATGATAGTCGCCGCTGTCATATTCCCAGCCGAGCGCCGAGTGATAGGGGAACTGTTCGGGCTTGATGAAATTCTTCAGCCTGAGCTCGGCGGCATCCATGCCGAGCTTCTGTGCCAGGATTTCCATGCCGCGCTCGATGCAGTAGGCGGCCTCCGTCACGCGGAAGGAACAGCGGTAGGCAACGCCGCCCGGCGCCTTGTTGGTGTAGACGCCGTCGANNGCGTCCATGACCCGCAGGTCCTTGGCCAGGACATCCTGATAGGTCAGCGTCTCGTAGCGGGTCGCGGTCGCATCCTTCTTGGGGTCGGCCGTGTAGACGCCGTCGACGCTGAGATGCGCGACGGGGAAGTCGTAGGAGCCGGTGACGATGTTCATGAAGCCGGCCGGCCATTTCGACGGGTCAGCGCAGGCGTCGAAGGCGCCGTGGTCGGCAAGCACATGGACGCGCAGGCCGGTGACCTTGCCTTCCTTGGTCGCGGCGATTTCTGTCGTCATGTGGTAGTCGCGGGCAAAGGAGGTCGTGGTCAGGTTTTCCATCCGGTCCTCGACCCATTTCACCGGTTTGCCGGTGACGATCGAGGCGACGGCCGCGCAGATATAACCCGGATAGGCGCCGACCTTGTTGCCGAAGCCGCCGCCGATGTCCGGCGCGATCACATGGATCTTGTGTTCCGGGATCTTCGAGATCAGCGCGACCACGGTGCGGATGACATGCGGGGCCTGGAACGTGCCGTAGATCGTCAGGTCGCCGGTGATCTTGTCGAAGGAACAGACGCACTGGCAGGTTTCGAGCGGCGAGGGGTGGGTGCGGTGATAGGAGATCATCTCCTTGACCGTCACTTCTGCCTTGTCGAAGGCGAGGTCGGTCAGTTCCCGGTCGCCGACCGTCCATTCGAAGATGTGGTTGTGATGTTTTCGCGGCCCGTGTGCCCCTTCCGTCTTGCCGGCGAGATCCTCGCGCAGCACCGGCGCGTCGTCGTTCATCGCCGTGAACGGATCGACCAGCACAGGCAGCGCCTCGTATTCGACCTCGACGGCGTTGATGCCGTCGTCGGCTGTGTAGCGGTCGGTAGCGACGACGAAGGCGACTTCCTGGTTCTGGAACAGCACCTTGCCGTCGGCCAGCACCATCTGCACGTCGCCGGCCAGCGTCGGCATCCAGGCGAGGTTGACGCCATGCAGATCCTCGGCGGTCAGCACCGCCAGCACGCCCGGCACCTGCAGCGCCTTTTCCTTGTTGATCGAGATGATGCGGGCATGCGCATGCGGCGAGCGGACGAAGTCGCCGTGCAGCATGCCCGGCAGCTTCACGTCGTCGACGTAGTTGCCGCGCCCTTGCGTGAAGCGGATGTCCTCGACGCGCTTGCGCTTGCAGCCCATGCCTTCCAGATTGGCTTCTCTCTGTTCCCGCGTGGGGGTCATGTCGTTCATTCTGCTGCCTCCTGGAAATCAGTTCCGTTGATCTTGGCGGCGGCGTACTGGATCGCCTTTACGATGTTCTGGTAGCCGGTGCAGCGACAGAGATTGCCGGCGATGCCGAAGCGGATCTCTTCCTCGGTCGGGTTGGGGTTTTCCTGAAGCAGGCGGTGGGCGCGCACGATCATGCCGGGGGTGCAGAAGCCGCATTGCAGGCCGTGCATCTGCCGGAAGCCTTCCTGCAGCGCCGAGAGCGTACCGTCGGCACTGGCCATGCCCTCGATCGTCAGGATCTCGGTGCCATTGGCCTGAACGGCAAACAGCGTGCAGCTCTTTACCGAGCGGCCGTCGATGTCGACGGTGCAGGCGCCGCAATGGGTGGTTTCACAGCCGATATGCGCGCCGGTGAGAAGCAGTTTTTCGCGGATGAAATGGATGAGCAGGGTCCGGGGCTCGACGAGGCCTTCGACCTCAGCTCCGTTAACCATCATCTTCACATGAGTCTTCGCCATCTTGTCGTTCCTCCTCAGGCCGCAGCACGCGACGCGGCGCGTGTAAGCGCCCGCATGACCATGATGCCGCCGACATGGGTGCGATATTCGCTGGTGCCGCGCGCATCGGCCGCCGGGTTCATCATTGCGCGTGCCGCCGCAGCTGCCGCTTTCAGCGCGGCGTCATCCAGGCTCGTGCCGATCACGGCTTTCGCCGCCGCTTNNCTCGGACAGGTTGGTGAGCGCGATCGAGCAGGCAGCGACCTTGCCGCCCGCCATGGTGAGGGTCACGGCCGCTGCCGCGGTGGCATAGTCGCCGACCTTGCGCTTCAGCTTCTCGTAGGCATAGCCATGGCCGGACGGCGGAACCGGGATGGAGATGGCCGTCAGGATCTCTCCGGGTTCGAGCGCGGTGAAATAGGCGCCCTGGTAGAAATCGGTGGCCGGCACGTCGCGGGTGCCTTCCGGTCCTTCGAGACGATAGCTGGCGCCAAGCGCCATCATGACCGCCGGCATGTCGTTGCCCGGATCGCCATTGGCGACATTGCCGCCAAGCGTGCCGACATAGCGGACTTGCGGATCGGCAATCATCAGCGCGGTCTCTTTGAGGAGCGGCAGATGGGAGGCGATGTCCGCGGAAGTGATGATGTCGTGCTGCGTGGTCATCGCACCGATGACCAGCGCATTGGCGTCGCGACAGATGCCCTTGAGCTGGCCGATAGCACCAAGATCGATCAGGTGCTCGGGCGTCGCGAAGCGCAGCTTCATCATCGGTATCAGGCTGTGGCCACCGGCGAGCGGCCTGGCTTCCTCGCCCAGCTCGGACAATAGTTTCACCGCATCGGCGAGCGTTGCTGGCCGATGGTATTCGAATTCGCCTGGTATCATGGTCTTCCTCCCATTCGTCGGTCGGGCGTCGACACGAACGATGAGGGAAGGGTGTTCGCGCATTTCAGGATGCGCAAGCGGCGGGCTCTGATCTCGTCACGAAGCCCGCCGTTTCGCACGAATTGCGGCATTTTCCGCACGAACTGCGTCAGTTGTTCTGACTTACTGGCGCATGGCCGTGCCGCGTGACAGACCCAGCCGCGCCTTGACCTCAGCAATCTTGGCCCGACTGACCGGAACGACATGTGTCACAGGTCCGTCGAGTTCGATAACGGCGCCGTCGCCTTCTTTGCGCATGAAGCTGACATGCGGTAGCGCGACGATATGGCTGCGGTGAACGCGGGTGAAGAGATCAGGATCGAGCCGGGCCTCCGCCTCGGATATGGACCAGGGACACATACGCTCGCGCTGCCCGTCATGGATCAGCGTATAGTGGGCGTCGGCGCGGATGCTGCGGATCTCGGAAATGTCAATGAGAAGGGTGCCTTCGGCGCTGACGAGGGGAATACGAGCGACCGGTGTCAGCCTTGGCTGGCCGATACCGCCCAGAGGAAGGGCCCGCGAAGCGGGTTGGTCTACCTGGCGCGAAGGCCGATATTCGAGACCGGCCAGCGGATCGATTGTGCCGAGGTCGCCTTCGTCTGGACCGATTGCGACCAATCGCTGCCGGTGCTCCGGAACGAGAAACAGCAGGAATCCGGCGGCGATCACGAAACAAAGAAGCGCGACCGCGAGCGAAAGCAGTTGCGGTGACGCGACCAGCCCACCGAACTCGTGGTGATGGCCCTGCGCGGCCGGGACGAAATGCATGCCGTACATGGCAGTGTAATGCATCCCGGAGACCGCGATGCCGAAGGCGATGGCGCTGAGTGCCAGCCGCAAGCCGCCCTGGCGGGCGAGATAGATCTTCNNCGACGGCAATCGCCACCGAGAGCACGAGCATTCCATAATTATGCTCGATGGAGAAATTGCCGGCCAGCCCATGGATGCCGACATAGTGCATCGAGGCGATGCCTAGCCCGAGCAGAAGGGCCGAGGCGCTGACCCGCCCCTCGGACGGCTTGCCTATGCTGACAAAGAACAGCGAGATCCCCACCACCAGGGCGCACAGCAGAAAGGAGATGACGGTCGGCAGGACGAGATAGCTTGCGTCTGCCGGGATCGGCGCAGCCAGCATGCCGACAAAATGCATGGTCCAGATGCCGATCGCAAGAAAGGTTGCCGCGCCGGTCAGAAGCAGCCGCGGATTGGCGCGCGACGCCGTGCGGATGCGGGCCGCAATGCCGAAGCCCGTATAGCCGCCCAGGATCGCGACGGCGACCGAAAGCGCCACGAGAAGTGGATCGTGTCCTGCGAACATCAAGTGTTTGGCCACCGCATTCCTCCTCCGGCGACCACCTCCTGGGGGGAAGGTACAACTGCGGCGGCGATATTGGCAAGCGAAGGCTGTTATATGGGGCCTCACAGTCCGGTGAGGGTCATGAAGGAAATCGGGGCTATGGGGACATACTCAGTCGATCATCGCGAGAAGCGTGGCGAGGCGGTCGGCATCCCGAGGCAGCTTGTCCTGTCTCAGCCTGGAGATGCGCGGAAAGCGCATGGCGATACCCGACTTGTGTCGGCTCGAGCGCGCTATGCCTTCGAAGGCGACTTCGACGACGAAGCCATGGTCGGGTTCCGCTCGCAGGGCCCGGACTGGCCCGAACCGTTCGATGGTATTGTTGCGCACGTAGCGATCGAGGATCTCCAGTTCCGCGTCGGTAAAGCCAAAATAGGCCTTGCCGACCGGCACCAGCACGTCGCCGGTCGCCCCCACCGTCCAGACCCCGAAAGTGAAGTCGGAATAATAGCTGGACCGTTTGCCATGCCCGCGTTGCGCATAGATCAGCACGGCATCGGCATTGAACGGCTTGCGCTTCCATTTGAACCACGGCCCCTTGGCGCGTCCCGCCTGGTAGACGCTGTCCAGCCGCTTGATCATCACGCCTTCGATCACCGGATCGGGCGGATTGGTGCGCAGACGCTCGAGTTCTTCCCAACTGGAAAAAGGCACGAGCGGCGACAGATCGAAGCGGGTGGGCTGGCTGGCGTCGATCAGAACCGCCAATCGCTCGCGGCGTTGGACGAATGTCTCCGAGCGCACATCTTCCTCCCCCTGGAAGAGAATGTCGTAGGCGCGCAGGAATGCCGGGTATTCTGCCAGCATCTTCGACGAGACCGCNNGGCAGTTCCGGCGCGGCCGCACGCGTGGTTTCCGGCGCGCGCCGGACCGGCTCGTCGGTGCTGGCCTTGCGGAACAGGAGGAAGCCCATCGCGATCAGCAGGACCACGATACCGCCCAGGAAGGCCAGCGCCTTGCGGTTCAGCCGCTGCTGCAGGTCGGAAAAGGTGCGGGTGGGCTCGTTGGAACGCAGCGTTCCGCCGATCAGCAGTTCCCCGTCGATCGCGCCCTCGAAATCGGCCGCTTCGACGACATCCGGGAAGGCCGCGGAAATATCGTCCCCCGATCGCGAGTAGAGCCGCGTGCGGTTGCCGGAGCGGGAAAGCTGGACGCGAATGCCGTCCCATTTCCACTCTGCAGCGAAGTCCGCCGGGTCGAGGCTCTCTAGGTCGCCCTCGCCAACCGGCGTCGACAGCATGACGGAATGGAAGATGGCGGGTGTCGCCAGTGCCGGTTTTTCCGCTCGCCCCTCCAGCCAGGCAAACAGCGTCTGGTAGGGCGGCGTAAGGCCATGCCACAGGCTTTCGATCTCGACGATTTCCCTGTCTCCGAAAGCCGCCAGCGCCTGCTTGGCAAGCCGGGCGGAGACCCCGATCCTCAGGCCGCCGGTCACGAGCTTGAGAAAGGCGAAGCGGCCCGAACTGTCGAGCCGGTCAAGTAGATCGCGCACCGCGTTCCGGATTTCGGTTCGCCCGAGCGACCGCATTTTTTCCACCACGTCCGATAGTCGCGGCTGCTCGACTTCGCTCTCCGGCGCGCCCTTCTCCCCGTCCCAGACGAGCGCAATCGTCTCGGCGAGGTCGCCGACATAATCGTAGGAATAGCGAAACAGCACCTCGTCCATCCGCTCGAGGACCAGTTCGCGCAGCACGGCCGGCTTGACCGCGCCGATATCCAGCGTGCCGGCGAGCGCCGCCAGCGCATAGCCGCGATCCGGATCCGGGGTTGCGCGAAAATAGTCGATGAGCAGTGTCAGCTTGCCGTTGCGGCTCGGGGGGAGCACGAGGCGATCGAGCAGATCGGAGAAGGCCTTCATGTGCGATCAGTCTCCCTCATCCTCGTAGCCCACCAGATGCAGCGGCCGCGCCGCGATACCTTGCAGCTCGCACCAGCGCACCAGCGCCTCCTCGCGGCCATGAGTAACCCAGACTTCTCCCGGATTGAGCTCCGAGATCGTTTCGGTCAGTTCCGGCCAGTCGCAATGGTCGGAAATGACGAGCGGCAGCTCGACGCCCCGTTGTTTGGCGCGCTGGCGAACCATCATCCAACCCGAGGCGAACACTGAAAGTGGATCGGCAAAGCGCCGCGCCCAGCGATCGTTGAAGGCCGAAGGCGGGCCGACGACCACTTCTCCGCGGAAGTTCGGCGCATCCTGGTCATCGTCGGTCGCGGGCCTGAGATCACCGAGTTCGACGCCTTGGTTCTCATAGTAGGCGCACAGCTTCGACAGCGCGCCATGGATGTAGATCGGCCGATCGTAGCCCGATCGACGCAAATGCGATATGACACGCTGCGCCTTGCCGAGCGCATAGGCGCCGACCAGATGGCTGCGTTCCGGAAACTGGCGAAGCGAGGTCAGCAGCCTGGCGATTTCGTCGACCGGGTCCGGATGGTGAAACACCGGCAGGCCGAAGGTCGCCTCGGTTATGAACACATCGCATTCTACCGGCTCGAAGGCCGCGCAGGTCGGATCGGGGCTTCGCTTGTAGTCGCCGGAGACAACGATTCTCATCCCACCTTTTTCGACGGCGATCTGCGCCGATCCGAGCACATGTCCGGCCGGATGAAAGCTGATGCCGACGCCGTTGAGGATGAGGCGCTCGCCAAGATCGACCGCCTGCTCACTGCCGCAGAACTCTGCGCCGCAACGAATGCGCATGATATCGAGGGTCTGCCGTGTTGCCAGAACCTTGCCGTGCCCGGGGCGCGCATGGTCGGAATGCCCGTGGGTGATCAGCGCCCGCTCGACCGGGCGAACGGGGTCGACGTAGAAGTCGCCGACCGGGCAGTAAAGGCCCGCTTGGGTCGGATAGAGCAGGGTTTTGGGCTTCATCATGAACCTGCAGATAGGGCGCGCAGTATTACCCTACCAGAGGCCGTCAGGACGTCAGGCGTGTGACGGCGAAATAGCCGGCAGTCGCTGCAGTGGCGGTCAGGAAACTTCCCCAGACCATGTCAACAATGGTCACCGTTAGCGACCAGTCCTTGAGCGTTGCAAGATTGGTCATGTCATAGGTGCCGTAGGCGATCAGGCCGAGCAGCGCGCCGCCCGCCAGCGCCATCAGCCAGCTGCCACCGGACACGGCCGGCATGACGGCGAAATAGACGATCCCGGCAACATAGAAGAGATAGAACAGCCCGGCCGCGGCGAAATTGGGCGTCGCCAGCAGGAGTTCGCCGATATGACGGCGGTAAAATGCGATGGCGATGCGCGACAGCCAGACATAGTCGAGCCCGAAAAACACAACGGCGGTGGCGACATAGGCAATGGCATAGGTCATCATGATCCGATCCAGGGTCGTTACGTTTGCAGGCGCTTGGCTCAGATGCCGAGCACTGGCTGCACCAGCCGCATCAGGTAACCGCGGAACTTCAGCGGCGCGTCGGTGACGGCCAGACAGATGCAGTCCTCATCCGGTGTCGCCACAGGCTGATGCTGCAGGCTCTCGTCGGCTTCCTCCAGATCACCACGCCTGAACAGCGCTTCGCCGTCCTGGAAGCTGCCTTTAAGCACCAGCGTCAACTCCCGCCCGCCATGCGAATGTTCTGGCNNGAGCCGCACGCTTGTCTCCCGGTCGCCTGTCGGAATACGGATATGATAGGCGCCACGCCCGAGCGCTTTCCATTTCAGATCCGCCAGATCGCCGCCGAGATAGGAGCGAAGCGGTTCCGGTATGACTACGTCTCCCGCGGACTTCGTCGGCTTTGCCGATGGCCCCGGCGCGGCCACCACGGTTGAGGTCGAGGCCTTGTCTTCACCAAGCCGCGCCTTCATCGCCGCCCAGCTAGAGTCGTCCGCGACATCGGAGCACGCCATTTCCAATACTTCGCCGCCAGCATGTTCCATGAAGTCGAGCCGGCGACGGCAGGACGGGCAAAGCGCCAGATGGGTTGCTACAGCGATGCTCCAACCCTCGGCGAGCGTGCCTGACGCATAGCCCAGGAGGAGTTCGTCGCTGATATGGTGCTGAATGGTCATGTGTTATCCTCCAGCGCGGCGCGGAGTTTGGCGAAGGCAAGACGAATGCGCGATTTGACCGTTCCCATAGGAAGGCCGAGCTTGGCGGCGATCGTGCTGTGCGATTCCTCGTTGAAAAAAGCGAGCTTCAGCAATTCAAGCTGTTCGCTCGGCAGCGTCTCCATGGCGCGGTGCAGCCGGTCTGCTTGCTGTCGGCCTTCAAATTCGACATCGGCCGGGGGCACGTCGTCGGGAACGAAGGCTGGGTCACTCGGGTCGAAGGTTGGCCGCTTATCCTTGCGATAGGAATCGATCCGCAGGTTTCGGGCGATTGTGAAGATCCAGCTTGAGACATTGCCACGCGCCGGGTCGAACTGATGTGCCTTGTTCCAAACGGCGAGCATGGTTTCCTGCATCAGCTCTTCGGCGGCCTGGCCATCGCGGGCAAGCTTGGCCATATAGGCGCGCACCCGCGGCCCGTAGTGTCGGAACAACGACTCGAAAGCTTCGATGTCCTTGCTCTGTCCGACAGCCGTGAGCATCTGCGAAAGGCTCTGCTGGGTAGTCTCTTCGTCGGTATTGCTCGCCAAAGCCGGTCTTTTCCCATGATTGAACGGCATGGCTTGCGTATGCCACGCCACCCTACTCATAGCACCCCGACTTGCGTCCGCCGATATGAAAAATGCTGTTGTCATGATGTCGATTACGCGCGCCGCTTTGAGGCGGATCACTGAGCCTGAATCTTTCGCTCGCCATCGATCCGGTCGCCATCCCGGTGCGTAGTGTGGCTAAAACAAACAGCAAAAGAGGTTTATTCAATGGATACCGGCTTCGGCAAGGCGACGTTTTCGGGCAGGCGTAGGATTGCAGTTATCGGATCGGGGATTTCCGGCCTCTCCGCCGCCTGGTTGCTCGCAAGGAATGCCGATGTCGTACTCTATGAGTCCGAACTCCGGCCGGGGGGCCACTCCAACACGGTCCTCGCATCTTCAGGTTCCGGCGACATTGCGGTCGATACTGGCTTCATCGTCTACAACGATCGCAATTATCCCAATCTGGTTGCGCTCTTCGAGCATCTCAAGGTGCCGACGCTCGCCTCAGAAATGTCCTTTTCCGCCTCGCTCGATGGTGGAGCCTTCGAATATTCCGGTTCGGGTCTCAAGGGACTTACAGGCCAAAAAACCAATCTCCTGCGACCGCGCTTCTGGTCGATGGTCTCGGATGTCCTGCGTTTCTACAAGGAAGCGCCTGGGCTTCTTGAGCGCCCCGATCTCGCTGGTGTCAGCCTCGGCGACTATCTGGAGTCCGGCCGCTACAGCGCCTCCTTCGTCGAGGACCATTTGCTTCCGATGGGCGCAGCGATCTGGTCGACGACAGCGGGCGAGATGCGCCTTTATCCGCTGCATGCATTTATCCGGTTTTTCGCCAATCACGGACTCTTGTCGCTCAATGACCGGCCAAGGTGGCGAACGGTGGCCGGCGGCAGCCGCGAATACGTGAAGCGCCTGCTCGCTGATTTTTCGGGCGAGCTTCGCCTCGGACGACCTGTGCGCCAGGTCCGGCGCGACGCGTTGGGCGTGGAACTGACCGATGGCGAGGGCCATGTCGACCGGTTCCACGACGTGGTCATTGCGGCCCACGCAGATCAGGCGCTGGGCATGCTGTCCGACGCTGACACCGCCGAGCGCGAGACTCTCGGTGCTTTCCAGTATACCCCGAACGCCGCCGTGCTGCATTCCGACCCGCGCCTGATGCCGAAGCGCCGGCAGGTCTGGTCGAGCTGGAATTATATCGCCGACCGTGGTGACGCCGATGGCAAGGCCTTGTGCGTCACCTATTGGATGAACCGGCTTCAGTCGCTCGATCCGGCCCGGCCGCTGTTCGTTACACTCAATCCCAGCCGTACCATCGATCCGCAGCATGTGATCAAAGTGATGGACTACAAGCACCCGCTCTTCGATTTGAAAGCCATTGCGGCACAGCGGCGTCTCTGGCAAATTCAAGGGCGCAATCATACTTGGTTCTGTGGCGCCTATTTCGGTAGCGGCTTCCACGAGGATGGGTTGCAGGCCGGCCTCGCCGTGGCGGAGGCGCTCGGAGGCGTGCGGCGCCCGTGGACGGTTGAGGGCGAATCCGCCAGAATAGACCATGTCCGACAGCTCGAGGCAGCCGAATGAGCTTTCTCTCTGCAATCTATACGGGACATGTGCTGCATGTGCGGCACCGGCCGAAGAAGCACAAAATGCGCTACAGCGTGTTTTCGTTGCTGATCGATCTCGACGAATTGCCGGAGTTAGACCGGAACCTCTCGCTGTTCGGATATAATCGACGGGCAGTGTTCTCCCTGCGTGACACGGATCATGGTGACGGAACGATCGGCGGTTTGAAGGCCTGGGCTGAAAGCCACCTGAAGAGCGCCGGCTCATTCGAACCGGGCATGTCCATTCGTATGCTTTGCTATCCGCGCATCCTGGGTTTTGTATTCAATCCGCTGACGGTCTATTTCTGCAACAAGGCAGACGGTTCGCCGGCGGCCATCCTTTACGAAGTGTGCAACACCTTCAAGGAGCGGCACACCTACGTCATCCCGGTCGGTGGCGAACCGGGCGCGGTGAGACATGCCTGCGCCAAGGAGATGTACGTCTCGCCGTTCATGCCGATGGATTGCACCTACAATTTCCGCATCCATCAGCCTGGTCAGACGGTCGCCGTCAACATCAGCGAGACCGATCGCGAGGGAATGTTGCTCTTCGCATCCTTTGCCGGCAAGCGGCGAGAACTTTCGGACCGCGCGCTATCAGCCATGCTGCTGGCCTATCCTCTGATGACACTAAAGGTACTCGGGGGGATCCACTGGGAGGCGCTGCGACTCTGGTTGAAGCGCATACCGATCCATCGTCACGTGGCCGCATCCGAGCCGATAGCCAGTACGATCGTGTTGAACAACGGGATGGAAAAGCCATGAGTCACGCCGAACAGGGAACCTCGACTTTCGTCGCCGCCCGTCCGATGTGGCAGAAGATACTGTGTCGTTCTGCGGACCGGATCGCCAGTGGACGTCTTGTCCTGCAATTCGAAGGTGGCGCCGAGCATGTCGCGGTTGGCGCTGCCCACGGGCCGCAGGCGGTTCTGACCCTACGCCGCCCGCGAGCGCTGTTGCGCCTCCTGACCGGCGGGACGCTTGGTTTTGCCAAGGCCTTCATCGATGGCGACGTCGACAGCCCGGACATTGGCGCCGTGCTCGAGCTGGCTGTCGCCAATGAAGAGTCCTTTTCCGGACTGATGGCACCATCCGCCCTCATCGGCGGGCTCGCTCGGCTGCGCCATCGTCTGCGGCGAAATTCGGTAAAGGGTAGCCGGCGAAATATTTCGTTTCACTATGATCTTGGCAACACGTTCTATCAGCTCTGGCTCGATCGGACGATGACCTATTCCTCTGCCCTTTACACCGATCGCGCGCCAAGCCTCGCCGAGGCTCAGGAGGCGAAATATGCGCGAATTGTCAGCGAACTGGGAATCGGCTCCGAGGATCATGTTCTGGAGATCGGTTGCGGCTGGGGTGGCTTTGCCGAATACGCCATCCGCACAACCGGTTGCCGTGTCACGGGTCTCACGCTTTCCGTCGAACAGGCCAAGTTCGCCCGCGACCGTCTTGAGCGTGGCGGCCTCTCCGATTATGCCGACATTCGCCTAGAGGATTATCGCCACTGCGAGGGAACGTTCGACAAGATCGTTTCGATCGAGATGTTCGAGGCGGTCGGCGAGGAGAACTGGCCAGTCTATTTCGAAGCGGTGCGGGACCGGCTGAAGCCCGGCGGTAGCGCGATGGTACAGTCGATCACCATTCACGAGGATCGCTTTCACAGCTATCGGCGCAACGCAGATTTCATTCAGACTTATATCTTCCCCGGCGGAATGCTGCCCTCGGTCGAAGCCTTCAGCGCCGGCGCGCGGCATGCGGGACTCGAGGTCGGCCATATGCTCGCCTTCGGCAGCGACTACGACCGGACACTGCTTGCCTGGGATCAAGCCTTCGTGTCCAACTGGCCGACGATCGAAACGCTCGGCTTCGACCGCAAGTTCTACAAGCTCTGGCGCTTCTATCTGCACTATTGTGCCGTCGGTTTTCGCACCGGCCGCATCGATGTCGTGCAGTTTCGCCTCGACAGGCCGGCCTGAGCCGTCAGGACGGTGATTTCAGCATCCGGCGCGTCAGCGCGAACCGCACACGCGCCGGAAGAGCATGCAGGACCTTCATCGCCAACGCCATTTTCCGCGGAAAGACGATTTCGTATTTGCCGGCGACAAGACCATCAGCGATCGTGTCGGCGGCTTCCTCTGCCGAAATGAGGAAAGGCATAGGAAAATCATTCTTGCGGGTCAGCGGCGTGTCGACGAAACCCGGGTTGACGATCGACAGCTTCACGCCATGCGACCGGAGCTCGGGATAGAGGGCCTCGCACATGACGTTGAGTGCCGCCTTGGTTGCGCCATAGCTGGCCGCGCCCGGTAGGCCCACATAGCCGGAAACCGAGGCGACGACGGCGATCTGGCCGCTCTCCCGGGCAATCATCGCCGGCATGACCCTTTCGAGGCACTGCGCCGTGCCGATCAGGTTCAACTCCACCATAGCGCGGAAGCGAGCGCTGTCGAAACCCACGGCATAATCGCGGAAATAGGTTCCGGCGGCAAAAACAGCGAGATCGATGGATCCCAACCGATCCTCGATCGCTTGCACGGTTTCGTCGACCGCTGCNNCTCGGTGGCCAGCGAAGCAAGCTCATCGACGCTACGGGCGCTGACAGCGATGGTCCAACCGTCACGGGCGAGACGCAGCGCCAGAGCGCGGCCGATGCCGGAGCTCGCACCGGTGATCCAGGCAATGCGGCGTGTTGCTGTCACACTGGCACCTGCCCGCTGCATCGTGCTGTTCTTTTCCATGAAAACCTCTCGAACCGTTTACCTATCTTCCGATACGGCAAACGGCTTCGATCGGTTCAGATGGGCAGCGGCCGGTCAACGCCCGCCATTGACGGCGACGAAGTTCTCCATGCGCAGCAGCGCCAGTTCCGGGTGGTCGAGCACATTGGCCTGGTCGGTGAGGCGGAAGACGTCGCAATAGTGCAGGATGCCCCGGGCCGACTGCATGCCGGCCGGCATGGTGAAGTGGTCCTGATGCCCGTTCAGCCAGGCAAGGAACACGACGCCCGCCTTCGTCGACTGCAGGGCAAAAGCGCAAATGAGTGCAGACCACGGCCAGGATGGGCAGTTTCTTGCCCGTTGCGAGCTGGTCGTGAACGAAATCCTTCGCCTAGACGTTGTGAAACGCCGAAGGAAACCAAGGCAGCGATCTATGCCGAGATTGCGACGCTGAAATCGCGACTGCCCGGCGTTCTCGCCGCCCACATTGGCAATAATGTCAGCCCGGAAACAGGCATGGACAAGGGCCATAGTGAGGTCTTCGTCGTCGATTTCGATGGACCGGAGGCGCGGGATGCCTATCTTGCAGATGCGAACACCGGAAGACCGGCGCCAGGATCGTCGACAACGCCGTCGGCGGCCTCGACGGCATTCTGGTCTATGACATCGAGATAGCGGACCAAAATTCGTGACCCTGACAGACCCACGCGGTTTCCTGACATCGCTTTTCGAGGCGGCCGTGGCGGCTGCAGACCCCTATGCCGCGATCAAGGCGCACCTGCCGGAAAGACCCAAGGGCCGCACAATCGTGATCGGCGCCGGCAAGGCGGCGAGCCAGATGGCCGGCGCCTTCGAGAGGCTGTGGCATGGTCCGCTCGAAGGGCTGGTGGTCGCGCGCCACGGCCCGATCGAGCATTGCCAGCGCATCACGGTCCTGCAATCGGCCCATCCGGTTCCGGACGAGGCGGGATTGCGGGCGTCGGATGCCCTGTTGAAGAGGGTTGAAGGTCTCAGCGAGGACGACCTCGTCGTGGCGCTGATCTCCGGCGGAGGCTCGGCGCTGTTGCCCGCCCCGCCGAACGGGCTGACGCTGGAAGAGGAGATTGCCGTCAACAAGGCGCTGCTCGCCTCGGGCGCGCCGATCTCGGCGATGAACACGGTGAGAAAACACGTCTCGCGCATCAAGGGTGGGCGCCTCGCCGCAGCCTGTGCGCCGGCCCGTGTCGTCAGCCTGATCGTCTCCGATGTGCCGGGCGACAATCCGGCCTTCGTCGCCTCGGGGCCGACCGTACCGTCGAAAACTTCCCCCGCGGAGGCGCTGGCGATCATCGCCGAATATGGGATGCAACTCCCCGCCGCCGTCATGGCCCATCTGAAAACCGAAGCTGCGGATGCGCCGGATCCGGCCGACCCGGTCTTTGCCCGCAACGAAGTGCACGTGATCGCCNNGCGGCTGCGCGCAAGGCGGAGGCACTCGGCGTTCCGGCCGTCATCCTCTCCGACGCGATCGAGGGCGAGGCCCGCGATATCGGTCGCATGCATGCCGCGATCGCGCGGGAGGTGAGGGAGCGAAACCGCCCCTTCGCCCGGCCGGTGGTGATCCTCTCCGGTGGCGAGACGACGGTGACGATTTCCAACGATCGCTACGGCAAAGGCGGGCGTAACAGCGAGTTTTTGCTGTCACTGGCGCTCGATATCGAGGGTTCAGCCGGTATTCATGCACTGGCGGCCGACACCGACGGTATCGATGGCTCGGAGAACAATGCCGGCGCTTTCGCCGACGGCACGACGGCGGCACTCATTCGCTCCGCTGGTGGCGATCCACGCACGTTTCTCGCCGGTCATGACGCCTGGTCGGCTTTCTCGCTCGCCAAGAGCCTGTACGTGCCGGGTCCAACNNAATCTTGGTGATCGACAACTAATCAACCGGCTTCCAGTCGTTGAGCGCCGCAAGCCCCTTGGCGAGTAGCGCTTCCGCCGCACGCTGATCCGGCGCCTCGACATAGCAACGCATTTCCGGCGCATTGCCCGAGGGACGGAAATGGATGACGCTGTCGTCGGAGAGCGTGATGCGCAGTCCGTCGATATCGCTCACCGCCTTGATCATGCCGATTGGCGCTACGAAGCCCGAAAGGTTGTCCGCCGATGCTCTCAGATGGACCATGAGCGCCACACTGCGTTCGACGGCAAAGTTCTCCAACCGGTCGCTGAGCGCGATCGGCAGGCTATAGGCTGTTGCCAACTCTGAGAGTGACTGACCGGCTTTGGCCGCCGTGCCGAGCACGGCAAGCGCCGGCAGGAAGCTGTCGCGCGTCGGAAGGGCCTTCAGCGTCGAGGAGCCGATCGTGAAATTGGAGCCCAGCATCAGGCCACCATTGGCCTCAAAGCCGATCACGCCAGCCTCGCCGGCGGCAAGAGCTTCCTCCATCGCGGCAATCACGAAGGGCGAGCCGACCCGCGTGCGCATCACGTTGAAACCGCCGATGGCTTCCAGTCCGGAATTCGAGGTAACCGGTGTCGCTACCGCCTTTGCCCCAAGGAAGCGGGTGGCGCTGAGGCCGAGGAAATCGCCGCGTAGCGGTCGGCCGTGTTCGTCTGCCACCAGGGGCCGGTCGCCGTCGCCATCGGTCGAAACGACCGCGTCGAGCGACAATTCGTCTGTCCACTCAGCCATCAACCGGATCGTGTCATCCGAAACGGCTTCGGTGTCGACGGGGATAAACTGTTCGGAGCGGCCGAGTGGGAAGACTGTCGCGCCATAGTGCTCGAATACCCTGACCATCATGTCGCGGGCGACCGTGCTATGCTGGTAGATACCGATGCGGAGACCTTTCAGCGCGCCATCCGGTAGCACAGCCATGTTGCGGGCGAGGAAGAGTTCTGTCGCCGCCTGTTGGTGGTTCTCGCCCGAGCCGGCCTCCACCAGGTTGGCGGTCGTATCGCTGGAAAGCGTGTCGGCGAGCGTGGTGATCGCTGCCTCATCCCGCTTGGTGATCTCTTCGCCCGGGCGGTAGAATTTGATGCCGTTACGGTCGGCGGGGATATGTGACCCAGTCACCATGATGCCGGCCGCTCCGTTTTTCCCGCCATAAAGGGCGAGCGCCGGTGTCGGGATGGGCCCGCAGTCGATGGGCGTCAGGCCCGCCCGTTTAAGCGCAGCCATCACGGTCGCGACGATTTCGGGGCTAGAGGGGCGGAAATCCTGGGCGACGACGACCGGGCCGCCGGGAGCCGCCAGCCCTTCACCGAGCAGAAACCGGGCAAAGGCTGTGGCGTAGAGTGCCGAGACGCTGCCGGCCAGTTCCGTGGAAAGCCCGCGCAGGCCGCTCGTCCCGAATTTCACTGCCATATTGCCGGTCTCCTGTCCCTGCCGTTCATCCAGTCCTGATTATAAGTAGGGTGGTTGCGTGGACGAGGCAATGTGTGCCCATTGCAGGGGGTAATACGGGGATGGCGCTGCTGCATCGGCAATCCAGCTGGAGATGCCCTCATTCGTCGCCGTTCCATCGCTGCGCAAAAGTATCGAATTGTTCACCCCGCATCATATGGATCTGTTCATCGCGCGAGTGACTGACCCCGATGCGTTCGTAGAAAGCCTGGGCCGAGACATTGGCTCGCTCGACCGAGAGTCTGAGGTAACGGGCGCCGCGGGCACGTCCACGCGCGGCTGCGGCCTGAAGAAGACGTTCACCGATTCGTTTTCCCCGGAACGCGTCATCGACATAGAGATCCTGAACATAAATGCCGGATTGTCCCCGCCAGGTTGAGAAGCTCGGAAAACTAAGGCACATGCCGGCAAATTGACCGCCGATTTCGGCGATCAGCGCCTCGAAGGAGCGCTGCCGACCAAAGCCGTGTTCGAGCAGATCTTCCACTGTGCTCTCGATCTTGTGCTCGTCGCCGGTGTGGCGCGCGAGTGAAAGCAACGCTTCGTGCAACAGGCCGACGTCCTCGGCACGCGCCTCGCGGATCGTTACCGTTGTAATGTCAGTCATGGGAACTCCTCGGGAAGCCTGCGCGTCGGGCAAGGCCGAAATTCGAATTGCGTCAAAGCGCGCAAATATCCTCCATTTCCGCCGGAGTTCAAATAGAGCGGTCGAA
The DNA here is from genome assembly GCA_002307905.1 of Rhizobiaceae bacterium UBA1291. Classification (GTDB taxonomy): domain Bacteria; phylum Pseudomonadota; class Alphaproteobacteria; order Rhizobiales; family Rhizobiaceae; genus Allorhizobium. The sequence continues at coordinate 20,488 of DBUL01000193.1, forward strand.
TGCCAGCTATAGTTTTCAGGAATGGGGGAGGAAAGGGCCGAAGGCCAAAACGAAAAGAGCCTGGCGCGGGAGGAGGTGCGCCAGGCTCTTAAACTTGATCGGCAATTGGGAGGAGGAGGAGGATTGCCGATCCTATCTAGCGGCACTGGGAGGAGGAGTGCGCCGCGTCGATGGTTGTAAGATATTCTCTTTTTTCCCGATTGCCAGTTCGATTGCTGCAATGCAGCAGTGCTATTTTTGCATGGCTCACTGCGGCGTTTTGGTCGCGATCATAGTACTGCGAGCGGAAAGCAGAATTGCCGGGGCGGCATCTGCCTCGAAATTGATCAAACCTTGGGCGAAACCGCCCAGAGTTTTCCAACTGATGCAGGGGCTCCTGAACCCGGAGGTGTCTCGTAGATCGGGTTGGCCCGGTTCCATGGATGATGGTAGCGGATAACCTGGTGCGACGTGCCGGACACTTCTGCTTTTCATTTGCTTCTTGCCGCAGAGCGAGGAAACTGCACGGCCGTGGTCGAGTGGTCGATCGCCCGAAAGAACCATGTCTCGCCGGAGCCACCTTTCATGAAGCCGAATATTCTGCTTATCACCGCGGACCAGTGGCGGGGCGACTGCCTGTCGGCGGCGGGCCATCCGACGGTCATGACCCCGCATATCGATGCGCNNCCTGTTCCGCCGTCACTATGCCGGAGCCGCGCCCTGTTCCCCGGCCCGCGCAACGCTCTACACCGGCCTCTACCAGGCGAATCATCGTGTCTGCCAGAACGGCTCGCCGCTCGATGCGCGCTTTGACAACCTGGCGCTCGCCGCGCGACGCGCCGGCTATGATCCGGCCCTGTTCGGCTATACCGACGTCTCGCCCGATCCGCGCGCGGTCGATCCCCAGGACCCGGTACTGAACAGCTACGAAGGCGTGCTGCCCGGGTTCACCGTTGGCCAGATCCTGCTCGAACATGAGAAACAATGGCTTTCGTGGCTGCGGTCGAAGGGGCACGGGGATGCGCTTACCCGCGACGTCCACAAGACGAACCACCTGAACGCTCCCCCCGCCTATTCGAGCGACGAGACGCAGACGGCCTTCCTGACCGATGCCTTCCTCGGCTGGCGGGAGATCCAGGATCGTCCGTGGTTCGCGCACATCTCCTTTCTTAGGCCACACCCGCCTTTTTGCGTGCCGGAACCCTATGCCAGCATGTTCGTGCCCGGCGACGGACCGGCCTATGCCCGCGCCGCCGATCGGCAGGACGAGGCAGACCTGCACCCGTTCCTGCATTTCGCCATGGCCATCCAGCAGAAATCAAGCTTTGTCCGAGGCGCAGAGGGGCCGGTCAGCGACTGGAGCGCGGAGGATCTTGATCGCATCCGCGCTACTTACTTCGGCATGATCGCCGAGGTCGACGCGCAATTCGGCCGGATCGTCTCCGCACTTCGCGACAGCGGCGAGTGGGACAACACCATCATCCTCTTCACGTCCGACCATGCCGAGATGATGGGCGACCATTGGAGCCTGGGCAAGGGCGGCTATCACGAGGGCAGTTATCATATTCCGCTCATCATCCGGGATCCTGCGGCGACCTCGGCTGCGGGCCGGCAGGTCGACGCCTTCACCAGCGCCGCCGACATCATGCCGACGCTCTGCGAACGGCTTGGCCTTGTCCCGCGCAATCATCAGGACGGCCGCTCCCTTCTGCCGTTCGTCGCGGGCCGCGAACCGGAGCGCTGGCGGGACGCGGCATTCTTCGAATTCGATTTCCGCGATGTGGTGAATGGTACGCGGGAGGCGGAGTTCAGTCTGCGTTCCGACCAGTGCAACCTGTCGGTGCTGCGTGACCAGGGGTTCAAGTACGTGCACTTTTCCGGGATGCCGCCGTTGTTGTTCGATCTGAAGGCGGATCCGATGGAACTGCGCAATGTCGCGGAAGACCCGGCCTATCTCCCGGTTCGCCTGCGCTATGCGGAAAAGCTGCTGGCGCTTCGAGCCGCCCATCTCGACCAGACCCTGGCCTTCACCGAACTGACGGTCGAGGGCCCGGTCAGCCGGCCGACGCTATGATCTGCGCAGCGCCGACGCGATTGTCGGGGCTCGGGCGAAAGCGGTAGTGCTTTGCTCTGCTTTCGGCTATAGCCGGCGGCAACAACATTCATCGCGATCTGGAGACAATGATGGCAGCGACGATCCGCTATCACGAAGGTGACATTTCCGCAGCCGACGCGGCCCGCTATACCCGGGCGATCGCCATCGACACTGAAACGCTGGGCCTCGTGCCGCGCCGGGACCGGTTGTGCGTCGTGCAGCTTTCGCCGGGTGACGGCACCGCCGACGTCATCCGCATCGCAGCTGGCCAAACCGAGGCGCCGAATCTGGTCGCCATGCTGGCCGACCAGAGCCGCGAAAAGATCTTCCATTTCGGCCGCTTCGACATTGCCGTGCTCTTCCACACCTTCGGCGTCACCACCACCCCGGTCTTCTGCACCAAGATCGCCTCGCGTCTCAGCCGGACCTATACCGATCGCCACGGCCTGAAGGACAATCTCAAGGAGATGCTGGAGGTCGATATCTCCAAGGCGCAGCAGTCGTCCGACTGGGCGGCCGAGAGGCTGTCGCCGGCGCAGCTCGAATACGCCGCCTCGGACGTGCTCTACCTGCATGCCCTGCGCGACAAGCAAACCGCGCGCCTGGTCCGGGACGGACGGATCGAGCATGCCAAGGCCTGTTTCGAATTCCTGCCGACGCGCGCCAAGCTCGACCTGCTCGGCTGGGAAGAGACCGACATTTTCGCCCATAGCTGACCACCGTTCAGTCAGCCATCGCCACAGGTCAAGGGGCCGCCTGACCGTTTTGGTCCCGCTCCGACGTGAGCCTGCATCTTGCACGGGGTCTGATAGCTCTTCACCGCATGCGGCTGGCTAAGAAAGCCGCAGATTTCCCACTGGATAAGAGAGCCCCGCCCAGTTCGGCGGCCTCGTCTGCGAGGTCCACGATGCGCGGAGGTTCGACGCCTCTGCTCTCGCCGTTGCCAGAGCCGCGAGGGCGGCTTCCCCCTTCCGGCCAGTACGCCCGACGGCATCGGCCTGCTCCGCGGCAAGTTCGTCGTTGAGCGCCAGCAGCGCCGCACCATTGCGGTCGGTGGAGGAGAAGGGCGAGCGAAAGCGCCTTTCATCCAGTCGCGGTTTGTCCTGCCGAAAAAAGGACGCTCCCCTTTGGTCTGGCAATGGGAGGAACCTGCACCGGTTTTTAATGATTCCGGCGCATCATCCCTGTCCACTGAACAATGACCAAAGACATGAATGCGGCCATGATGGAAGCATCGACAAAACCTGTAGACCCTTTGACCCACACGCGTGCGGCTGTTCCGATCGAAGCCCGCAGCGATGCGGAAGACGCTGCCGTCAGCGAGATACTCAGTCATTGGCTCGAAGAGACTGGCAATCCCACACCGGGGTCCTCCATGGACTTCGGGTGGGAAGGTTACGATGCACCGGATCCCCCGATCGAGGTGCAAAAGGCTTACGTTCCAGCCACCTGGCTGGATGCCCTTGGCCGGGACCATTCCGAACCGAGCACAGACCGCTCGGGCCAAATATCCGCGGTCAATTCCGACGATAATGGTCTCTATCGCATGTTCAGGAACGTTTCGCCGTGACGCTCACTGCTCCATGGCGGCATCGGCATGGCGGCGGATCTCTTCAAATCCCCAGTCCTTCAACAGCCGTCCGTCCTGCCAGACCGGCTGAAGCAGGTTCTCCCGCTGTCCGAGATCGGCAAGGGGAATGGGAAATATGTCTTTTCCGTCACGAATGACGGCCTGGCGGCCGGCAGCAAGTGGACGCTCCCTGGGGTTGGCGGGCCGTCGGCCGATATCGTGCCAGGAGCCACTGTCATCCTGCAGCGCGCTTGCCAGCATGGTGAAGGAAAGCGTGTCACGGCTGAGCTTTTGCAGGAGCGTGGAGCCGACACCAAAGGCGATATTTTCGGCGGCAAATCCCATACCCTCCAAGCGGCCGAGGATCATTTGTATATCCTGCGCCGTGACGCCGTCCGACTGGATCACGCGCACGGTGTCATCGAGCACCTTGAAGCCCTTGCCATTCAGCTGTGTGCCATAGGCATAGGCGAGCTGAGCCACGACCTGAACCGGCGTGTCGATCGGATCGCCGCTGTCGGGGCGGACGATCAGTGTTGCGCCGGCAGCCCGGACCTTCGTCTGCAGCGTCTTGCCCCAGATCTCGGCGACGGCGTTGTGCAGGTCGTAGCTGTCCGAGACAACCGAATAGGCGCCGAAACGCCCGAAGCGGTCGATCATATGGGAATAGGCTTCCGTCTCTCGGCTCTGCCCCCAGGCGGTCATTGTCGTGTGTTCCGATGCGGGTACTGAGCGGCCGGCCATCGGCGCGCCATAGCAGCGGCGTGCCTGGTGGATGGCTGGCAGGGAGTCGGACATCTGGAAATGCACGAGATGAGCGACACCGCCGATGGCGGCCTGCTCTAGGCTGGTGGCGCTACGCGCGCCGAAATCGCTGACCATGCCGGCCATGACCTGATCGGCGCGATCGGACGTTCGGTCGAGGAAGGGGCGGATCGTCTGGCGCAGGCGCCAGGAAAGCGTTGCCACTGTTGAGGGATACCAGACCGCACGAAGCAGCGCCGTTTCCATATAGGCGGTCAACCAAGGGAGCTGTGGATCGGTATTGACCACCTGCATTGCCGGAACACCGCGGCGGATCGCAACCCCTTCCGGCAGGGCTTCGATCACGAGGGGCAGGTGTCCGCCATGAGCGTTCAACACACGCATCCAGCCCGATCGGTCGAAGGGCTGGCCGTGCATCGCGGCGATCTCCTCGGCCTCATCGATGTCGGCCAACGTGACGCGTTTCGAGAGATAGTCCTTGAGGAACATCTGTAGGCCGAAGAACATCACCTCGGGCTTGTAGGAATGGCCTCGCGTGGTCATGTAGCTGGAGACTGCCCGCGTCCCCTCAGGATACTGCAGGTAATGCCCCAGCTTGTAGCTGTCTGTGTTCAGAATGAGATTCTGGTGATTCATCGGACAGCATCCAGCGTTCTGTTGTCGGGCGCAGAAAACCGCTTGGGCGGGAATCGCATTGTTCAAAATCTGTACGCGAGGCCCCATTGGGCGACAAGGTTAGTAGTCGCAATTATGGTTAACGCTTTCTTAAGAATTGTGCCGCAAGATATCCGATCATGGACAGGGCAAGTCCCTCCTTAAAAGGCGCCGTCGTCATCGACGGAGAATCCGGTCGCATGAGCGAACCGTTATTGCCAGTGATCCTTCAGCAAATTGCAGGATGGGGAGCTATCATGCTGCTTCCGGTCAACGCCGCTGCCAACTCGTCCACTGGGTTTCAGGAACCGCGCCCCGTGCAAGCCGGTCCGGTCGCTGCAAATCTGCGGCCGCAAGGCGCGCCACCCCAGGCGGCAAATGGCCTGGAACAGAACGCAGCCATTGCCGGCCGTCTCAATATTCTCATCCTGTCCAGCCAGGAACGGATGTCGGAGAGCCTGGCCATGCTCGTCAACCTGCTGGGCAATCGGCTCGGCATCGAGCGGCGCGAAGGCGAGAGTGGAAGCGGCTATGCGGCCCGCCTCGTCCAGGCGCTTGGCGAGTTGAGTCCGCAGGCGCGGCAATCCGTCCAGCGCCAGTTGACCCAAATGTTCGCGGGGTTGCAGTTGCGCACCCTGATGGAAGCCTTCCGCAATCCCGTTGGACCGGAAGCTGCCACCCTTGCGATCTATCTCGAGCACTATCGAACCAAGGACAAGGATCTTGCCACCCGGACGGTGGTGACATCCTATCGTCAGAATTCCGGCGAAGCGCGTGCTGGGGCAATTCCCTTGACTGCGCAGACGTCTGCAGGTCGACTGAGCTCCAGTGCCGCACCGGTCCACCCGGCACGCGGGCTTCCGTCCGCCCAACAAACGTCGACGTTGGTGGGTGAGGCCAATCGCGGCGAGATTGTCCTGGTCGACGGCGAGGCGCCCGACGACCCGATGGCGTCAGTCGCGAAAGGCAGGCTTTTCGGCATGCAGGACGAGCAGTCACGCAAGACGCTGAAGCTCGCGGCCGCCCGCGCTATGCAGGCCGCCATGTTTCATGGTGCGATGAGCACCGCGCGCGGTTCCGTAGCAGAACCGGCATTGGTCGAAACAGGCAAGGGGACCGATGACGCCGCTCCTCCACAGGAGCAACGGGCACGCCAGCTTGGCAAGGAAAGCGAAGCGCCCGCGATATCGGGCAGGATGTCGGCTGAGAAGTCCTTTGAAGTGCCTGCGACGAGTGCCCGTGCGACCCCGGCTGCTGTCATCAATGCCGCAGACGATCCGGTGCCCTCCAAGAATGCTTCTTCCTTAGAACCGGCCGGCCCGATGATCCGGATATCGCCCGAGAAGGACGGCAAAGATCAGCCAGAGCCGACGACAAAGGCACAGACGCTGTTCGCCCTTAAGCGCTGGACGGAGGAGAGCTCCAGCCAAGCGGAGACCCTGCTGCCGCTTTCCCGGGCAGCGCAGGAAGTCGAGCCTGAACCCGCGCGCCTGTTGCGCTCTGCCGCCGCTGGCGATGCCGAGGCCGCACAGGCGTCGCAGAACGCAGGCCTTACAGGCGACGGGCCAGAGGCCGCTGCCAAGCAATCGGTGCCCGCGACGGAGCGCCATATCGACGAGGCGCTCGACCAACCGGAAGGCGCTGCGGTCCATGCCGAAGCTGCGGATGATGCAAGGTCGGCAAGGGAGAGCCTCCCGCATGATCTGCCCGATGTAGAGACCGCCTTGCAGCGTCAGCCTGCCATTGGGCGCGACGGCGTGCCGCTGCCACTGGTCAGCTATCTCTTCGCCGAGGACGAGATGGAGGAGCAGAAAGGACTAAAGCATCGCTTCCGCGATGATCGGGATGGTGAGGCGAGCGACGGCGACGCCGATGGCCTAGCCGACGAGCGAGGCGAAGACGAAAGGGAGGGCGAGGAGCAGCCCGAAAGCATCGGCCAGCCGCACATGAACGAGAGCGAACGAGCGGACCAGATCGAAGCTGGTGGCGAGGACGAAACTCCGAACGATCTCTATTGGCGCATGGCCGGTTGGTCCTGAAGGCGATCGCGATCGCGGCTAGCCCGGGGCATTCTGCGACCTAAAGAGAAGCCCGCCGGTCGATGACCGGCGGGCTCTTTCATTTCAGTTCTATGGAGGCTTATTCGCCGCCGCGGTTCTTCAGGGCTGCGCCGAGGATGTCGCCGAGCGAAGCGCCCGAGTCGGACGAACCGAACTGAGCAACAGCTTCCTTTTCTTCAGCGATTTCCAGAGCCTTGATCGACAGCATCACCTTGCGATCCTTCTTGGAGAAGTTGGTGACGCGAGCGTCAACAACCTGACCAACCGTGAAACGCTCCGGACGCTGCTCATCGCGGTCGCGGGAGAGATCGGCACGACGGATGAAGGAAGTGATATCCTCGTGATTGACGAGCTTCACTTCGATGCCGCCATCGTTGATGCCGATGACTTCGCAGGAAACGATAGCGTTCTTGCGCAGGTCGCCGGAAGCGGCTGCATCGCCGACGGCATCCTTGCCGAGCTGCTTGATGCCGAGCGAGATGCGTTCCTTCTCGACGTCGACGTCGAGAACGACAGCCTTGACCACATCACCCTTGTTGAACTCTTCGATGACCTGTTCGCCCGGACGGTTCCAGTCGAGATCCGAGAGATGAACCATGCCGTCGACGTCGCCTTCGAGGCCGATGAACAGGCCGAATTCGGTCTTGTTCTTGACTTCGCCTTCAACTTCAGTGCCGGCCGGGTGGCTGTAGGCAAATGCCTGCCACGGGTTCTCGAGGGTCTGCTTGAGGCCGAGCGAGATACGACGCTTGGACGGATCGACTTCGAGAACGACCACGTCGACGTCCTGCGTGGTCGAAAGGATCTTGCCGGGATGAACGTTCTTCTTGGTCCAGGACATTTCCGAGATGTGGATCAGGCCTTCGATGCCCGGCTCCAGTTCGACAAATGCACCGTAGTCGGTGATGTTCGTGACGGTGCCGGAGATCTTCTTGCCCACCGGGTACTTGGCGGCAATGCCATCCCACGGATCCGACTCGAGCTGCTTCATGCCGAGCGAGATGCGGTGGGTTTCCTGGTTGATGCGGATGATCTGAACCTTGACCGACTGGCCGATGGACAGGATTTCCGACGGATGGTTGACGCGACGCCATGCCATGTCGGTGACATGGAGCAGACCGTCGATGCCGCCGAGGTCGACGAACGCACCGTAGTCGGTGNNGGTGATGTTCTTGACGACGCCGTCAACGACCTGGCCTTCTTCGAGGTTCTGAACGATTTCAGAACGCTGCTCGGCACGGGATTCTTCGAGAACCGTACGGCGCGATACGACAATATTGCCGCGACGCTTGTCCATCTTGAGGATTTCGAAGGGCTGCGGGTTGTGCATCAGCGGGGTCACGTCGCGGATCGGACGGATGTNNAGTGAAGCCGCCCTTGACCTGGTTGAAGATGACGCCTTCAACGCGCTCGCCAGCTTCGAACTTGGCTTCGAGCTTGATCCAGCTTTCTTCGCGGCGAGCCTTTTCGCGCGACAGAACGGCTTCGCCGAGAGCGTTTTCGATGCGCTCGACATAAACTTCGACTTCGTCGCCGACCTTCATTGTGCCGTCTTTGGCCTTGGCGCCGAATTCCTTGAGCGCGATGCGGCCTTCGACCTTGAGACCGACGTCAACGATTGCGACGTCCTTCTCGATGGCCGTGATAATGCCCTTGGTTACATAGCCTTCTGCCAGATCGGTCTTGGCAAACGACTCTTCGAGCATTGCTGCGAAATCATCGCGCGAGGGAGTAGAAACAGACATGAAATCTCCTAAACGCATCCAACAAGGACGCGGTATGCGCCGGTGGGTTCGAGTTGTACAAAGCCTGACAGATCGTCCACCCTTTGAAGGGCTGTCCGGCGCGGGGACGATCGTATCGGCTGGNNGATCAAGGCTCCCGGCAAGCCGGCAACCACAGTTCAGTGCTTCTTCAAGGCAGCATCGATGAAATCGCGGGCCGCCAAGAATGCCGCGTCTATACTCATTTCCGACGTGTCTAGCAAGTGCGCATCGTCCGCAGGTTTCAACGGGCTGTCTGCGCGCCCCATGTCGCGCGCGTCGCGCTTCCTTACATCGGCAAAAACTTCATCGAAGACCGCCGAGCCACCGCCAGCGATGATCTCCTCATAGCGGCGCTTGGCGCGCACCTCGGGCGAGGCCGTGACATAGAGCTTCACCGGTGCGTCGGGGCAGACAACCGTGCCGATGTCACGGCCGTCGAGAACCGCACCGGGCTCCTTGGCGGCGAACCTGCGTTGGGCTGCAACGAGCGAACGACGCACCGACGGCATGACGGCGATCTTGGAGGCGGCTTCGCCGATCCTGTGCTGGGAGAGAACTGAACGATTGAGGCCGGCGAGATCGATCTCGATCGCTGTTTTCTCGGCGACTCCTTCGTCATCCAGCGGCAGGCCGGCATCGAGCAGCGCCTTAGCGACCGCGCGGTAGGTCAGCCCCGTATCGAGATGGTGGAAACCGTAATGCGCTGCGATGAGCCGCGAGAGGGTTCCTTTGCCCGCCGCAGCAGGACCGTCGATGGCGATGATGAAAGAAGCCATGCAGCTTAGCCTTGTAATACCATGATTGGGTCGCCCGGTTCTGTCGTGTTGTCAAAAGGAGGCGGATGATGCCGGAGTGCTGGGTGAGATGCACGCCATCGCGAGTTGCTGCGGCCTCTCATCCGCCATTCAGTCGTCCTCTGATCAGGTCTCGTGTTGTGATGCGCTGGGGACGAACGTCGGGCTTCTCGGCGCTGTTTTCCGGCTCGTTAGCACAAAGCGGAAATACGGTCATCCCTGGTCTGTCAAAAAGCCCGCAATGGGGTCGCAAAGTTTGCCTTTGACAGAAGATATTGCAACGACTATGGGGACCGGCTAACAGTCTGACCGGGTAAAAGCGGATTGACCGCACGCGCCGGTAATTTCTTCAGGACTTCAAGAGGCTTTGACAGTGGCGAAAGCAGAACTTGGCACCAAACGCACCTGCCCGGACACGGGGAAGAAATTCTACGATCTGAACAACGATCCGGTCGTGTCGCCTTACACCGGCAAATCCTGGCCGCTTTCATACTTCGAGGAGACCTCGGTCGCCACGATTATGGAAAAGGCCGAAGAGGAGGAAGTCGCTGAAGTCGACGCCGAAAACACCGAGGTCGAGCTGGTCTCGCTCGAGGAGGCGGACGACAACGACGGCAATGACGACATCCCGGATATCGGCGACGACGATGTCGAACTCGACGACGATGACGACGATACCTTCCTCGAAGCCGACGAAGACGATGATGACGATGACATGACCGGCATCATCGGCGTTACCGGCGACGATGACGAAGTCTGATCGACTCTGTCAGGCTCGGAAAACACGAAAAAATTTCCGAGCCTGCAATTTTCGGCTTGCCATCTCCGAGCACCGGAAGTAATAAGCCGCCACCCCGCCGGACAGCTTGTTCGGCAGGTTCCCGGAACCGGCAATGCCGGACCCATGGTTTGGGGCTATAGCTCAGCTGGGAGAGCGCTTGCATGGCATGCAAGAGGTCNNGAGGTCAGCGGTTCGATCCCGCTTAGCTCCACCAAATCTCTCGATACCTTCCCTTTAGGTCTTCTCGAGCATTATGTTCGTTTTCCGCAACGTGATGCAGCCATTCCACACGGTCGCCGGCTTTTGCCAAAACAAGTCAGGCTGCAGTCCTGTGCCGCCGCTTGATGCGCTTCCGCGATTCCCATAGGGAATCGCGGACATACATCGGGTATGCATATTCGGATTGCTGAAGGGCGGTGGTGACATGAGCTTCACGGAAACGACGCGGACATCGTGGCTTGCGCGGTTGAAGAATGCACTGATTGGCGCTGTCATCGGCATTATTCTGGTCATCGCCGCCATATGGGCGCTGGTATGGAACGAGGGCCGCTCGATCAAGGCCTATCGTGCGCTGACTGAAGGCGCGGGCGTGGTGGTCTCGGTCAGTGCCGAAGAGATCGCACCCTCGAACGAGGGAAAGCTCATCCACATCTCCGGCAAGCTGACGCCAGGCGGCGTTCCGACCGATCCAGAATTCGGGATTGCCGCCGACGGCGCCGTGGCGATCCGGCGCGAGGTCGAGATGTACCAGTGGGTGGAGAAAAGCGAATCGCGTTCCGAGACCAAACTGGGGGGAAGCGAGCAAACCGTCACCACCTACACTTATTCCAGGGAGTGGAAATCCGGGCGGGAGGATTCAGGTGACTTCCGCCAGCCGGAGGGCCACGAAAACCCCGATCTCGTAGTCGACGGTCAGTCGTTTGCCATCGACAGCGCCAAGGTCGGCGCCTTTACCGTGTCGGGCGAAAACGTCGCTGGCCTTGGCGCCGAAACCGACCTTAGGCTGACGGAAGAGGGGGCCCGGCGCGCTGAACGGCTGCTCTCTCGTACTGTACATCTCGACCGTGGCGGCTTCTATGTCGGATCTGATCCGTCGCAGCCGCGGGTGGGCGATCTGCGCATTCGCTACAACCGGGCGGACCTGGCCGAGGCCAGCTTCGTGGCGGCACAGAGTGGCGGATGGCTGAAGCCCTTTACCGCATCGAACGGTCGCGAGATCTTTCTGAGCGCAGCCGGAGAGGCGAATGCCGCGACAATGTTCGATGCCGCCCAGGCGGAAAACACGATGATCATGTGGCTGATCCGTCTCGGCGGTATTGTCGGCCTCCTGGTCGGGTTCAGCCTGTTCTTCTCGATCCTCGGCGTCATTGCCGATGTGGTTCCGATTGCCGGCTCGCTGGTGCGCTTCGGTACGGGTTTGATCGCACTCGTGCTGACCGCGCTGGTCGGGCCCTTGGCGATTGCCATCGGCTGGTTTGCCTATCGGCCGCTTCTGTCTCTCGGGTTGGTGGCCTGCGGTGTGCTAGTGGCCTTCGCTGTCCTCCGGTTTCGCCGACGCATGATGCCTCGGGTGAGTGCGGCGAACTGATCCTTGCGAGATGAGCGGATGCGTCCCGGCCTTGCGGGAGGCGTGCCGCACAGACGGGGCGCGCCTTTCAGGGTTCGCTGGACTTGGCTGGCCGCCTGTGGATAGGGTTTGCTGAACCAGCTTGCGGGTCAGTAGAACAGTTCGCCCCGCTCCTCGCTCGTCGCCTGATCGATCTGGAACCAGTCGGTAATACGGTCTATTTCAAGCTCGGCCTCGCCGTTCCGGAGCTGAACGCGGAGCTTGTCACCTGATCTGCCGAGGGGCACTCCGATATAGATCCGGCTGTTGCCCGCTTCGTCCAGGGTATCGATTGCGAAGCGCATGAGCCCCCCAAAATTCAATCGCGTAAAAATCTTTATTTTCGAGTGTCGCAGGCTTAAGTGAGCTGCCTTGAGCGAGGCTGTTGCCATATGAGCAACTCTCATATTTGGGCAGTTGGTAGCACGACGCTTTCCCGCGACCGCGGCTACCTCGTGCAGAGAGCGAGACGAATGTTTATACTTTCCAAGCTGTTCTGGCTGTTTGCCCAGCCGCTGTCGCTGGCTTTCCTGATGATCTTGGCTGCAGTCATCGCGCTCCTCTCGGGCCTGCGCCGATTCGGCCTGGCCCTCTGTGCCCTGGCGGGCCTCATTCTCTTCGTGACGCTTTACACGAGCACTGGATCCTTCCTGCTGCAGGGGCTGGAGGCGCGCTTCCCCAAACCGGGCGCAGAGCCGAAAACCCTCTCGTGCGTGATCGTACTCGGCGGGGCCTTCGAAACCGAGGTGACGACGACGCGGGGCGGGATCGAGATGAACCAGGCGGCGGACCGTTTCATCGAGGCCTTGCGCCTTGCGCACCGGTTTCCCCAGTCAGTCATTATCGTGTCGGGTGGCGACGGGTCCTTGAGTGGTGATTATGAGGGCGATGCTGTCGCCTCCGAACGCTTCTTTACCACCTTCGGCGTCTCGTCCGACCGGTTGATCGGCGAGACGCTGTCGCGCACGACCTCGGAGAATGCCGACAACAGTCGGACGCTCCTCGCGGACCTGGGCTTAGCGGATTGCCTGTTGATCACGTCGGCCTTTCATATGCCGCGTGCCGTGGGCCTTTTCCGCAGGGTCGGGATCCCCGTCATACCCTGGTCGACCGACTACCGCACGAGCGGAAAGGTGCAACTCGGGGTGGATTTTACCCAGCCGACGCTGAATGCCCAACAGACTGCAACCGCGATACGCGAGTGGATCGGGCTTGCCGCCTATTACCTGACAGGCCGCATCGAGGCGTTGTATCCAGCCCCTGAACGGCAGTAGCTATTTTTTCGAGATTGTCAGAAACTTGGTGCCGCGAACGCGGACCGTGATCTCGCATGGCACCTCGTCGGTGCGTTCGCAGAAGCGCGGGTGCATCTGCATCACGAAGACCATGTTGCCGAAGCGCTTGATGAAGTCGTAACCGTACATCTTGGCGGTGGCGATCATGAAGTAGCCGCCTTCCTTCACCTGCAGATAGAAGTTATAGGGGCAGCCGTCGTCGGAGCAGTCCGGGCCGCGCACGCCGTCGCAGACCAGTTCGCCTTCGTTCACCACGACGTCCTTGATGCCGTCATTGTTGATATCCAGTCGGGTGATGTAGTCCGGGCCAAATGTGGCCTCGCTGCAGCGTTTCTGGAAATGTTGCTTTTCATAGATCTCGGGATCACTGATGAGTGCCTGCTGGGCAAGCGATATGGAGTTCGCGGTCAATAGAAACGCGCTTTGCAGAAGGGCCATAAGCAGGTATTTCACGGCGATCGTCCCAGGAAGATGAGCTCTCTTTTTCCTATTCTATGTCTCGTTGCTTGTGCGGCCCTGACGCCGTTAAGGTTGCCAAACGCTTTCGCCGGAAAGGGCTGATATGACACTGCTCGGATTTCTCGACTATGCGGGGGTCGCCGTCTTTGCTGCGACCGGTGCACTTTCGGGCTCGCGCAAGGAGCTCGACGTGATCGGCTTCTTGTTTCTGGCGGCTGTTACCGGCATCGGCGGCGGCACCTTGCGCGACCTTGTACTCGGCAGTGCTCCGGTCTTCTGGGTGCGCGATCCTGGCTACATCCTGGTCTGCGCCTTTGTCGGCGTGCTGGTCTTCTTCACCGCACATCTCTTTGAATCGCGCTACCGACTGCTGATCTGGCTCGACGCCATCGGGCTTTCGGCCTATTGCGTCATGGGAGCAGCCAAGGGTCTTGCCGCGACCGGTTCCCCGACAGTGGCGATCGTCACCGGCACGCTGACCGCCACATTCGGCGGCATCCTGCGCGATATCATCGCCGGCGAACCTTCCGTGCTCCTGCGCCCCGAGGTTTATGTGACGGCGGCCCTGGCTGGTGCCTGCGTTTTCACAGCGAGCACTATGTTCGGCCTGCCGCTCCTTGTCGCGTCGATGCTCGGTGGAGTCACCGCCTTCGCCATCAGAGGCGGCGCGCTTCGCTTCGGCTGGAGCTTTCCGCGCTACAATTCACGTCCCGGACGAGCGCCAGAAGATGTTTTGTAGGGAGTTCGTGGGGGGCGAAGGCCTCAGCGAATCTTCGGCCGAAGACGAATCACCACGTCGACATGGGCAATTTCCATGCCCTCCGGTGGCTCGGGGAGATTGTCGATGGCAATATTGTTGAGCGGGATGTCGAGAACCTCGTTCTCGCCCTCAATGAAGAAATGGTGATGATCCGAGGTGTTGGTATCAAAATAGGTCTTGGCGCTTTCGACGGCCAGCACGCGGATGAGGCCCGCCTCGGTGAACTGGTGTAGCGTGTTGTAAACCGTCGCGAGTGACACTGGCACTTTGGCAACTGTGGCTTCCTCGTGCAGTTCTTCCACGGTCAGGTGACGGTCGCCCTTGGCGAAAAGCAGGCTTGCGAGTGCAATACGCTGACGCGNNCGCCCCGCCTGCCGCAATTTCAGTTCCGTACGTGAACGGTCTTCCGTCGTCATCAAGACGATCTCCGCATTGCCTATCGGTCGTTCACCGACTTCATGTGACGATATAACTTTTACGCGCTGCCCTTTCAATAGTTTCTACCGGGTCACCGCTCCACAATGCGTCGAAAAAGCCGCGATTTGGCGGTTTGGGGACTGGCCCTGACGGGGTGCTTCCTGTAATGCGACGGCTTAGTCACCAACTGGCGGCGGATCGGGAAGTTCCCTGGGATTCTGTGTCGGCTATTGTGAGACTTCAATTTGTCCCTATCTTGCTCTAAGGGTCCGTGAACGCGAAGCCTGAGGGGGGAAGAAGAAGAAAATGGCACCAAGACAATCCAGCTATAACTACGAAGAGATTCTCGCCTGCGGTCGCGGCGAACTGTTTGGTCCCGGCAATGCGCAGCTCCCTCTGCCGCCGATGCTGATGGTACACCGGATCACGGACATTTCCGAAACCGGTGGCGCCTTCGACAAGGGCTATATCCGTGCAGAATATGACGTCCATCCGGATGACTGGTATTTCCCCTGCCATTTCCAGGGCAATCCCATCATGCCCGGCTGTCTCGGCCTCGATGGCATGTGGCAATTGACTGGCTTCTTTCTTGGCTGGCTGGGCGAGCCCGGCCGCGGCATGGCGCTTTCAACCGGTGAAGTGAAGTTCAAGGGCATGGTTCGCCCAGACACCAAGCTCCTCGAGTACGGGATCGATTTCAAGCGTGTCATGCGTGGCCGCCTGGTTCTGGGCACCGCCGACGGCTGGCTGAAGGCTGACGGAGAGACAATTTACCAGGCAACAGACCTTCGCGTGGGTCTGTCAAAGGAAAAGACGGCCTGAAGAGGCCGTGTCCAGTTACGATAATAAGAAGGTCTGAGAGATGAGACGGGTAGTTGTTACGGGACTTGGTATCGTGTCCTCTATCGGCGGCGATGCGGCAGAGGTGACTGCATCTCTGCGTGAGGCGAAGTCGGGCATCAGCTTTTCTCCCGATTTCGCCGAGCATGGCTTCAAGTGCCAGGTCTGGGGCAAGCCCGCACTGGATCCGACTGAACACGTTGACCGTCGCGCCATGCGCTTCCTGTCTCAGGGCGGCGCCTGGAACCATGTCGCCATGAAGCAGGCGATCGCCGACGCCGCTCTGGAAGAGGCCGACTACGCGCAGAATGAACGCGTGGGCATCATCATGGGTTCTGGCGGTCCCTCCACCCGCACCATCGTCGAGGCCGCCGACATCGTGCGCCAGAACAACAGCCCCAAGCGCATTGGACCCTTCGCCGTGCCGAAGGCCATGTCGTCCACCGCCTCCGCGACGCTCGCGACCTGGTTCAAGCTCCACGGCGTCAACTATTCGATCTCGTCGGCCTGCTCGACCTCGGCACATTGCATCGGCAATGCCTATGAGATGATCCAGTGGGGCAAGCAGGACATGATGTTTGCCGGCGGCCATGAGGATCTTGACTGGACGATGTCTGATCTGTTCGACGCCATGGGCGCCATGTCCTCCAAGTTCAACGATACGCCTTCGACCGCATCGCGGGCCTATGACGCCTCGCGGGACGGCTTCGTCATCGCCGGCGGTGCGGGCGTGCTGGTGCTCGAGGAACTGGAGCACGCAAAGGCACGCGGCGCCAAGATCTACGCCGAGATCATCGGCTATGGCGCCACCTCCGACGGCTACGACATGGTCGCTCCGTCGGGCGAAGGCGCAATCCGCTGCATGCGTCAGGCGCTCTCCACCGTGAAGGGCGACATCGACTACATCAATACCCACGGGACTTCGACGCCGGTCGGCGATTCGAAGGAGGTTGGCGCCATCCGTGAAGTCTTCGGGGCCAAGATCCCGCCTATCCAGTCGACCAAGTCGCTGACAGGCCATTCGCTCGGTGCGGCCGGCGTGCAGGAATCGATCTATGGCCTGCTGATGATGCAGGAGCGCTTCATCGGCGAGAGCGCCCACATCACCGAGCTTGATCCGGAATTCGAGGGTGTGCCGATTGTTCGCAAGCGCATCGACAATGCCAAAATCGACACCGTTCTGTCCAACTCCTTCGGTTTCGGCGGCACCAACGCAACCCTGGTCTTCCAGCGTCATAATGGATAACGGCATGATCGCCTCTATGCAGGGAAAACGCGGCCTTATCATGGGCGTCGCGAACAGCCACTCGATCGCCTGGGGAATCGCCAAGGCGCTTGCTGGCGCTGGCGCAGAGCTAGCCTTTACCTACCAGGGTGAGGCGCTCGGCAAGCGCGTCAAGCCACTGGCCTCGGAACTCGGTTCGGACTTCCTCCTGCCCTGTGACGTAGAGGACATCGCCTCCGTCGACGCGGTCATAGAGGCGCTGAAAGAGCGTTGGGGCAAGCTCGATTTCATCGTGCATGCGATCGGCTTCTCCGACAAGAACGAGCTCAAGGGCCTCTACGCTGATACGACGCGCGACAACTTCACCCGCACAATGGTGATCTCGTGCTTCTCCTTCACCGAGATTGCCAAGCGGGCAGCCAACCTGATGACCGATGGTGGCTCCATGCTGACGCTGACCTATGGCGGTTCCGTGCGTATCATGCCGAACTACAACGTCATGGGCGTCGCCAAGGCCGCTCTGGAGGCTTCGGTCCGCTATCTGGCGGGCGACTACGGTCCGCGAGGTATTCGGGTTAACGCCATCTCTGCCGGCCCGATCCGGACGCTCGCAGGGGCCGGGATCTCGGATGCACGCGCAATGCTCTCATGGCAGCAGAAGAACGCGCCGCTGCGCCGCACTGTCACGATCGAGGACGTCGGGAACTCGGCGCTTTACCTGCTGTCGGACCTGTCGCGCGGCGTAACTGGCGAAATCCACTATGTCGATTCCGGCTACAACATCACGTCCATGCCGACGCTCGACATGCTGCGCAGCTCTGACTCCGAGTAAGGCTTCTCCCTCAATCCCGGAGGAGCCTGGCGCGATCTCATATCGCGCCGGCACGGAATACGGAGCGGTCCGTCCACCGCGGCCCCCGCTCACTCTTCCGTAACGGGCCAACAATGTCGGATAACGGGTTAGCAGAGCCTATTTCTTGGCCCAGAGAACCTTGAACCGCGCATTTCGGCAGGTTTCGCCATGCTCGCGGAAGCCTTCGCCGAGGATTGCCTCATAGGGCAGGCCACGATTGGCCACCATCAGCAGCATGCCGCCGCTGCGCAGCGCCTGGGCTGCAGCCTTGATCATCGCCTGGCCCAGGCCCGGCTCCGCGGCATGGCCCTGGTGAAAGGGCGGGTTCATGATGACCAGGTCGTATTTTTCCTTTGCCGGCTCGCGCGTGAGGTCCTGCCAGAAAAAGCGTGCCGTCAGGTTAGGGCAGTTGGCCGCGAGGTTGGCCTTGGCATATTCCAAGGCGTCGAAATCGGCCTNNGATGCGGGCGGTCCGCGGCGAGCGCGTGGCGAGCACGGTAGAAAGATAGCCCCAGCCGGCGCCGAAGTCTGCGGCATTGCCGTCGAAATTCTCGGGCAGTCGGCTTGCTAGCAGCTCGGAGCCGTCGTCGATGCGATCATGCGAGAACATGCCGGGGCGGGTATGGAAGCGTCCGTCAACGAGTGCATCTTGCGCGGCAAGCTTGGCGACTGCCGCGCCAGCATTCTCCGGTGTGTTGAACCACAGCGCGACGCCGTGGTATTTCGGCATGTGCTCGGCTTCGATCCCGAGCCCGGCCAGACGCTTGCGCATGGGTTGGACGCCGTCCTCCTTGCCGCCAGCAACCACGATCAGGCCGCCCGCCTTGACCCGCTTAAGGGCTTCCGCGACGCGATTGTCGTTCTCGCCCCGATGCTTGCCAAGCAGCACCAGCGCCCCGTCAAAGCCCTCGCCCTCGACCTGGGGGATCGGTTCGAGTCGTGCGGCCTGCAGCTTGAGGAACTCCCCGCGATGACCCTGTACGGGCACGAGGGACGCTGCGAACTCAGCGGGCGCCGCAAAGCCAGCCTCGGCCCCGAGGAACAGGAAGCGTTCACCGTCCGCGGGTGCGGCGACGACGCCACTGGCGAAGGGGTGGAACAGGGTTTTCAGCGTTTCGCGGCTCATGGCTGGTTCTCCGGGCGAATAAAAAAGGCGCGGAATGGTTTCCGCGCCTTGGTTCAAAAGTGAGGGGCCACTTATTCGGCGGCTTCGCCCTCTTCCTTCTTCTTCTCGGCTGCGATTTCCTTGCCGGTCGTCTGGTCGACGGCCTTCATGGAGAGGCGAACCTTGCCACGCTCGTCGAAGCCCATCAGCTTGACCCAAACCTTGTCGCCTTCCTTGACGACGTCCGAGGTCTTGGCAACGCGGTCCGAAGCGAGCTGCGAGATGTGCACGAGGCCGTCACGTGAGCCGAAGAAGTTGACGAAGGCGCCGAAATCGGCGGTCTTTACAACGGTACCTTCATAGACGACGCCAACTTCGGGTTCTGCAACGATCGAATGGATCCACTTGCGGGCGGCTTCGATTTCCTTGCCTGAGGAAGAGGCGATCTTGATCGTACCGTCGTCGTCGATGTTGATCTTGGCGCCGGTCTTTTCAACGATCTCGCGGATAACCTTGCCGCCGGTACCGATAACTTCACGGATCTTGTCGACCGGGATATTCATCACTTCGATGCGCGGGGCGAATTCGCCGAGCTGCGAACGACCTTCGGTGATGGCGTTCGCCATTTCGCCGAGGATATGCTTGCGGCCGCTCTGTGCCTGGGCCAGAGCCACCTTCATGATCTCTTCGGTAATGCCGGCGATCTTGATGTCCATCTGCAGCGAAGTGATACCATCCGAGGTGCCGGCAACCTTGAAGTCCATGTCGCCGAGGTGGTCTTCGTCACC
>DBUL01000193.1:40316-44006 GCA_002307905.1 Rhizobiaceae bacterium UBA1291
ACAGCGCCAGCGAAGTGCCGCAGACGGTTGCCATCGAGGACGAGCCGTTCGACTCGGTGATCTCGGAGACGACGCGCAGCGTGTAGGGGAACTGTTCAGCCGAAGGCAGCATCGGGCGGATGGCGCGCCAGGCGAGCTTGCCATGGCCGATTTCACGGCGGCCCGGGGAGCCCATGCGGCCCGTTTCACCGACCGAGTAGGGCGGGAAGTTGTAGTGCAGCAGGAAGCGTTCCTTGTACATGCCGGTCAGGCTGTCGACATACTGCTCGTCTTCGCCGGTGCCGAGCGTGGCAACCACGATCGCCTGGGTCTCGCCGCGGGTGAACAGGGCCGAGCCATGGGTGCGCGGCAGGATGCCGACTTCCGATACGATCGGACGAACGGTTTCCAGGTCGCGACCGTCGATGCGGCTCTTGGTATCGAGGATGTTCCAGCGGACGATCTTCGCCTGCAGGGTCTTGAACACCGAGCCGACGACCTCAGCCGTGTACTTGGCTTCGCCGCCCTCGGGCAGGAAGTGCGCCTTGACCTTCGCCTTCACGGCGTCGACGGCGGCGTAACGGGCGGCCTTCTCGGTGATCTTGTAGGCGTCGCGCAGTTCGGTCTCGGCCATCGCCAGCATTTCGGCTTCGAGCGCGGAATAGTCAGCCGGATCGAAGTCGCGCGGTTCCTTGGCGGCAACCTCGGCGAGCTTGATGATCGCGTCGATGACAGGCTGGAAGCCCTTGTGGCCGAACATGACGGCGCCGAGCATGATCTCTTCGTTGAGTTCCTTGGCTTCCGACTCGACCATCAGGACGGCGTCCTGCGTGCCGGCGACGACCAGATCGAGAACCGACTCGTCCATCTCGTCGAGATGCGGGTTCAGAACATATTCGCCGTTGATGAAGCCGACGCGGGCGCCCCCGACCGGGCCCATGAAGGGTACGCCGGAAAGCGTAAGCGCTGCCGAAGCGGCGACCATCGACAGGACGTCGGGATCGTTTTCAAGGTCGTGCTGGATCACGGTGACGACGACCTGGGTGTCGTTCTTGTAGCCGTCCGGGAAGAGCGGGCGAATCGGGCGGTCGATCAGGCGGGAAACCAGCGTTTCCTTTTCCGAAGGGCGGCCTTCGCGCTTGAAATAGCCGCCCGGGATCTTGCCGGCGGCATAGGTCTTTTCCTGGTAGTTCACGGTCAGCGGGAAGAAGTCCTGGCCCGCCTTCGGCGACTTGGCCGAAACGACGGTGGCGAGCACGACGGTCTCGCCGTAGGTGGCGAGAACGGCGCCGTCAGCCTGACGGGCGATCTTGCCGGTTTCGAGCTTGAGCGGGCGACCTGCCCACTCGATTTCCACGCTATGGATATCAAACATCTGTCTTGTCCTTCTTCCGCGATTGCGGGCCCTAAGGCCGCCGCTCGAAAAGAGCGTTCGCATCCACGGGAATGCTGACGCATCACGGGCAAGACAGCGGGAGGCTCTCCTAGATCGAGAGACATCCGCGTGTTTGGGACATCTTCTCTCACGACTTGCCGAATATCTTCGGCGAAAGCACCCTGCAATCCTGCCCCATGACAGGCCATCGGTTGGTTTTGGCAGCGCCGGCCCATCCGGGCTGCCCTTCATATAGAGGTCGCGGAGCAGTCCGCCCGTTGCGACCGGCCGGGACGGGGTCCCGAAAAGGAACCGGCGGACCCCCGTGAAGATGGTCCGCCGGTAAATTTTTAGCGGCGAATGCCCAAGCTCGTGATGAGCTTCGTGTAGCGGCCTTCGTCCTTCTTCTTGAGGTAGTCAAGAAGCGAGCGACGGCTCGACACCATCGTCAGCAGGCCACGACGGGAATGGTTATCCTTCTTGTGGTCCTTGAAGTGTCCGGTGAGGTTGTTGATCCGCTCGGTCAGGATCGCAACCTGGACTTCCGGCGAGCCGGTGTCGCCTTCGACGGTTGCATATTCCTTGATTAGGGCAGCCTTGCGCTCTGCAGTGATCGACATCGGAAATCCTTTCTGAATATCAGGAGAAAAAGTCGCCATATGCCGGGATGTCGTCCAGCAAAGGCCGTGAAAGCAGGCGGAAAACCGCCGTACTGGCGTGCCTATAGCTCATCCGGAGACGAAATGAAAGCGTTGTTTGTCCAGGCGCAGTTCAGGTGAAAACGCGCCGCGGCCGGAACTCGCCTTCGCCGATCTCGCCGATTGCCACCAGCTTGCCAAAGCAGGTGACAAAGGCGTCAGCCTCAGCGACCGGTGCGTTGCGACCGCGCAGCAGGATCGGATTGCCCATTCGGAGGCGATGCGCCTGATCTTCTGTGATGGCGATGTGCGGTAGGCTGGACAGTGCCTTGCCGGTATCGATTAGGAACGCATCGAGGGCGGCCAGCCGTTCCTGCTTGTCCTCGATCGCTTCGAGCGCGGTCAGTTCGGCCAGCGGCACCATCGTTTCCTCGGCGAAAGGCGCGACGAACGAGCGCCTGAGCGAGGAGATGTGGCCGTAGCAGCCGAGATCGCGGCCGAAATCGCGGGCGAGCGAACGCACATAAGTGCCCTTGCCGCATTCGACTTCGAACTGCGCGCGGTTGGCGTCGGGACAACCGATCAGATTGAGACGAAATATCTCGACTTCACGGGATGGAATATCCACCGTCTCGCCTTCGCGTGCCAGGTCATAGGCACGCTCGCCGGCGATCTTGATGGCTGAGAACTGCGGTGGTATTTGAGAGATGACACCGGTGTAGTTCGGCAATAGGGCGCGGATTTGCTCCTCCGTCGGACGATGGACAGATGACTGTGTCACCTCGCCTTCGAGGTCATCGGTCGAGCGCTCTTCGCCCCAGCTCACGGTGAATTCATAGATCTTTCGGCCATCCATGACATAGGGCACTGTCTTGGTGGCGTCGCCGAGCGCGATCGGCAGCATGCCGGAGGCAAGCGGATCGAGCGTGCCGGCATGGCCGGCCTTCTGGGCGTCGAACAGCCACTTGATCTTGGAAACAGCCTCAGTCGAGCCGAAGTCTACAGGCTTGTCGAGGATCAACCAACCGGAAATCGGCCGGCCCTTGGGTTTGCGGGGTTTGGACATGCGCCTCTATTCTTGTTCGTCGTCGCTGTCGGTGTGCCCCAGGTCGCGCTGGACCTCGGGCGAGCGCAAGAGCGCGTCGATCTTCTGGTAATTGTCGAAACTGGTATCGTCCTTGAATCGCACCTCGGGCATGTACTTCAGCTGCCGGAGTTGGGGGCCGAGCCGTCCGCGGATATATTTGGCGTGGTGGTTCAGCGCGTCGATCACCGCCTGATGGTCGGCGACGCCGAGCGGCGTCACATAGGCGGTGGCGACCCTCAGATCCGGCGACATGCGGACCTCGGAGATTGAGATCACCGTCTTTTCAATCAGCGGATCGCGCACGTCGCCACGCTGCAACACCTGCGAGATTGCGGCGCGCACCTGTTCGCCGACGCGCAACATGCGCTGGTTGGGCACGGAAGAAGTTGGTCTGGTCATGTCTTTTCGCCTCAAACGAAGCGAGCGCCGGATCGTCCGGCGCCCGTCCTGTTAGCCCGTGCGGGTCGTCGCCTTAAAGCGTGCGCGTGATGTGTTCCACGCGGAAGCACTCGATGGTGTCGCCGGCGCGGATGTCTTCGTAGTTCTCGAAGGCCATGCCACATTCCTGACCCATCGGCACCTCGGCCACTTCGTCCTTGAAGCGCTTGAGC
>DBUL01000233.1:0-2784 GCA_002307905.1 Rhizobiaceae bacterium UBA1291
GCATCATCGCGCGTTCGATCAAGGCCAAGGGGGTGGCGCATGCGAAACATCCTGATCATCCAGGGGCATCCGGACGATAGTGAAGCCCACTTCTGCCATGCGCTGGCCGATGCCTATGCCGCCGGTGCGGTGTTGGCCGGCCATTCCGTCGAGCGGCTCGAACTGGCGGCGATCGACATAAGGTTTCTGCGTTCGCAGAAGGAGCAGGAAGGCGTCACGGTCGGGCCTGACATCGCTGCAGCGCAGGCGCGGATCGCCAAGGCCGACCATGTCGTTCTGATTTTCCCGCTCTGGCTCGGCGGCATGCCGGCGCTGGTCAAGGCCTTCCTTGAGCAGACGCTCAGGCCGGGCTTCGCCTATGGAAGCGACGGGGGGCCATTCAAGGGCGCGATGCTCAAGGGCCGCTCGCTCAGGATCGTCATCACCATGGGCATGCCGGCCTTTTTCTACCGGCTGGTCTATGGCGCGCACAGCCTGAAGGCGATGAAGGTCGGCATCTTCCGTTTCGTCGGCTTCAGGCCGATCCGGGCAAGCCTGATCGGCAATGTGGAAAGCAAGGATGGACGCGCTCGGCAGAAATGGCTCGAACGGATGAAGGCGGCGGGGGCGGCGGCCGAATAGCGGGCGGGCAGGGTGCCTAAACCAAGGCTTAACGGCCTGGTGCTAGCCTCAGGTGCAGCAGAGTGCCGGTCTCCGGTTGCGGCAGAGTGGTCATCCGTATGGCGTATTCAACCTTCCTGCAGCGCACCGCGCTGGTCATCGTACCGGCTGCCTTGCTTGTCTCCTGTATCGGTGACGTCATGGGGCCGCCGGTCAAGATCGGTGCCGCGCCTCCCTCCTTATTGTCTCCGCCTCGACTTGAGGGCCGCGTCGCGGACGACGAACTGCTCGGTCCCGTCGGAGCGCCTGTCGCCTCTACAGCGGGATCCTCGCGCACCTACCGTGGCTCTGCGGCGGCAGACTATCTCGATACGCCGAACCTTGCCGGGGTGAGCCGTAAAGAAGATGACCCGCTCGGTGTCGACGACCCGCGAAGCAGCACTGGCTTTGCCGGCTCGAACGCGCCGGCAGCAACGGTCGATCAGCAGTCGGTCATGCTTGAGCCGTCTGGGCAGCAACCCATGCCGCAGACAGATGCCTATGCCATCCCGGAGGAGGGCGTGAATATCGATGCCGAACTCGGCGTCGGCGGCGAAGATGTGCTGGGCGTGGGCGATGCCGCAACGCCGGCGCCCCGGGCACCGGTTGCCGCGCAAATCATCGTGCCGCAGGGCGCCATGGCGATCGCCGAAGGGCAGACCAGCCATACGGTGGTCGACGGCATCGGCACCGACAATCCCACGACCCTCTTGCCGCCGCAGGGGCAGGCGGCCGATCCGTCGCTTTAGCGGAGGCCGCGAAACAGGGCTTCCAAGCATCATGATAAAAAAGCCGGCGAGAACGCCGGCTTTTTGACCGTGTGGCAATGGGGCGGGGGACATTGCCGCCGGTCGCAAAGGAATGGATCAAAATGCCTGTCTGAAATGACTGTATCGAAATCTGGCAAGGCCTGCGGCGCTTCTTGAGGCTGGGCTTCTGCAGGGGGCGTACCGCTTTGCGCCAGCCTGTCCTTGCCTGATGCGGACGATAGGATAGAAGCATCACGGATTGATGACAGGCGCGGCGCCCTTGCGGCGTTCGTGCCGGGAAAGGACCGCTGCGATGCCGCCTGTTTCGGAATTGATGATGTTTGCCGGCCTGCTGGTGATAGCCGGCGGCGTGGCGGGGCTACTTGCCGGCGTCTTCGGCATCGGCGGCGGGGCGGTGNNTTCTACCAGGTCTTCGCGCTCGTCGGCATCGACGATGCGGTGCGCATGCATCTGGCTGTCGGCACGTCGCTTGCCATCATCGTGCCGACCTCGCTCAGGTCCTTTGCCGCACACCGGCGGCGGGGCGCCGTCGACATGCAGCTGCTGAAGGGCTGGATCATCGCCGTGCCGCTCGGGGCGATCCTCGCCGCGGTAATCGCCGCCAAGGCGTCGAGCGAGGCGTTGCGGCTGATCTTTGCAATCATTACCCTGCTGCTCGCCTTCCGCATGATGTTCTTCTCCTCCCGCTGGCACCTCGGTACCGATTTGCCGGGCGAGCCGACACGCTTCACTGTCGGCACCGGGATCGGCGTGCTCTCTGGCCTGATGGGGATCGGCGGAGGCGTCCTCAACAATACCTTCATGAGCCTCTACGGAAGGCCGATTCACCAGGCGGTGGCGACCTCCGCCGGCGTCGGTGTCCTGATCTCGCTGCCTGGCCTGTTCGGCTACATCTGGGCTGGCTGGGGCGAAGAAGGCCTTCCGCCGCTGTCGACGGGTTACATCAACTGGATCGCCGTTGCATNNATCTGCGCACCGTTGATAACTGGTGCGACGATCATGACCAGATCCTGAAAGCGCTGATCCGTAAAGATCCCCACGGCGCGAAGCTGGCGCATGCAATGAGCAAACGCCAACTGGAGATCGGCTTCGGCCTGTTCCTGCTTTTCGTTTCGGGCCGCTTCTTCTACAGCCTCTACGGTTGAATCGGCATCGCTGCCGGCGTCAGGCGAGGACGCTGGCGCGGTTCGCGGACTTGGTGAGCTTGCGCTCAGCGCGCTCCTGCTGGGGCGAGCGATTGAAGAGTTCGCGATAGCATTTGGAGAAGTGCGAGGCGGAAACAAAGCCGCAGGCGACTGCTACCTCGACGATCGGCATGGAGGACTGCACCAGCAGGTGACGCGCGCGGTCGAGCCGGATCTCGAGATAGTAGCGT
>DBUL01000233.1:2930-3198 GCA_002307905.1 Rhizobiaceae bacterium UBA1291
GGCGGTGCCGCCGGCGCAGGTATAGAGATTGCCGTCGATCTCGTAGAGATCGGCATAGACTTCCGCCTGCGGGAAGGACTCCGAGAAGCCCGGCAGGTTTTCCCAATGAATGGCGCAACGCTTGCCGTTCAAGAGCCCGGCCTGGGCCAGAACATGGGCCCCGGTGCAGAGACTGCCGACAGCTATGCCCCGGTTATAGGCCTCGCGGAGCCAGGCGTTGACCGACTTGTTGTGGAATTCCTCGACATAGACCCCGGAACAGACGATC
>DBUL01000233.1:3211-4123 GCA_002307905.1 Rhizobiaceae bacterium UBA1291
TCAGCCAATGACGAACTGGCCTCCATGCCGATGCCGCTCGACGAATTCACCCTCTGTCCGTCGGTGGAGGCAAGGCGCCATTCGTAGGCCTGATAGCCCAGCATGCGGTTGGCAATGCGCAGTGTTTCAATCGCACCCGCAAAGGGCAGGAGCGTGAAATTGGGGACGAGAAAGAAGACCAGTGAACGAATCCTGGTCGGCGTCTTGTTCATGTTTGATGCCCAGTGTTCCCGCTTGTTTTCACCATTCCTCGCGTGGCAGGCGTCATGGCGATGTTCCGAATACGTCACGCATCATTACAAACACGGCAGAATAGCGCGGGAAGGACGAAACTGCGATCTCCTCGACCCACTTTTCTCATTGCGACCTCGGCCGTCGTGNNTCGATGGGCGGCCAGCCCAGATCCTTGCGCAGATCGAAAGGCAGGGATTCCAGTATTCTGGCGTTCGCTCGACGCTCGCGCCAGCGGCGTGTTGCCCTGGCCGCCGTCATCAGCACTGTGATGGAATTCGCGACCGTCGGCAAACGGCGGCTTCCTAAAATGATCCGGCTGTCAAAACCAACGATGGTCATCGTCTTCATCCTTTCCAACGGCCCATGGGCACAGGGGTTTTGCTCGCGTTGCATTCATCATTCAAGCGAATGTTTATGATGTAATCGATCTGTTTTCGTGATGTGTTCGTTGCGTCGGGCTGACCGAATACCGCTCCGGTGGCCAGCCGATATCGCGTTTCAGTTCGGGAGGCAGAGACGCCAGCTGGCGGAGCGCTACGCGCTTGCGGCGTTTGGCGGGGGCTTGCAAGACGCCGTCTCGCAAGCGGCGGGTCATGTGGAGCAGGGCTGCAATCAACATCGTTGCCTCCTTTTTTCGCTTGATGGTTGCAGGATGCACCCCGATTGACATTCAATCAA
>DBUL01000233.1:4151-8649 GCA_002307905.1 Rhizobiaceae bacterium UBA1291
CATTCAATCAAACGCGATGATATCGTCCTTAAGATCAGTTTTATTGAAGGATGTGCGCCAATGACCCTGACCATTCGCCAGCCCCTGCCGCTGCTCGACAACGATATCCTGCGCACCTTCGTGGCGATCGCGGAAACCAGCAGCTTTACCCTTGCGGCGGACCGTGTGTTCCGCACGCCGTCTNNAGATCAAGAAGCTGGAAGAACAGCTGAACGCGACGCTCTTCCTGCGCGATGCGCGATCTGTGACGCTGACGGAGAGCGGCGAGACGCTGCTGCCCTATGCCCGGCGCATGCTGGCGCTCTCCAACGAGGCGGTTGGACGTTTCCGTATGCCGGAAATGAAGGGCGTGGTGCGGCTCGGCGCGCCGGACGACATCGGCGAGCGCTTCATGCCGACTATCCTGCGGCGCTTTGCCGAGATCTATCCGGCGATCATGGTCGATCTGACGGTCGATACCTCCGGGCAGCTGAGACGCCGGCTGCAGGAACAGCGCCTCGATCTCACACTGGTTAATTGCGCGCCCGGCATGGTGAGCCACGACGGCGAGGTGATCCATACCGAGCAGTTGGTCTGGGCAGGCGCCAAGTGCGGCACCGCGCATCTGCGCGATCCCTTGCCGGTGTCGATCTGGGAGGATGGCTGCTGCTGGCGGGCCGATGCGCTTTCGCGACTAGACCGCGACAAGCGCCCCTATCGGATCGCCTATCTGTCCGCCCATACGATGGCCCAGCGCGCCGCCGTGATCGCCGACCTGGCGGTGGCTCCTCTGCCGCGCAGCTACCTGACGGACGACATGACGGCGCTCGGGTCCAAGCAGGGGCTGCCGGATCTCGGCTCGTTCGAGGTACGCTTGCTGACCGGCAAGGAAACGAGCGACCCGATCCGTGCAGTCGCCGACAGCGTACGGTTCGCCTTTTCCGAGATGATCGGGATTGCGGCCTGATGAAGCGGCGAATGGGGCTTTCGTCACTCACGAGGTGACTGACTGGCCAGGCGCAATTCTGCCAACAAGAAAAGAGGCCGGCCGAACAGCCGGCCTCCTGCCTTGATCGATCTTGAATTCAAAGCTTCTTGTTGATCGTGTCCGCCACCTTGTTGGCGACATCCTTCGTTGCGGCCTTCAGATCACCGACCGCCTCCTGCACGTGGCCCTTGGCTTCCTGGGCCGAGCCTTCGGCCTGAAGGCGCTCGTTGCCGACCGTCTCGCCGATTTTCTGCTTGATCGTTCCGGCCGCCTGGTTTGCCAGACCCGCGGTCTTGTCGCTCATGCTTCCCATGGTGGTCGCTCCCCTTGTGGCTGATGAACCGAACCGTCTCAAACGGCTTGCCATGCCACATTCTGGCTTTGTCAGCTTATACCAGTTGACTCGCCGGTAAATTGACAAAGATCAGGGGAAGGTGGGAAACGTGATGCCACCTGGAACTCATACCTCCTCGGGATCAGCGAATGCCGTCATTTCCCTCAATGCGTTGCCTCGACGCCGAGAATATGTCCCAGGCGGCGATGAACATGGCCGCGATGACGGGACCGATGACAAAACCGTTGAGACCGAAGGTGGCAATGCCGCCCAGCGTGGAAATCAGCACCACGTAATCGGGCATCTTCGTATCCTTGCCGACCAGGATCGGGCGGAGGAAATTGTCCACGAGACCGATGACGAGCCCGCCGAATGCAATCAGGATGACGCCTTTGCCTATGGCGCCGGTCGCCAGGAGATAGATGGCCACCGGAACCCAGACAAGGCCGGAGCCGATCGCTGGCAGCAGGGAAAAGACCGCCATCACCACCGCCCACAGCAGCGGGGCGCCAATTCCAAGGAGCCAGAATATCAGCCCGCCGAGCGCCCCTTGCAGGAGCGCCACCAGCAGATCGCCCTTGACCGTGGCGCGGATGACGACCGTGAACTTTTTCAGAAATTCCTGCTTCTGCTCCAGGCGCAGCGGGATCGCGTAGCTTATTCTTCTGTACAGCAGACCCTCGTCCCTAAGCAGGAAGAACAGCAGGTACAGCATGACCGCTATATTTGCCATGAACTGAAAGGTACTCTGGCCGATGACGATGGCCTGATTGGCGATATACTGGCTGCCATAAATGAGGCCGGTCGTTATTTGACCCTGCAGTGCCTCGAGACTGACAAGTCCGAAGCGATTAAGAAGGTCGGTGACCCATTGCGGCAACAGGGCAAAGACCTGACGGAATAGAAGAGCGAGATCGATTTCGCCAGACTCGATGCTGGTGTAGAAGCCAACTGCCTCCCGTGTCAGCGAAGCGGCAACCAGTGCCATCGGCAGGATCAGTATCACGACGATGATGAGAATCGTGAGGACGGCAGCAAGGTTTCTACCCAGTTGCGTCGAGCTCAAAATGCGTCTTTGCACCGGAACGAAGAGGATCGCTATGATCGTTCCCCACAGGATCGCCCCATAAAAAGGCCAGAGTATCCATGCGAAGGCCAGCGAGACGGTGATGATCAGCAACAGAAAGGCATTGTCTTCGATACTGCGCATGCTGGAGGTTTCCTGATATCGGCCTGTGGCGTCGGGAGCTCTTCCGCAGGGCGCGAATTGCCGGCCGGGCAACTGCGCACGGCGACAGTGTTACGCAGCATGCAAAGTCGGCGCAACGGGTGTCCGCCTACNNCCGTCGCCGTCCGACAGGATCTTGCGTTCAGGGAGCGTGACGACCGAAGCGAGCCTGGGGAAGGGATCGACCTTGTTGGGCAGCGCCATGGCGTCGATGAACAATTGCTGGAAATGCGGTTCCAGCGCGGTTTCGATCTTTTCGATCCGGGTTACCGTGTCCTCGATCTCGCGTCGGTGGTCGCGATTGAGAAGCGCCATCAGCGCGCCGGTACCGGCGGCATTGCCGACCGCCTTGACCTCCGCAAGGTCACAATCCGGGATGAGGCCGAGCACCATGGCGTATTTCGGATCGATGAAGGAGCCGAAGGCACCGGCGAGGCGGATGGTGTCGACGGTCTCGATGCCGAGCTTTTCCATCAGGAGCTTGATGCCGGCATAAAGGGCGGCCTTGGCCAACTGGATGGCGCGCACGTCGTTCTGGGTGACCGTGATCTTCTGGGCGCCGTCATGCAGCAGGTAGGAGAAGGTGCGGCCGGTGGCGAGGATGCGCGGGCTGCGCGTCGCCATGGCGCCATCGACGACGCCGTCGGCGGAAATGACGCCGGAGAGATACATTTCGGCCACCACCTCGATGATTGCCGAGCCGCAGATGCCGGTAATGCCGGTCTTTTCCGCCGCCTCGGCAAAGCCGTCCTCATCCGACCACTGCGCGACGCCGATCACCTTGAAGCGCGGCTCGAGCGTTTCCGCATCGATTCGGACACGTTCGATGGCACCGGGCGCGGCGCGCTGGCCGCAGGAGATTTCCGCGCCCTCAAAGGCCGGGCCGGTGGGCGAGGAGGCGGCGACGGTGCGTGTCCGGTTACCAAGCACGATCTCGGCATTGGTGCCGACATCGACCAACAGCATCATGCGGTCCTGGCGGTGCGGGCCTTCGGCGAGCGTCGCACCCGCGGCATCCGCCCCGACATGGCCGGCGATGCAGGGGAGCAGATAGGTCCGGGCGCCGGGATTGAGGACGAGCTCGATGTCGCTCGCCGGGCACGAGACGGCCCCGGAGACGGCAAGCGCGAAGGGCGCCTGACCGAGCTCGGTCGGATCGATGCCAAGGAAGAGGTGGTGCATGATCGGATTGGCGACGAACACCGAATCGAGAATGTCGGTGCGGGCGACGCCGCCTTCTGCACAGACCTGGTCGATGAGTTCGGAGACCGCCTGGCGCACGGCCCTGGTCATGGCTTCCCGGCCGTCCGGGTTCATCATGACGTAGGAGACGCGGCTCATCAGGTCCTCGCCGAAGCGGATCTGCGGGTTCGAGGCACCCGAGGAGGCGACAACGCGGCCGGACAAGAGCGAAACGAGATGCATGGCGATCGTCGTCGAGCCGATGTCACAGGCAAGGCCATAGGCCTCGTTGTGCAGGCCGGGCCACAGCGCGACGATCGAGGGGCGCTGGGTTTTGCTGTCGCGGTGGATGGCGGCCGTGACCGTCCAGTTGCCCTTGCGCAGGATCCTCTGGACCTTAGGCAGAAGATGAGGTTCTACTTGCAGGTCGCTGTATCCCCAATCTTTTTCCAGCATGACAATCATGCGGTCGAGATCACCGAGCGGCTTGTGCATGTCGGGCTCGTCGACCTCGACATAGCAGAGATGGACGGCGGGATTGCGTTCGATCACCCGGTCGCTGGCGGCCTTGCGCACCACCTGGGCGTTGACCACGGCATCCTGCGGCACGTCGACGACGAGATCGCCCTCGATGGTCGCGGAACAGGAGAGGCGGCGGCCTTCGGGCAGCGTGCGCACCTCGGCATAGCGCTTCTCCTTCGGGCCGACCGGCGAGATGTGGTCGGCGGACGCGGTGATGCCATGCTTGGCGAAATGGCCCTCCTGGACCTCGATCTGGCACCGCCCG
>DBUL01000226.1 GCA_002307905.1 Rhizobiaceae bacterium UBA1291
CAAGGAAACGACGCTCGACTATACCCGTGCCTTTGCCGAGCGGCGGGGGCTGGCGCAGGAATTCGGCGGCCTGAGCGAGATCGGGGTCGGCCGCAAGTCCGAGCGGGCCGACGACCGGCCGGCGGCTCACTCCAGCGCCTTGGGTGAGCGCGTTCGCGCGCCGGCCGATCGTCAGTCCTCCGCCACGCTCGGGGCCGGGCAGAGCGGGCAGGGGATCGAAGCGCCAGCCGAGAAGGTCGAGCCGCTCATTCCGGCGATCANNGTCGAGGATGTGGCGCGCGAAAAGGCTAGGCCGGACTTCGAGTGGGCCATGGAGCGGGCACGGTCCATCGGTCGCGATGTCTATGTTGATCCGGATGGTGTGTCAGCACAGCTCAGCCTGGCCATTGTCGACAGGGGCATGGACGGGCAAACGTTGGCGAAACTGCTCGCGGACCGGCCGGAGCAGTTCGGGGAGCTACGCGGCAAGGCGGGGCTCTTTGGCGAGAACGAGGAACGGAAAGCGGCGCGGCACTATGCCAGGGCGTTCCGGAGTCATGTCGTTGCGGCCGCTGAGACCTGGGAGCGTCGGATTGGAGAGGAGCGGCAGTCGGAGATCTGGAAACGCGAGAAATGCGATGTGATCGAGGTTCCGGGGCTCACTCGACGCAGCCAGGTCATCCACAAGCAGCTCGATGGCCTGTCGCAGGAGGACAGGCCGAAGTTCCTTGAGAAGCTGGCGGGCACGCCCGAAGGGAAGCAGGCGCTTGCCGAGGCGGAGAAGGTGGCCAGGGCGCTTGAGCGGCGGTTCGGCAGCTCCGATCCGCGCGTCCTGCAGAAGGAAGACCTGCGGCTCGGGCCGGAAGCTGGCGTAAGGCTTGATCGCATCAAGGGTGTTGCCCGCATGGCCTATCAGGCGCAAATGGCCGAACTGTCTCGTCAGTATGAGTTGGAGCGAACGCTCAGCAAGGGACTGGGATTGGGGATGTGAGGTAGCGAGAAAACCCTTCGATCCAGCAGAAGTTACCGGTGGGCACCTCAGTTAGTTCATGATCGCCTGAAGCTCAAAAATGTCAGTGGCTCAACTTATCGGTTGCATGGTCGGCTGGAAAGGCATGAAGGCCCAAATTGTTTGCGGAAGGTTGGAACGCAGTCGTTTCTCTTCAAAGATCCTTTACTCCTTCATCGAACGGGGAGACCATCCAGACGATGGGCGAGAGTTCGAGACAACTGGTTCTTGGCCCCTATCCGGGTACTTTTGATGGTCCTCTTACCGCCTGCGTACCGCGCCGGGTCGCGTGAACTCTCAACAAACCGTGCTGCGGTGAACAGTACTGATTTCTCCGCTGCTCGGAACGGCCGCCTCTCACTGGCGAACTAATTCATGGAAGAAGAGTTGAAGTGGCCCCCGCAGCCTACGCCTGTAGCATTCGTAGAATCTGCTCTTTCTTGGCAAGCGCCGCTTCCTCACCGTGACGATAGGTTGCCTCCAAAGTTGCGGAACTATTGTCTAAAAGGCCGCCGATCTTTTGAGTTGGAACGATAAGAACCGCATTCCCTTCCTTCTCCATCGCCTCCAGTTCTTTGAGCCTTTTGTCAAGAACAAAAGGTTTTCGAGCATACTGAATATACTTTCCAATAGGAAGCTTTCGCTTTCGGAATGGCCAAGCGAAAAGAATAAAAAAGCTAGCAATCAAAACATACCGAACTTTGCGGGAAAATGTCGATTTTCTCTTGGTAAGTATTACGACCTTCTTTAGATCTTTCATTCCCGGGAGATCCAGCGCAAGTGGCTCAACGGCCGCCGCGTCCATATACTTTCTTCCATTTATCTGGATTGCCGCGTCAAAAATAAAAGGTGCGGCGCTTGCGGCGCGAATCACGTTATAAATGTCGAAACTTTTGTAGTTTCTGATCTTAATCTTCCAGCCGTCTCTCATGAACTCTGAGTCATTCGCATTCGAGACATAAACAATATCGTTGTTCTCGACGTCAAGCATAGGAAGAAAAAACTTAACTGTCGTCCGATCGATTGCACCCATGTCGAGTGGAAACCGTTCTTTGAATATTTTGTCCACCATGTGGTCGATATCGTAGATTGGTCTGTCGCCAAAAAAATCCTTTACGCCACCAAACCTTATAAATTCTGAACTGGACAGGACCTCAGTCCACATAGTCNNTCCGGCCGGGATGATTTTCGCCAAATGACAAATAGTAAACTACATTGCCCACGCCGGCCGAGGCTGCCGACATTACTTCGAGATTGTCCCGAAATTCAGGTATTTCCGTCAGCAGAGCGTTTGCTGCGCCCGCGACAAAACCGCCTTTAATGCCGCCGTCCCCCATTACCAGTGCGAAGCCGGGACTAGACGTATTTTTAGACATGTGCACTTATCCCTTTAGACTGATACGAACTCACAGATGGTGCCATGAGCAAAGAAATGCCAAGTGAACCGACGCGTCTGAATTTTCTCGCATTCCTGAAATCTCATCGCTACACACGTCTGCTGGCACCAATTTTGGCCATTTTGGGCATCACAGATATCACAAGACTTATGCGAGGCGACACCCAAAATCCGATTGTCTTGGGGATGGTCGTAATTGCTGCGACATTGGCGATCATCCTCGCATACGCTAAACTGCGCAGCACGAAGCTCAAGACAGCATCGGAAGCTCGCCACTTCTATCCGTTCTTGAAGCGCGTTGCGGGTGCGGATCGCGAAAAATTTGTCCTGCCCAGAGCTCAGCAGTTTTCCGCTTTGAAAGACTTCATCTCGAATTTGCGTAATGATTTCGGCATAGTAACAGGCGGAAGTGGTGTGGGGAAATCCACGCTGCTTCAGGAGTATTATCGCGCTGACGATACAATTTCCATCACCCTTGAAGAGCCAGTTGACTACACAACATCTGTCATCTCGGAATTGAAAAAAATTGTACCTAGGCAAAATCTTCACGAATTCTTCGAGATAGAAGAAGATATTCTCTCGGATATTTCGTTGGCTGATCTGGAAGGACGATTGGCCAGGATGGTGACACTCCTCCCCAATAAAGATTTAAGTATATTGATTGATCAATCGGAGAGACTTGTTTCTACATTTAACGAGCTTAATAAAAGGAGCGGGGTTGTTCTTGTTTCTCTTCTTGATGCGCTTCGGGCGACCAAAAATGTGAAAGTAATATTCGCGATACGCGAAGATTTGCTTTATGGACTTCTCAAAATGGTCGCGGGACATCCTCATAAGGTGTTCTTTGTTGAGGGAATTGACAAGAATATCGATTCTTCGTTCGCGTGGCGCATCCACCGCAAGTTTGAGGCCATTTCGGTCGCAGATCAAACTTACAATCGGATCATGTCTGCGTCGGTGAAAGATGGCGGTGTTAACACGTTTGTGGTCCAACTTTGCGGTTACCTGATTGAGTGTACTGGCGATGGAGTAACCCAGTTTATCGGAAAGCATTACAATGACTATAGGTCTGTTCTCGAGAAGTACGTATGTTGTCTATGCGATGAGTATGCATATCTGAACGGGGACCATAGACTATCTTCAGAAGCGGAGATCGTTTTGTTCACTATCGCCGCTTACAACAAAAAGACTGGTAATCACGTTTCGTTGGAAAGAGTTATAAAAATAAGCCATCTCCCGAGGAGAAGGGTAGTAAAGTGTATCGAGTATCTTAACGCCCGCGATGTTGTCGAGGTTCACGAAGATTGGAATCGTGCTTTACGCCTTGCTCATGATGTCCTCATGGATCATGTGATCTCTCGCGAGGCTAAGGATATGCGACTGGATCATAAGTTGGCGATTGAGCAGATCATTGATCGGGGCATTGATGATCTGACCGAAATTATTGAAGAGACAGACCCTCTTGCTGACCCGATTCGGCATGTGGATGATGGGAAGCCACCGATTGACGGTGTCGGGACCTTGTTGCTCTGGTTGGCGGCGCTGCTGTACTTTTACCGCATCGCTTTCCCTGAGAATTCCGCTGAAATTCTAAGGCCGATCAATCTGTTTTTGGGTCAACTGGTTCCAGGAGCCGTTTACTCGGTGGATGTGGCGACCGCTCACTTTATACCTATTGCTTTCACTCAGTACCTTTGGGTGTTGTTCATGTTTGGAATGGACAGGGGCTTCTTCTTCTATATATATAAACATGGGGAGCTAAATAAGGTTCTATATTTCACGCTTCACATCATGGGTTTTTGTGGAGCAGTCATGGGGATATTGCTAAGCTTTACTCCGCCATTATTCATCTTATCTATAGCCATTCCAGGCTTGATGATCGCTTTCACGTATTTGGTGTTGGCGTTCGGGGCAAAAGGAAACGATGCTACAATATTTAGGTATTATTACGAATTGTGCGTCACTACATTTCTAAATATGACGATATGCTTTGCTACGTTGTTCGCCATGATAAAATTGATGGATGCGAGATTAGGCAATTTTCAGTTTGATATGACAATTGTTGTTTCTGTGTGTATGCTTTTTGTGTACTTTAATTATCAGATGCGCGGTAGACAAGGATCCCGTCTTGGGCGGGTTTCGATGATGGCTATTTATGACGCTGGGAGGAATCGACCAGATCGTACTTCGCTCCAGAGCTAAGCCTCTTGAGAATTTTGCCCTCGGCAATCTGAAAAAGTCTCCAGATGCCGCGGATAATGCTTCGCTTACGTACGATATGGAATTGCCCCGCTCCATCGATACCCCGACTCACTAATAAGCCGAACGCAAACGCTGCGCGGTGGCCATCACGGGATAGCAAAGTGCTCGATATCCGCAAAGCTTCCTGATCCCTATTACGCGACGCGTTGTCTATTGGGCCCGCCAGAGAGATCAGCATCAATCCCCTTTCAGGGCGCCTGATCGCTTGGCTGCCCTTTCCTCCTGCTGAACGGCAGCGTCGTCATCCTCGGCGAAATTCGAGGAAGTTCGCGTCTTCGATGTACACTCAAGTAATAGCCTCAAGGCCTTTGTTTTTGATAATGGTCAGCAATCGCAATGCGGGTCCGCCTGGCTTCTTTACAACGCGCTCCCAATTCGACGCGAGGCCTTTGCTGACATTCGGGTGCCGGGCAAAACGGGCTGGGAAGTCTGCTCCCGCTCGCGGGTCGACTTAATCTCGCTGGGCTTCAGCGGCTGAACATCCGTCAGGCATCCCTTATCGATTCCGCGCATCGTGCGCTTGTCGACTGAGCCACTCTGGTGGAGCCCCTCCGTCATCTCGTTAGGCGGAGGCCGTATCTCGCTCTTGTAGATCTTGCAAATCACACTTTAACTCTTGCAGACGGCCGCTCTGGGCCTCTTTGGATGTCACCTCATTCGGCAGGCCAAAAATGAGCTATGCCGCCTTCTTCCGCATCGCCTCTTCGTCGGCGCCGATCTTTGCACGATCATTTTCGAAAGGCCGATCGCAAACATAGCGCGGTGGCCGCCACGGAACAAAACCGGAGTTCGATATCCACCGATGAACCCGAATTGCTTCCTGGTTGGTGCTGACATTGTAGAGATTGCACATGGATGCCCCCCCGAACGGAACGATATCGAAAGGTCGACTGATGACTTGCATCCTCATAGCTACGGCGGGCCGTTGGCGGGTAGTAGTGAGAACGCTTCGCAAAGCATCAAAATTGACGCGCATGCGTTGTCATGCGTCAGGAAGCATCATAATGTATGTTGACGCATCATGATGCGTTTTATGAGCTTAGGAGTTGGAAATGCCGGTTATCACGGTAGCAAACCCCAAGGGTGGGGCGGGGAAGTCTACAGCGGCCCTCGTGCTCGCCACTTCGCTTGCGCAGCAGGGCGCCAGCGTCGTCATTCTCGACTGCGATCCGAACAGGGCGATCGAGGGATGGAGGGCCGGGACCTCGAAGAACCCTGTCATCGTGGATGGCGGGATCACGGAAAGCACGATCACCAGCAAGCTCGACGAGTATCGCAAGCAGTACCAGTTCGTGTTCGTCGATCTGGAAGGAACCGCCAGCCGGCTCATGTCCCGCGCACTTGCCCGGGCACAGCTTGTGATCATCCCGATACAGGCAAGCCCGCCCGATGCGGAACTCGCAGCGCGTGCCATCCATCTTATCCGTGAGGAAGAGCAGGCGTTCGAGAAGACCATTCCCTTCAGGGTGCTGTTCACCCGGACGTCGCCGGCGATCGCCTCCAAGCACGAAACGCAGATCACGGCCCAGTTAAAGGCAAGCGAGGTGCCGATGTTTCGCAATCATCTGAACGAACGGTCCGCCTATAAGGCGATGTTCTACTATCAGCGGGATCTGGAAGAGCTTGACCCGCGCAATGTGAATGGCCTGCCGGCGGCGCGGGACAATGCGTTTCGTCTCGCCGAGGAACTGGTCAATCTGGTCATTGATGCGAGGGTCGCTGCATGAGCGGAAAGGACCTGGGCTTTGGCGGCAAGCTCGCCAACATCACGCCTGACACGGAAGAGCCGGCGCGGATTCCTGATGCCCGCATTGACGAAGTCGGTGAACGTCACGGTTTCGTGGCACGGGAGCCGATCCAGAAGCTGACGCGGCGCAAGCCGTCGGAGCCTTCCGCCAACCTCAATATCCGCCCACCGGTCTCGACATTCAACCGATTCCTGATCTTCTGCGAGCAGAACCGCATGTCCTATCCACAGGCGCTTAAGGAACTCATGGACCGGGCAGGCGTGTAATGCCGGCTCGAATGCATCAACATTGACGCGCGTCAATCATGTCGCTGATGCAGGCGTCGGGAGTTTCGCCGGCTGTGTTTTGAGCATTCGCTGAGAGTGATAGGGGTCGGACAAATAACGTATCGCGCTGGTCGCGCTACTGCGCGCCGCGGGCTGGTGTCGGGTCGCGAAGAAGCGTAAGCAGGGCTGGATTGATGTAGAGGTTTTCCCGGCCTGCTTTCACTTCTTCAAGCAGTCCGCTCTCGACGAGGGTCTTTAGGTAGACCGATGCGGACTGTCGCTTGGCAATGCCAGCATCCACAAGGTCGCTGATCCGGCAGTACGGATTGACGAAAATGATTTCCGCCAGTTCACGCGAATAGATTTTCGGGAGGTCGCGGCGGATGCGTTCCGCGGTCTGGTCCAGCAGATCCCTGATGGCGCGGATCTGTTTCGTAGACCAGTCCGATGTCTCACGGACAGCGTCGAGCATGTAGAGGATCCACTCCTCCCAGGCGCCTTGCGTCGTGACCGCCAGAAGCCGGTCATAATAGGCCCGTTTGTTGCCGATGATGTACCGACTGAGGTAAAGAACGGGAATGTCCAGCAAGCCCTTGTCGACCAGGTAGAGCAGATTGAGAACCCGGCCGGTGCGTCCGTTGCCATCAATGAACGGATGGATCGCCTCGAACTGGTAGTGCATCACGGCCAACCGGATCAAAGGATCGATATCGTCTGCTTCATGGATGTAGCGCTCCCAGTTGGCCAGCTTGTCCCGGAGCAGGTCTTGTCCCTCTGGAGGCGTATAGATGACCGAGCCCGTGACCTCGTTCATCAGGGCCGTGCCGGGTGTCGAACGGATGTCGAGATCAACGCCCTTGATCCTGCGACAGACCGCAACCGCCGTCGACGTTGAAACCGGGCGCTCCTTGAGTGACTGAAACCCTTCATTCAGTGCCGTGCGATACCGCAGCGCCTCTTTCGTTGCAGGGTCTGCCTGTCCTCCGGGCTCGTTGGCGAAGCGAAACAGGCGATCGGTCGTGGTGACAACATTCTCGATCTCGGAGCTCGCCTGGGCTTCCATCAGCGGTATGGAGTTGATCAGGATCGACTGATTGGGAATGAGTTGTCCTGATACCCGGAGCTCTGCAAGTGACGCCCTGGCAGCAATGCAGGCCTTGAGAATGGCCTTCGTCTCTATGTCAGCCTTTGGAGGCAGAAGCGGTAGGTCGTTGTAGGGTCGNNTTGGACGACATGTCCCGAGGATATGTCGATGGCGTCG
This sequence comes from Rhizobiaceae bacterium UBA1291, assembly GCA_002307905.1. GTDB lineage: Bacteria > Pseudomonadota > Alphaproteobacteria > Rhizobiales > Rhizobiaceae > Allorhizobium. The sequence continues at coordinate 7,922 of DBUL01000226.1, forward strand.
ACAAGTCGCGAAATCATGTCGATGAAAGTCAATTCTATCGACATATCGCTGCCAACACAACGTCGACTTACCATTGAGGAACGTCTGCAGACGAGTGTTCCACGAGCCTCTGCCCGAGCAACACAGGTGGAATCGGAGCCAGCCCGACGCATTCATGGCCGGCTCGCGCGTCACGACTGGAACCTGGCTTGTTTCCAATGCTTTTCCGATGATCGATCGCCTCAGACGTCAGGAGGCTCCAAGCCATGGGTAGGCATTGAAGCGTCCTCCACAAGGGGGCTGACGCCCCATCACCTNNGGCCGTGGCTCGGGCCAAGCCCTGCGCCCGCACCACCCCGGACACTTTTGGTCTGGACGGGTTCCCCCCTCTCTTCGCCAGAGGGGCAGATCGGTTGCATGCGCAACCCGATCTAAAGGAAAAGGGACATGAAGAACGATGTTTACAGCCAGGTGACCGACAGGATTATCGCTGATCTGGAAAAGGGCAAGTTGACCTGGCTGAAGCCGTGGAATGCGGGGAATGTGGCCGGGCGGATCACGAGACCCTTGCGTCACAACGGGCTCGGCTATTGCGGTATCAACGTTCTGTTGTTGTGGGGTGCGGCCATGGAGGCGGGCTATTCGTCTGCCTGCTGGATGACCTTCAAACAGGCCCTGGAGCTCGGCGCCCATGTGCGCAAGGGCGAAAAGGGCAGCATGGTCGTCTATGCGGGCACGATCAGCCGGGCCGAAGATGAGGAAGACGTTGGCGAGGAGGTGAAGCAGATTCCGTTTCTCAAATCCTACACTGTCTTCAATGTCGAGCAGATCGAGGGGCTGCCAGAGCACTACTACCTGAAGCCGGAGCCTGTGACTGAACCGCTCGAGCGCATTGTTCATGCGGATGCTTTCTTTGCCGCGACGCGCGCCAATATCCGCCATGGTGGCGGTCAGGCCTACTACAGCGGGTCGAGCGATCATGTGCAGATGCCGTGTTTCGAAAGCTTCAGGAGCCCTGAAGCCTATTATGCGACGCTGGCGCATGAGCTGACCCACTGGACAAGACACGAGACACGCCTTGGTCGCGAATTCGGCCGAAAGAAATGGGGCGATGAAGGTTACGCGCGCGAAGAGCTCGTGGCCGAATTGGGTGCAGCATTCCTGTGTGCCGATCTGGCATTGACGCCGGAGCCTGGCGCCGATCATGCCGCCTATATTCAGAGCTGGCTCAAGGTGCTGAAGAACGACAAGCGTGCCATATTCAGCGCAGCCGCCCATGCGCAGCGAGCGGCCGACTTCCTGCATGGCCTGCAGAGTTCTTCAGGCATCGAGGACGGGGCCGTCGCGTAAGCGGTGATTTCCTCGTCGCAGCGAGAAAGCGGCGTCACCGACGGGGCGCCTCAGAGACGGTCTTGAATTGGCGTCCTCGGGTGATCCTGCCGAATCCCGAATGCCTGCGGGCCTTGGACCTCAAAACGCGTAGGAAACTTGGACCGGGTAGGAACGTGAGGCTCCAGAGAGGCGCATCAAGATGCGTCAAGAATGACGCGCGTCAATCATTGCGGTCAAGATGCCGGGGGAGGAACTCGTCCCAATGCGTTTGCGAGGCTGTGCGGATGCAGGGCCGGAGACTAGTCGCCCGCCACCTCGGGTTTCATCGGAACGGCCTCTGGGGCACTATCATAGTGAGATCGGTAGCGTTCTTCGGGTGCAATCCACGAGGCGAGGAACTGGAAAGGGTCGGCGTCGCCGACCATCTTCCTGGCCAGCGCGAGGCGTGTGTCGAGATGCGGTCGATCCTTGGCTTCAACCTCAGCCAGGCGCCTCTCCGCTTCCCTGAAAAACTGCTCTACGGCCATGACCTTCATCCATTGCTCGATGATCTGGGCCAGCTGTTTCTGGCTTTCGAGCAAGGCCTCTGCCGACTTTCGCTTGTCTTCCCGGCGAAGGTAACGCTCCCACTCCGCCTTCCTTTCCCTCTCCCGCTGTTCGGCTGCTTCGTCTGCAGCCGTCATCAAGGCCAAGATCTTGCCGACAGTGGCTTTCAGCTCCTCGACAAGCTCCGGGATCATGCTTTCCAGCGAGACTTGCTCCGTGTCCTGCCGGCTTAACGACCATTCAACACCGGACTTCGGTGAATAGGCCACTATCTTGAAGCGTCCGCTGGGTACGTCCTGGAGATGAGTCCAGGAATGGGTCAACTGCCACGCCTTGGCGGACCTGATGATCTTGCTGTCGGTTCGATGGTAACTCCCGTTTAGATACTGCATCGTCACCCGCTCCGTCATCTCGGTGATTGAGATGCCGATCGGAACCGCGCCTATCTGGAAGACAGTTGGTCGGTCCGGGCTCCATATCTGGCCAGATTGATAACGGCCATATTTGCGGTCTTTCCGCTCGGTCTCCCGTTCGTCGATATGGATGCGATGCAGCTTCTCCTCGGTCGCTGCAATGCGCAGTTCATAGCCCGCACCGTCGAGAGCAAGATAGAGCTGGTTGGCAATCAACAGGGCGCGGGGCAGGGCGCTCTCTGAGGCGACAATATCGGTCAAAATCCTCTTGTAGGGACGGAGAAACTCATTCTCTTCCACGACACGCGTCTTTCGCAAATGCTCCTCGACACCGAAGAGCAGAGGATGTCGTGATTTCCGTGCCGGTCTGACACCCCTCTTCTTCCGGACCTCCGGGCTCGGAGGCGGTCCTTGGCGCCTGGTCCGTGGAACTGGTTGCGAGATTTCGATGACGTCGTCGAACGCGTCGGGAAGCAAAGGTAGCTCCGCCGGCAGTCCCATCGCTCTCCGGGTCCAGTAACCAGCCCCCGGAAAAGGAACGTCATGTTTCTTGCAGATGGCTGACAATGTTTGAGCCGGTACTCCGAGTTCTGGGGCCACTTTGTTGAGTGGCGAGCTGCAGACCTTCTGGTAGAGCTCACGGCGTGTCATTTGCATTGCAGAAAGTCTTTCACGGGAAAGGATGGATCAAGGTTATTGGAGCCTTGTCAATCTTGGCAAGCGCGGGCTGATCGCCGTTCGCATTGTAGACGTGAACGCGCCCAGCCCGACGAGGTGCAGCCTTGCCTTGACGCCAAGAGCTCAGTGAGAGTTCATCCTGTTGCGGCAGCAGACAGTCTGAAAGACTATCCAAATTCCTCGGCTCCGAGCCGCCACAGGCGCAATCGGTCGCTGGCAGTGCCAGGCAAGCCTGAAACGCCGCGAAGCTTAAAAAGCACGTCTGCGCCCTGAGGCGCCAACATGCGGGTGATCAGCTGCGACGGCTTTGCGCGTTCATTTCGGTCGCCTGCTGATCGCTTCCTACTTTCCGAAAGCTGCCGGACCGCTTGCCGGGCTTGGAACCCTGCGGTGAATGTCCCGAATAACTGGATTGGATTGGGGTGTCCGGCCGGCAGCAGGAGGTAGTTTGCGATGAGACCAAAACCGTCCAGACCCTTTCGTAATCCATGCTACGACAAGTCCTTCGGCGAGGTGCAGAGTGTAGTACGTGGCGACAAAGGTGCTCAAGATGCCCTTGCCAACACAGCGCAGATAAAGACTCTCTAGAAGAGGCGCCCTTATCCTCGCCGCTTAGGCCGCAATGTTGCTCAAGTATCGATCGACAATTAGGTGCGTGAGCTGCTCGCCTCTTGCGGTGAGCAGTTCCATGTTCTTCAAGGACATAGGTGCGAAGTCGGTCGGGTAGTCCTTGACCTGCTCTCGAAGAATTAGGTCGGGGGACCTAAATGGTAGGCGACTGTCCTGCTGACCGAGATAGATCATGCCGAAGGCGTCCAGTTCGCCGGTTTCGACGTATTTGTGAAGGCGCTGGTAGACCGCGTCCTGGGCCTTTCGGTGCACGGCGCCGAACGAGCGCGCGACTCGACCCGGCCACCAATAGTGCCATTCTCCCCGCTCGAACTGGCCGCCACCTGCATTCAGGCTGATGATATGAGACACCGGGTAGTTGAAGGCATAGTCATGTGCCCTGCCTGGCTCGAGGACGGCCACTCCAAGGTTGTCGAAGACGCCACCATCAGTCAGGGACACAGTATCGGTGTGACGCTTGCCCATCCGCTCGAACTCGAATGTCTCGATCAATGGCGGGAGCAGAATGGGGAATGCAGCCGATGCTGCGACAGCCTTAGCTACAGTCGGCACGTCACCGACGATATCGCCATACCGCCAACCGCCCGATCTCTCGGATCCGAACCTGAATGCAGTTCCAGTCCGAAGGTCGCAGGCATTGATGATCGCCATAAGACCCGGTCGGACGACCTCATCCATGCGACGCTTCCCGAACAACACTCGCACAAGTGCAGCTTCGAATGCGGTGGTCAGACTGCCCCAGATGGGAAGGCGCTCCGAAATTGCCGCCAAGCTGCATTCAAGACGATCCGTAGGAATACCCAACCACCGGCGAGTTCGCGACAAGAGGAACAGGGCGACGGCGATGATGATCGACATGCCGCCGCTGACCAGCAGCGTCGCCAGTATCCTCATTCCCTGCCAACTGCAGAAGACCTCACGAGCGATCTCCCGCTGCAGGCCGCGCCGCAGCACCGATACGATCCGGGCATCAAACGCTTCGAACGTCGACTCGCTGTAGGCCCAGGCCGCACCGATTACGCTGCCGCCCGAGACAGTAGACATGACCTTCACCTTGTCTAGGATGCCGCGATCATGCAGAGCTCTTAGCCCTCCGAGGTGGAATGCCATGGCCCTAGCTCCGCCCCCGGACAGGGCAAGCGCGATGAAGGGTGCGCGCTCAACAGCCATAATCGGACCGCTGGAACACCGTCGCGGAGACAACGGGTGCGTTCGAGGTGCCTCCCACGATAATCATTAGGAAGCGTCGGCCGAGGAAGCCGGTGCCTTGTCCAAGTAGCTCCCTCATTGCCCCGAGATCGGTTTCGCTGGGTATGGGCAGGGCGCGAGGATGTGTGTGCCACATGCCCACGAATGCAACCGATCCGCTCGTACGCTTCATCTTCTCGTCGTTTATGTCCGCGACACCTGCTGTGCCGCAAATGAAACCCTCGGCTGAAGCAACGCTGTCGGGTGGCGGACCGCTAACCTCGTCAATCCAAATCACCTTCAGCAGTTCGTCGACCTCGCCGAACAGGACTCCACCTGTTTCGACCTTCTTCCCACGTACACGCTCAGAACGCCTAATCCATGAAAGCATCGCCACCAAGGCTTCCTCGCTCATTCGGATCTGATAGCCATGTTGGCCGTCCGATATCACGCGATGAGGGCGCCACTCGAATCCAATTTCTCGTGCCGGTCCGGTCGCTAAGCCGCCACCACCCGAAAGGTCCATCGCGAAGACCCTCGGTGCCGAAGCATCTGTCGTAAGCCAGGAGGCGGCAACGTTGATCATCCTGGATGTGAGGTTCAACACGTCGGCGAAGGAGCCCCTGAAGGTCGGGCTCGAGCAACCGGGCTCTGGCTGGAACAGTTTCCGTCGAGCGGGGTCGGTCGGCCAGAACTCCTTAAGGTATTCCTTTCCCATTGCCGTGTTCGCCAGCGCCAACTTGGCGCGCCTGTCGACATCGACCGACATGCCGACATGCTGCTCCTTCACCAGTGTCATCAATCCGAAATCAGCGTTGTGACCGATAGACATCGAAACGATGGGCGGATGCCTCTTAACCGTTTTGCGAAAGTGATGTTCGAGGGCAGTCGAGATCGACCGGGACGCGGTGGCGTCGACTATCACGTCCACGCCCATCAAGCGGTCCATGTTCTCAGGTTCACTCAAGACGTTAAGGATATTGCCGTGGTGCGCGGTGACATCAATATCCGAGCGAATACCGAGCACCCTAACGCGCAGCGCGCTACACTTGGTGTACCCGACCTGACTGCGGCCAAGGTCTTGCCGGACGAGGATCCCCGGCGTGACCACGTTATGGTCATAGAGTTCCAAGCGGGCGGCACCGGCCCGTGTGAGCATCGGCGCCACCGTGCTGCCGATTGCGCCACAGCCCAGTAGAGCGACGTGTTTGCCCTTCCAGAACGCCGACGACGATTCCGCATCGCGGCGCGTGACGATCTCAGGGCGATCCTCCAGGACTCGACACCACTCCACCTTCGCCGCGACGGCCCAAGCGTAAAATGCGTCAATGTCCGTGGGTTCATCGAGCGTCGCGGCCAAGACAGCCTCGCGAAGCTTCCGGCTCTGATCGGCATCGATCAACCAACTCGCTAGGTGCTGTCGCGTCTCGCCGCCCGCGATACCGCGCATAGCCGCGCCGAGGATGAATATGGACGGTTTTCCTGCTGGGGTGCTAAGAACTCCCAAATTGACGATGATCTGGATAAGGTTCAGCGGGACGTCCCGCGCAACTAGGGCCTTGATGAGATCGAGCATCGTGGCGGGATATTCGTGAGGCATCGTTGTGGGCAGCAGAATGGCGCTCGCCAACCGGCCTTCCGGGCGATCCTCGCCATATGCGAACCAGCGCCCCAATTCCGCGGCCACCTCGCCATCGCGAGTGACCTCGACGAAACCGCCCCAGAAGGGATACTCGGGTTTCGGGGTGTTCACACAGGGAACGATCGAGTAGTTGCCAGTCGCATAGGCGACTGGCGGATGAAGCGGCATGCCGTTTGGATCGAGTTCGTTGGCAGCGCCGGCACGGAGCCACTCATCGACTCGGTCCATGAACCCAAACATGCCGTGGGCGGGCACCCATTCAACTTCCGGTGCCTGATACAGGCAAATCGAATCCCCCCACTGCACATGGGCGAAATCGGCATAGCGCTTGTGGGTGAAATGGATGCCAGGTCTGGACAGGGGAAAGCGTGAGGGAATGCTTATACGCAACCGCTCGCGCGCCCTCAGCGGCACGCCGCCGTCAACACGCGGAAAGCGGCTGCACGCGATGGAAACGGTGAGGCGCAGGTCCGCATCTTCCTGCTCCGGCTCATCGATTTCGAGAACCTCAAACGATCCGGCCGACGCCTTGACGACCTCATCAAGCTGATCGACCGCCCAGGCCTGTCCTTCCGACCTCATTCGGCACCAAAGCCAACCTTGTTCGCTGGCGGTGAGTTGCTGCCCCGCGCCTTCGCTACGGCTGCCGCGAGCGTTGTCTCTGCGCTCTCGGACATCTCGTAGTCCTCGATATCGAGTTCGATGCCGTTCGCCGTGACGCTGAAGATGATCGGTTGCACCTGTTCGGGTGTGCTGACCTCGCCTGTGCAGAGAAACGCGTCGTTCACGATTTCCTCGTAGCGGTTTCGCGCCTTCCGATGAGGGGGATTGTCCCCGGCACTGTTCGCGTGTGGGAACTCGTTCGAGCTCGCGACGATGTAGCCGGGTGAAAGCTGGCTGTCGGCGAACTCCTGCATAACGTCCTCCTGCAAAACGTTATCCTCGTACATTGCTTTCTTCGAGCAGTGGTGGGGTGACAGCAGGACGTTCCATTCGAGCATGGTCTCGTTGTCGTGTGCATGCGTCTCCTCGAACACCTGCATGAGGGTCGGATAAGAGAGATCACCCAGGAAGAGACCCTTCATGACGTTGCCGGGAGAGCCGATGATGATTCGCATTGCCAAGCTGGTCTCGTTGCGAGCGTCCGCCAAGCCCTGCTTGAACGGGGCATGGACAAAGACATGAAACCGGTTGCTTGCATCGACGCCATCGAGCATCGTGATCTCTTGGCCGGGGCGGGTGTAGAACTCGTCCTGCGGAAAGCCGGCATAGCGTTCGCCGGGCTCAAAGAGCTCGCTGTAGCCGATGATACGAACGCGATCGCCGGCACCCGGATCGCCGCCGTCCTCAATACAGCCCCCCCCCCGCCGGTGCGCTTCCTGGCGGAAGGCGATGGCGTCGTCGGAGAGGTCACACTCATCCTCGTATTCGCGGAAGATGCGGGGCGTATGCCAGATTTCGCCGATCGTCACCCGATCCAGAAGATCAGCGAACCCTCGGCAATGGTCGAGATCTGGGTGGGTGAGGATGAAGCATGACAGGTAGGGCTTTCCGTCCCTCTTCGGGAGCTTGGCGACGAGTTCATCGACGATAGGGATGTGCTCGTTGCCCTCCTCGTCGGCCATCTGCTTGTCATTGATATCAATTTGGATGACTTCATCCCCACTGATCACGATGGTGGTGGAATCTCCGCATCCGACAGGCCAGAAGATGAAAGAAGGACCGGTAACGTCCGCGAACATGTGTGCCTCAATCGAGAAGTTGGACTGCGGCGATCTGCCGCGCGGTGATTCTATCTGGGGTTGCTGTGATGACTTTTCAAGGCGTCGAACGAAAAAGAAAGAACAGGCAGCAAAGGGCTGACCGGGCTTGAGTTTTTTTCCCGCGAGTAAGCTGACGTACTTCGCCCCAAGCCTGCAGTCTATGGTGCAGCACAATCAAGTTTATAGCTCTACCGGAAAAATGAAGCACGGCAAAGAGTGACGACGGTGGCTTTGGAACGCGCGCTCAGGCTGAGCGGCAGCTAAACCTAATAGTGCGCTGGAAACCGTCAGTCCGCGAACGACCCCAAACTGGCCATTCAGGAGGGGCAATTCTCTGACTGCGCCCCAGAAGCCAGTGTTAGCGGAACAGCATGCAGATCCGCTCAGGCAACTTTGCCCCTACTCGGCCTGATCAAAACTTCTGCGGATATTCCCAATCGAGAGTGCAGTTGACGGATCATATCGATCGACAGGCTTCGCTTGCGGTTCAGGACATCTGCCACCCGGTTACGCGGGCCAATCATCGGTTCGAGGTCCTTGCGGGTCAATCCTTGCTGTTCCATCCGAAAACGTATTGCTTCCACCGGATCAGGGGGATCCATGGGATAAGTCTTTGCTTCGTAAGCGTCGATGAGGGTCGCCAGAATATCCAGTCGGTCTCCCTCAGGCGTGCCCGCCTTAGCTCCCCATAGGTTCTCAATCTCAGTGAGAGCTTCGTCGTAATCCGTTTCTGATCGGATGGGCTTAAGATCAGCTGCCATGTTCGATCTCCTTCACGTCGATCTTGTCATATGCCTTGTGTGTCCCGATCCACTTGATCCAGACGATGCCTTTTTCGAAATCTGCGGCGACAACCAATCGGTGATCGTTGCCCTTGATGTTGAAGACGATCCGCTCCGCGCTGACGATGCTTGCAGTTGCATATAGTCGCTTCACGTCCGCGGAACTGGTCCAATGCGCCTTGCTCACTTCGTCGAACCATGCGTCGAGGGCCGCCTTCACCGCAGGCTGTCCCTTGTCGCCCGCAAGCCGTTCGACATAGTCCCGGAGGGTGCGCCTGGCTATGATCCTCATACTGCACCTATAGCATGAGACCGAATTGGTCTCAATTCGGTTTCTCTCGATTGTGCGTCGAAGATCATGTCAGCGCTTTCGGATATTCGACCGCGTCGGTGGTTGAAGAACCTGATCCAGGTGCCCGAGTTCGGGTCCGTTTCGGCAGGAGGCCAATGGCTGGGCAGACGATAGCCCCTTTTCCCATTTATCATCGTGCGCAAGGAAAGCGCATCGAGTGTTCCGAGGTCATGTGAGCCCAGCCAATTTTGCCATTGCAGGACCTGCGCGGTCTTGGTGTCTGCCACGAAAATTGCAGGAACTGCATGCTGCACATCGGCGGATACCAAGCACGCCTCGCGCGCGTTGGGTTTATATATTTTTTCTTTCTCTGGATTCGGTGGACACATCTGACCACCTTTATCGGACATATCTGACCGCCTTCTTGGACGGATCTGACCGTCTTCGTTCGGGCGAAGGGTGACAATTCTGTCCGTCTTTTCACGTGCCTCAGATGCCCGTAGGATCGACAACGCAGAGGGACGATATTCTGTGTTGTGCCCTATGCCATTCCCGCACCGGACGTCGAACCACTCTTTGGCTTCGAGTTCCCGGATCGCACGCTGGATGGTCTTGACGCTCTTGCCGGTCGCGTCGGCAATCGTTTGATAGGACGGCCACGCCTTCTGGGTGTGGCCGTTCAAATGTGTGGTGACGATGTAGAGCGCCACGGACCGCGCGCTGTCACTCAAATTCCTGTCGCAGCTCAACAGCTGGAGCCACTGAAGTTTGATCTCCCGAAATGGCCGAGGCTCGGTCATGCGCCCCTCCCATCGTGTGCGGAGTGTCTCGCATTGGCTGCGAGAGACGTGGGGCGCGAGTAGCAATCGGCGCGGCAAGTTGCTACGATCCCGCGACCAGGATGCCGGTAATTTGGGTTTGACGAATTCGATATAAGTGACTGAATTCCAATGGGGAGTTTGACGCGCCTTCTGCGGCAAGTTGTTAACTTTTCACCAATCAACCCGGTTTGAAAATCCGCGTGTCGGTGGTTCAAATCCGCCTCCGGGCACCATTTTTATCAATTTTCGACCAGGTCAGGCACAATTAGGAGTAGTCCCACCCCATGGGCCAGTTCCTCTCGCCACGGTCAATGGTCAGGCTTGCGGTGTCCGTGTGACGAGATCGCACAGCCACTGCTGCATGCCTCGCTGAGCGGGGAGCGGTGTGATATTGTGATCTGCGTCCGGCAGGATGTCGACACGCGCATGTTGGAACTTGCCAAGCCCAACCCGATCCTTGCCGAAATAGAGAGCGAGTTGTTCCAGGCTCTCGTCGCGATCGCTGCAGAGGAAATTCATCGCGACCTGTCGGCGGTCAAGATCGCGAAAAATCCTGTGGCATTCGGCGCGAAATCGCCCGTATTTGGTCATTTTCGGAAAGGCCGGGGCCAGGGCATGCGACAGCCGCGACACCACGTGAATGGAGAGGCCGCGCAGGACGCCGCGGATACTGATCTCTCCGGCGATGAGGCGCTTGAAGGTCTTCGGGTCGGTCAGCCGCCGCTTGTATTCAGCGACCGGTCGGGGGCCCATCCGGGCCACGTCAATCAGGCTTTCCTCCGGATCCCAAATGAGGCGCAACTGGTTGATCAGCGCGAGCGCCGTCACGCGGGTATCCCGGTGTCCGGCGTGGAATGCGCTATAGGCGCCGCTGCACCGACCAATGAGCATGTATGATCCGGGGCAGGCGGCATCGAGATAGTCCAGCGCATCCGAGATGTCACGGATCGGTCCTTCCGTATAGAGGACCTGTTGCGGCTCGCCGGCACGCGCCGGGCTGTCGCCGATACTCGAAAAGGCGAAAAGCAGGGATGGGATACCGAGGCGGGCGAGCGCGCGCGCAGTATTGACCCAGCATCGGGCCCAGCCGCCGTGGTGGTCGTAGCCGGAGTTGAGAAAGACCGCGACCCTGTCGTCATACGCCGCCGGATCTGAGGAAATAGGCCGGCACAATATACCCATGAGCGGTGCCTCGGCTCGAAAGACGATCCCCTCTTCCGTGAATCCGTCGCCTGCGAGCCGCCTTTCCGGGCGAGGAGAAGGCGACGCGCGTTCGATAGTCCCTTCTTGCGGGAATGTCGCCGAACACCACTCGGCGATCCGCTCGATCAGATCTTGCGGTACCACAGACGCGGTGGGGTCCTCCATCAGCTTCTCGTAGCCATCAAAGGGGAGCACAGTGACAGGAAGGCCACTTGAGCCGAACCGTTCGGCCAGTTGGCTGTCGGACGGGGCGGCCGCGCGGGCGGCAATCAGGCAGGGAAGGGGGCTTTGCAGCGGCGTCGTGTCGATACTGGTCGTCCGGAGATCATCGGCAATACCGCGCGAAAGGGTCAGTCCGGCGATCGATATCTCAGAGCTGGGTAAGGCATCGGCGGGAAGTCCTAGCCCCTCGAGGATGACTTTGGCGCGCAGGCCGGTTTCCCGCAGGAATCGTCTGCCGCTGGCGATCGGTGCCGCCAGAATAAGCCCCGCAACATCGTCTCGCCGGCGCGCCACGCGCTCGGCGATCAGCGCTCCGAGGCCGAGGCCGAAGACGACCACCTTCCGGCAATCGGCCGCGGCCTTCAACGTGTCGCAGGCCGCCATGGCCGCATCCGTCCAGGAGACCAGATCTTCGGCCTTGGAGAGGTCAAGGGAATCGACGGTGCCCGGATAGTCGAACCGCAGGACCGGGAATCCCTTGGCAGCCATGGCGTCAGCCAGGCATCGGAGGAATTTCCGGGTGCAAAGTTCGTCGAAACCCCAGCTACGGCACACAACAATGCCCGTCCACCCCCTGGCGGCCGCTTCCGGCAGAGTCACATGCCCGGCGCATCCGCTGAAGGCAATCGGCAAGGTTTGCATCATATTTCAGCCATCCGAGCGGCGGGCGGGAACGAGCAGCAGCAGCAGGCGATAGACCAGATCTGACAGCCGCGGTGGGAGCTTGGCGGGAAGATTGGTCGCCAGTGCAACGACATCATTGCGCGGTACGACCCCGAGCAGGCGAATGGCGACGGCATAGACGAGGGCGCCGCAGGCGACCGCCAGCAGCATGCCGCCAAAGCCCTGGATCTCCTGCAGAATGCCATAGGCCACCGCGGCACAGACAAGCGCGGCGAATGCGATCAGCAGCAGATCCGTCAGATTGAGGCGGATGCTCAGGCGCATCCAGCAGAAGCCGATGAGCCAAACCAGCCAGATGCCGTGAACGCCAGTGCGGGCCCAGGCCGAACCGAGGCCTGCGCCTTCGGGGATGATCAGCGCAAAGGCCAGCATGGAAATGGCGGCGGTGATCGGCGAGGCGTAGATGAAGAAACCGCTGCGCTCGCAGGCGCCGATCATGATCGTCGGCTGCCCCCAGTTGAAGCCGGCGTGAACGGCGGCGCCGGCCGCCGCCGACACGATCCAGAAGGCTGCGAACCGCGCATTGCCGATGCGCCGCAGGACGGGCGTGCCGAAGGCGGCAAGCCACAACCCGTTGAAGGCGAGATGTTCGAGACTGCCGTGCAGGAACGAATAGGTAACCGGCGTCCAAAGCCATTCATAACCCTGCTCGGACAGCGGATAGACATAGCGCAGCGGCGAAAAGCCGAAGTTGACGGCAAGCCATTCGGCCGCAAAATTCGAAAGAAGCAGCGACTGTACCGCGTAGATGGCGCCAAGCCCGACCAGGGCCACCAGAATGCCGGTCGGCAGGTTGAACACCGGGACGCGCTGCGGCTGCGAATCACCCTCCCGTTCGGGAGGACCCTCGCCATTGGGCGATCTCGGGGGCAGTTCATCCATGCGGCACATACCTTCAAAAATTCGTTGAAGCTGCATAACCGACGGCCGGCATAAAAAAAAGCCGTCCGAACATGCCGGACGGCCTAACGGGTCCCACAGGACCGAACCTGTACCCGAAAATTGGTGCCGAAGGATAGCCTTCGGGAGTTGATGCTTGTCACTTGCCACAGCCGACCCGAGCCCGCAACGCTCAGAAAGAATTAACCTTAATCCCACAGTATGAGCGCGCAGACATCAAGGATCGCAGCGCCGCGCAAAACGTTATGTTAACGGCTTGCCGGTATTTCTTTAACGCTAGACGAATAATTTAGAAACCACACCATGTATTCTTCTCAGGCAGCGCAGAACGGCGGTCTTGTCTCTCCTGCCCTAAGGCGGGCATTTCAACGCGTCTCCGTGAGCCTGCAGGGCCGGCTGATGCTTGCAAACTACGAGGAGTATGTCTGCAAGGTGGTTGACATGTCGCCGGGCGACGTTCGTTTCGCCTGCGCCGGCTGTCCTGCTCCCAATGAACGGGTGATTGCCTATATCGACCATCTCGGCCGGATCGAGGGAACCGTCATCAAACTCGTCGAGGGCGGTTTCGTGATGTCGATCAACGCGACGGGACGCAAACGCGAGAAACTTGCCGCGCAGTTGACCTGGATCGCCAACAAGCACGAATTGGGCCTGCCCGAAGACCGCCGCCACGACCGCCTGACGCCGCGTGTGACGCGGACCGAGCTCCAGCTCGAGGATGGACGCCGGTATCCCTGCCGTCTCATGGACCTCTCGCTCTCAGGCGCAGCGGTCGACATNNGCCCTGACCGAGTTCCTCTGAGGCGGACGATCGTCCCCAAGGTGCCAGACGTCAGCGGAATTCGAAGATCTGGCGGAACACGCCGGGCGCGATGATCGACAGCGGATTGATCACCAGTTTCGGCTGTTCGGTGGCGCCCGTCAGCTTGAAGGTGATGCCGAGCAGGCCGCGGTCTCGGCCGTTGCCGAGCAGGATGCCGATCACCGGCAGTTCGCCGAACAGACGGTTCAGGCCATAGGCCGGCATGAAGGTGCCGGTCAGGTCGATCTGAGCGTTCGCGTCGCGCACCAGCCCCTGGAATGTCGCCCCGATCTGCTCGCCGCGAACCACGCCATTGTCGACGCGAAGTGATCCGTTGCTATAGACAAGCCGCGCGAAAGCGCGCTGAAAACGCGCCGAGCTGACGTCGATGTTTCTCTTCACCGCGGTATTGAGGCTGCGGCCATCCGTACTGGCGGGCGTCGATACGATCGACTGCAGGCGCTGCTCGTTCTCGACCCGGAAATCGCGGACGTCGAGCGATCCGCTCCAACTGCCGTTGGCCGACTGGGACAGCTTGAGGTTCATCAGCCCGCCGATCATGCGATTGTAGAGGTTGATGAAGCGCGCCAGCGCGCCGGCATCGCTGCTGGTCACGGAAAGCTCGCTCAACTCCCCCGGGTTGCGCATCTTCGCCACCACCGCCTGCCGGTTCTGCGTCACGCCGGAAATGTCGAGCGCCGTCGTCCTGCCGCCGCGTGCGCCGTAAAGGATGGACACACCGGAGAGCACCTCGTCACCAAAGCCGACCACGCGATCCAGTTGCCCCTTGATCTGCAAAGCCAGCGGCTTTTCGCCGGCACCGCCGGGGCCACCACCAGGCGATTTCAGCGTGGCAATCAGCGAGCGCACATCCGCAGACTTGCCCGACACCGATACGTCGTAGCCGCCCTTGCTCTGGCCGATGACCAGTGCAAAATCGTCCGAAGGAGCCAAGCGCATCCGGCTAAGGTCGGCCGAAATCAGGCCCTGCTTGGCGACGACGAGGGAACCGATGGCACCGAAGCCGTCGCCGTCCAGGACGAATTTTTCGATCGTCGTGCGCGCCTCGCTTTCGATAACCTCGAAACTCGCCTTGGCGGGAATTCCCTGGCCCTTCGACCAGCCGATCCATGGCACGGTCAGGGTCGCCGACGACAGGTCGATCACCGCCGCCTGACGCTTCTCGTCGATACGCGACAGTTCAACGGTGATCGGGCCGTTGACCAGATCATCAAGCCCGGGCACGAAGCGCCGGCGCTCTTCATTGTCGAGCCGAAGCTTGACAACGCGCTCACGCGCCACCGGGTCGTTCTTCTCGATCGGCTCCGTCACCCGAAGCTCCATCGGCACGCCGTCAATCTTTGCCTTGCCTTCAAGCCGGGCCGCCATAGGATCGACGTCGAGCCTGCCCTCCAGATCACTGATCGTGCGGCCGGAGTAGGGCTTGGCGACATCGACATTCGCAAGGTCAAGATGAGCCTTCCAGACCGGTTCCGGTGGATTCTGGTCCGAGATGAGACCGAGCCGCACCTGCGCTTCACCCGTCACGTTGCCGGTGAAGTCCTCGACCGCGAAGCCGGCCCGCTCCAGAGCGCGAATCGGCCTGAACGAAACGAGTTCGGCAACGGCATCGGCCGAGCCCGAGACCGCAATGTCGAGGTCCGCCATCAGCGGCTTGCGATAGATATCCTCAAGCTTCAATTCACCCCTTTCGACTTTCACCGTCCGGTTCGACGGGAAATAGGACGCCGCCGAATGAATGGTCGCGACGACCTTGCGGCCCGACAGATCAAAATGCGCCGAGGTATCCCGCAGCGGCGGGATTTCGCCGGTGACGTTCATGCGTACATCAACGATGTCGAAACTCACGCGCAGTTCGTTTTCGTCGAGATGCAACGGCTTCGGATCGACCGTCAGGCGGTCCTGCGGAATGAACACTGAAACCTGCCCGTTGGTGATCNNATCGTGCCGCCGAACAAATTGGCAAGCACCCAGCGTCGCGGCTTCTCTGCGATCCAATAGGGCCACAGCTGCTTGACCACCGCAGTCTTCATATCCCGGATCAGGGCATCGAAGCGCACCTCGGGACCGGTTCCGACGAAACGGATGCCGAGCGAAGCGTCCATCGTCCCAGACGGCGTCGAAACCGTGAAGGTATCGAACTTGAGCTCGTTCTTCTCATTAAGGTAACGGCCGAAGAGTTTGAGCGAAAAAGGAAATGGTGCCTCGCCCGCAGACGGCACATCGGCTCGCCCCTCGCTCACCAGAAGGTCGATACCGAAGCCCGACGCGGTCTCGGCATTGCCCGGCAGACGGTCGAGGTCGATCAAACCGCCGGAGAGCGGCAGCACCATCGGTCCGAATTCGGCCCGAGACGACGACAGTTCGAGCGTATCCTTGGTGAAGTCGTAGCCGAAGTTGAGACGCGCCCGTGTCAACTCCTGCGCGATGCCGTCCGAGTAAATCGTACCGCGGTCGATATTGGCGATCATGTTTACAGCGGGCCGCCGCCCCTCACCCGCCCGCTTCGCCGAAATTGACACCTCGGCCGAACCCTCGAGACCCTGACGCGGATTCCCCGCAGCACCACGCTTCAGCAGGAACGGGGTGAGGCGGACATCATCGAGTCGCAGGGTGAACGACTGCGCCTTCCCGTCCGTGTTGACGGTCAGAGCCGAGATTTCGGTCTTTTGTCCGTTCACCGAGACCGTGCCCAAGAAGGAGAGCGAATCATCTGCGCCCCGCTCCATCGCGAGGTCTTCGACTGCAATCATCAGCGGGCGGCCATTGATCCCGGTCGTCGAAACTTCCAGCCCGCCGATCCGCATCCGGTCAAGTCCAGCGCTGGCGATGAACGTCTGTATCTGGTCGAGTTCGAGGAAGGCGCGGTCCAGAACGGTGGGAATACTGTCGACACGCAGGTTTTCGAGATCGATCGGCGGCCCTGCCGGAAGAAGGCGGGCATCGAGCGCCACCCCCTGGGTCACGATCTCCTTGACCTTGAACTGGCCAGTGAGAAGGGCGATCGGGTCGAGCACCATGCCGACCGATTCCGTGAGGGCCAGCGGGTTTGAACCACCCTCGGGCAGGATCGCCACATTGCGTGCTTCCAACGCAATCTGGAAACTGTCGGAAAAGCGGATTGCCGTGTCGCCGATTTCGGCCCGGAAACCCGGAGCTAAGGCCGTGTTCAGAACCGNNGTTCGGGCACCATTCGAGAGCGCCGTGTCGAGTGCACCGCTCTCTACGACCGCGAAAACGCCGCCAGCGGCCACGAGCACAAGACCGACAATGCCGAGGACATAGCGCAGCAAGCGCCGAACAAGTGTCGAACGCGGCGGGCAATGAACGATCAATGGATCATCGACGCGCGACGACGGAAGTTCGTGCAGGCGAACGATGTCCTGCCTGCGAAACCGTACCTTTTCGCCCCGGATTTCTCCCATGTGCCGGCGATTGTCTCCGTCGATCGATGCCGCTATCACAGTCGCGCGTGGACGACTGCGTCGCGGACTATATATCGAGTACGCTGACAATCATCCATAATGCGGGCAAAAGAAAGGTTTTCCCATGGCAGATTTGGCAACGGGCGACGTGGCTCCGGATTTCACCCTGCCCCGTGACGGCGGCGGCACCGTTTCGCTGGCCGAGTTTCGCGGTTCTCCGGTGGTGCTATATTTCTATCCGAAGGACGATACCAGCGGCTGCACCACCGAGGCGCTGGCATTCACGGCGCTGGCAGATGAATTCGCCAAGGCCGGTGCCAAGGTGATCGGCCTGTCACCCGACCCGGTCAAAAGCCATGACAAGTTCGTCGCCAAGCACGGCCTTTCGGTGATTCTCGCATCCGACGAGGAGAAAGCCATCCTGTCGGCCTACGGCGTTTGGAAGGAAAAGAGCATGTATGGCCGGACCTATATGGGCGTCGAACGCTCCACCTTCCTGATCGACCGCGACGGGCGCGTCGCCGCCGTGTGGCGCAAGGTCAAGGTCGCCGGCCATGCCGAAGCGGTTCTGAAAGCGGTTCAAGGGCTCTGATGGCAGGTTGCGGCCCGGTCCAGATCGCATCGCTGCGTGGCGGCGCCACCATGGCGATCGTCAGCGCGGACCTCGACGAAAAGATCGAACTGGCGCAGGAGACCGCGCGGCGCTGGCGTGAGCGCCGCCTGTCGCTGCGCTCGCCGCTCGACCCGGAACTGCCCGAACGGCCGGGCCGACCCGAAAAGCCCCTGCTCGTGCCGCCAAAGGCCACCGAAAAACGCTCTTTGCATACGCTGCCCGGGCGCATTGCCATGCTGCACGCGCTCGCCCATATCGAACTCAACGCCGTGGACCTGGCGCTCGACATCGTCGCGCGCTTCGCTTCCGAGCCGGTGCCGCATTCGTTTTTCGACGGCTGGATGCGCGTGGCCTTCGAGGAGGCGAAGCACTTCCGCATGGTGCGCGAACGCCTCAATGCGCTGGGCGCCGACTACGGCGACATGCCGGCCCATGACGGCCTGTGGCAAGCCGCCCATTCCACCCGAAACGACCTGACAGCACGCCTAGCCGTGGTGCCGCTGATCCTCGAGGCGCGCGGTCTCGACGTCACACCCTCCTTGCAGGATAAGATGCGCGAGACCGGAGACATCGATAGCGCAGACGTGTTGAAGGTGATCTACGAAGACGAAAAGGGCCACGTTGCCGTCGGAGCCAAATGGTTCCGCTTCCTCTGTGCGCGCGAGAAGAAAGATCCGGCCGCCACCTTCAAGCAATTGGTCCGGGCCAATTTCCGTGGCGCCCTGAAGGCCCCTTTCAACGACGTGGCTCGCGCCGAGGCTGGCCTCACGCCCTCCTTCTATCGGTCACTGACTGCCACCAGCAGCTGACAACCTGACCGAGCCCTTCACCTCGCTCCGATTCAAAGAATGTTAACCTTAACCATATGTAATCACATCAAGCTTCAGTCGGATACGGCCTGAGCAAGATGGGAGACACCTGTGGCGGGCAAGTCAACAAACCAGATCTTCGGCAAGCGTCGGCAACAACATGTTGTGATCCTGGCGAGCGGCGACAAGATTCGCCACATGACCGTGCGTCCCTGGATGGCGGCGGTCACCGTCTGNNGCCCGACAGGCCCGTATGCAGCACCAATACGAGGATCGGATCGCAGCGCTTCGCGCCCAGGTGGACCGCGTCACCTCACGCCAGTTGCTGGATCAGCAGGTGGTCGAGGACAAGGTCGAAAAGCTTCTGGAACAGCAGGTGGCGCTCGCTTCCCGGCATGGCCGTCTGGATGCCCTGCTCGACCGCGCGCAAGCAGTCGGCGAATTGCCCGAGGCCGGCCCACTGCCGACCGTCAGGCCGGGTCCGTCAAACAGGCAGGCGAGCCTCTCGGGCGGCATCGACGCAATTGGTGACCTTCTCGGAGGTGGACCGAAGGCAGCCCC
>DBUL01000239.1:0-26124 GCA_002307905.1 Rhizobiaceae bacterium UBA1291
CAAGAGCGTGCCGAGCTTCGAGCCGTCGCGGTTTGTCTGGCCGATCGCCAGCCGGTTGAGCGCCAGCGACACGTCGCCGGCCAAAACGTCGAGCAGGTCGTGGGCAAAGATTTCCAGATGTTCGGTCAGGCTTGCCGCCGTCAGCCGCTCGCCCGGCCGCTCGAAAGTGCGCACCTTGCTCGCCTGAAAGGAGATCATCGCCGACAAGAGCCCGTCGCGATCGCCGAACCACTTGTACAGGCTTTCCTTGGAGCAGTTGGCANNGAAGCCTCAGGGCTTCGGCGAGAACGGCGCTCTGGCGCGGCGTGAATTCGGCGTTGGCGGTTTCGGTCTGCACGATTGACATCTCTCAAGTACCGTACGGTACGGTTCTGTTTAAGGGCAAAATTTGGCTCCGTCAAGAGGCTCGGCGTCCGCCGCAAGCCGCCGGCAGCCGCGGTTTTGACGGTCATCACATTTATTTGAACGTAGTGTTTCATAACAATTTCTGCGTCAAGAACCCGACCTTGGAGGTCCTGCTAATATTCTGTTTTTACATCAATATTACGACCTATAAGCAACCTCGTACGCATTGCAAGTCATCGAACTATATGGTTCGATTGTGCGCAATCATCTATTGCAATTGGCGAGGAGGAGGCGCAAATCATGTTCATCGAACCACACAGTTCGACCCAAACAACACAGAGTGCAAAGAGGAATTTGATCATGAAAATCGCAATTGCAGCAGCGCTCGCTACCCTCGTCGCCGCACCGGCAGCCTTCGCCCTCCAGCCGATCCCCGGCTCCATCACCTATGGTGGCCACGAAGCCCGGCTCGAAAAGGCCCCCGCCGGCTCCAACTTCTTCCATGTCTTCTACGGCCCGTTTGGCGAGGAAGTCCGTGAAGTCTACCAGGTCAACGCCGACCGCACCGTCTCGCTGGTGTCGCGCACCGTCGCCAACAACGACTGACCCCTGCTCCCGACTGAGGACCCCCGCCCTCAGTTCCACAACCTAACGAAGACCTGATGAGTAGCTATGCCATCAGGAAATGAAATCAAGGAGACATCCCATGAAGACTATCATCGCAGTCACCGCCGTCGTCGCTTCGCTGGCCGGCGCATCCACCGCCTTCGCTCTGGAACCCACCAACGGCAGCGCCGCTCCGGTCCATTCTTCCGGCAACATCGACCGTACGGTCGTCGGCTCTATCACTCCGGTGATGGGCGCGAAGACTAACCGCGCGCCGGTCGACAGCGGTAACCTCAATGTCATCTACGGCTTCGACTCCGGTCGCGGCGTCACCGTCGGCACGCCCTCCGACAAGTAATCTCGTTTCGCGTAACCAAGCCAGCGACACATATGCCGGCATGTCCGGAACATTAACAGGCCCCGAAGCGCAAGCTCCGGGGCCGTATCATTGGGTTCAGCACCTTATCCCATTTTTGGCCTTTGGCGAAGGTCGCTGACGGCGGTATGCCTTAAAGGCAGCCCCAATAGAGGAACCACCCCGATGCAGCCGCGCCGAATCGCCCTTCTTTTCACCCTCGCCTTCCTCGCCCTTCCGCAACTGGCATTCGCCAAGGAAAATCGCTGCGGCTGGATCCAGAACCCGACGCCCGGCAATTACTGGCTCGACGACAGCGAGGGCATGTGGGTCCTCCTCACCCAGGGCTCCGACGAGGAGCCGCTCGGCATGGAGAACTTCCCCGACATCTCCACTGGCGACTATGTCGCCTCCAACGGCAATTACGGCTACACCTGCGGCTGCATCCAGGCCGAGACCGAACGGAACAGGGACAGCCAGGATTCGTCCGCCGGCCGGATTACGGCGATCTACGGCGTGAAACTGCTGCCGCTGAAGACATGCCTGGCCGATACCGCCCTGCCGAAACCGGAGTGAGCTAGACTGCGTGGTCGACCGGCACGGCCGACCCCGCCTTCAGCGTTTCCATCGAGATGAAAGCGGACACATCGAACAGCTCGATCCGCTTCACCAGCCGCCGGTACACCACGTCATAGTGCTCGACCCGGGGCAGCACGATCTTCAGGAGATAGTCGTAGGAGCCGGTCAGCCGATGCGCCTCGACGATCTCGGCGAGATCGCTGATCGCCCGGCGAAAGCTCTCGATCCACTCATCCGAGTGATGCGCCGTCTTGACCAGTGCGAAGACGGTGGTCGGCACGCCGACCCGCTCGCGGTCCAGCACCGCGATGCGCCGCTCGATATAGCCCGACTCCTCCAGCCGCTGGATGCGCCGCGAACAGGCGGATGGCGACAGCGCCACCCGCTCGGCAAGTTCGGCGATGGGAACCGAGGCGTCCCGCTGCAATGCATCCAGAATCTTCCGATCGCGATCGTCGAGCACTTGAGACCCACCTTATAGAATGTTGATGCATTCAATGTGCAGGATCCCGACGGATCGCGCAATTGGTACGCGTCACCCTCTGCACTTTTCGCAAATAATGCAAACCGTTTGCCCAAAGGCTTGGCCATAATCCCCGACACCAACCAGGGGAACAAGACCATGAAGACAATCGGACTGATCGGCGGCATGAGTTTCGAGAGCACGGCGGTCTACTATCGCCTCATCAACGAGATGGTCCGCGCCGAACTCGGCGGCATCGCCTCGGCGGAAGTCCTGATGCACTCGGTCAACTTCGCCGAGATCGTCGGCTACCAGAAGGCCGGCCGCTGGGATCTCGCCGAGAAGCGCCTTGCCGATTGCGCGCTCGGGCTTCAGGCTGCAGGCGCCGACTGCATCCTCATCTGCACCAACACCATGCACTTGGTCGCCGACGGCATCCCCGCCCGCCTCGAGGTTCCGCTCCTGCATATCGTCGACGAGACCGCAGCGGCCATCAAGGCCGCCGGTTTCCGCCGTCCCCTGGTGCTCGCCACCCGCTATACGATGGAACATGGCTTCTACACCGACCGCATGCGCGCGCTTGGCCTTGATCCGCGCGTGCCGGATGCCGAGGACCGCACGATCGTTCATGATGTGATCTTCGAGGAACTCTGTGCCGGCACGGTGAAGGAAACCTCGCGCGAGGCCTATATCGCCATTGTCGAGAAGGCCAGGCTGGCCGGCGCCGATTGCGTCATCCTTGGTTGCACGGAAATCTGCCTGCTGCTCGATGCCGATACGCTGCCCCTGCCGGGCTTCGATTCGACCACCATCCATGCGTGCGCCGCGGCCGATTTCGCGCTGAGTGCCGAACCTGCCCTGCGGGTTGCCATTTAGTTGACTGCGTCCACAAACTGATTGTCGAAATGGAATTGCCATGCTAGCGATCGGACCTCACGAAGAGGTCCGGTCCATGCACGAATCCACAGACGCCACGACCATCGAGGCGATGCGCGCCTTCAACCGGTTCTACACCGACCGGATCGGCATCCTCGACCGCGCCTATCTCAAGGCCGACTACACGCTGGCAGAAGCCCGCATCGTCTATGAGATCGGTACGCGGGGACAGGTTCTCGCCGTGGAACTCGTGCGCGACCTGCGCCTCGACCCGGCCTATCTCAGCCGCATATTGAAGAAGTTCCGCGAGCGGGACATCGTCATGGTNNATCGCACCGGACCCGGCCGACGGACGAAGCCAGCGTCTGTGCCTCACCGACAAGGGGAGGACCGAATTTGGGACTCTGGCCGAGCTCTCCCGCAGCCAGTTGCGCCAGATGGTGGCGCCGCTCGGCCCGGCCGAACTGGCTGCCCTCGTCGAGGCAATGGCCACCATCACCCGCCTGATCGAGCCCGGCGCTAGCGCCCACGCCACCCCGGTCCTGCGTCCGCACCGTCCGGGCGACCTCGGCTGGATGATCCAGTCGCAGACCGAGTTCTATGTCGGCACATTTGGCTGGAACGGGCGCTTCGAGGCGCTGGTCAGCCAGGTCGCCGCCGATTTCCTCGAGCGCTGCGACGCAAGACGCGATCATTGCTGGATCGCCGAGCGCGCCGGCATCCGCATCGGCTCGGTCATTGTGATGGACGGCGGCGACGACATCGCCAAGCTCAGAATGCTCTATGTCGACGGATCGTCCCGCGGTCTTGGTCTCGGCAAGCTTCTGGTCGAGCAATGCGTGCACTTCGCCCGCAATGCCGGCTACCGCCAGCTCACTCTGTGGACCAACGACATCCTGCATACGGCCCGCCACATCTACGTCGCCGCGGGCTTCCGGCTCGTCGCCGAGGAAAGGCACACGATGTTCGGACCTGAACTCAACGGTCAGACCTGGACGCTTGACCTCTGACGGCAGAAGACCTCAGGCGTTGCGCTCGTCGAAGCTACGGCGGGCATCCTTTACGGACAGATAGTTGACCTCCGCCCATTCGAGCAGCACGCAGAGCGCCTTGAACAGCGAATGCCCGAGATCCGTCAGGCGATATTCGACGCTTGGCGGCTTGGTCGGAAACACGGTGCGCAGGACATAGCCGTCGCGCTCCAGGTCGCGCAATGTCTGCGTCAGCATGCGCTGCGAAATGTCCGGCACCAGCCGCCTCAGTTCGCCGAAACGATAGGGCTTCTCCGCCAGCGCCAGCAGCAGCAGAGTCGACCATTTGCCACCAATGTGATCGATCACCGTGCGCACCGGGCAGTTCTCAAGCTTGGGTCCGTCACCCCCGTATCCGGCGATCTTTTCCTCAAAACGAGTAATGGCGACAGTCATGGCGGTTCCCTAAAGGTAAGGTGGGCACCAAAAACTGCCTTCTTTACAAGCGCCGGTCAATCTCCAATCTAGTGCAACTCTCATTTTGAGAGCAGCTATTCGTTCGGCAGCACCTGCCGCCATCGCCAAAGGAAAGACCATGAGCAAGATCCTCGTCACCGGCGCCGCCGGCCATCTCGGCCGCCTCATCATCAAGCACCTGATCGAAAGCCAGAAGCTTAGCCCGTCAGACATCGTCGCCGGCAGCCGCGACACCGCCAAGCTCGCCGACCTGGCGGCCCTCGGCTTGGAAACGCGCCGCGTCGATTTCGACGACAAGGCCTCGCTCGAAGTCGCGTTTTCCGGTATCGACCGCCTTCTGATCGTCTCCACCGACGAACTCGCCACCCCGGGCAAGCGCCTCGCACAGCACAGCGCTGCCGTCGAGGCCGCCAAGGCCGCCGGCGTCGGGCGCATCTTCTACACCTCGATGCCGCAGCCGGACGATTCGGAGATCACCTTCAAGGGCGATCATCTCGGAACCGAACAGGCGATCAAGGCCTCCAGCCTCGCCTACACCATCTTCCGCAACGGCTGGTACATGGAGAACCTGTTCATGAGCCTGCCCCAGGCGCTCGCCAGCGGCCATTGGTACACCTCGGCCGGCAATGGCCGAATCGCCCACATCGCCCGCGAAGACATTGCCCGCGCCATTGCCGCAGGCCTCGCCAAACCGGCAGAAGGCAACGCGATCTACACGCTGACCGGAGAGAAGACCTATACGACGGAAGAAATCGCCGCGCTGGTGCGCGACGTGACCGGCAAGCCGCTCACCGTCGTCAACCTGACCGATGCTGAGCTTGCGCAAGGCATGACCGCCGCCGGCGTGCCAGCGCCCTTCATCCCGACCTTCGTGTCCTTCGACGCCAATACGCGCGAAGGCAAGATCGCCATGGCGACGGCCGACGCCGAGACCCTGTCGGGCGTCAAGCGCGTGTCGCTGAAGGACTTCCTCGAAGCCAACAAGGCCGCCATCGGCTGACGAGCCCCCCGGGCGGGACCGCCCAGCGCGCGGAACCGCCTTCCGCCGTCAGATCGTCTGGCCGCAGGCATGGCGAAAACGGCGTACCGTTTCCGCCATGCCGAACTCCAGCGCATCGGCCGTCAGGCCGTGGCCGATCGACACCTCGGCCAGCTTCGGAATGCGCTTGATGAGGGCCGGAAGATTGGCGACTGTCAGGTCGTGGCCGGCATTGATGCCGAGACCGACGGAAAGCGCGGCATCGGCCGTGCGGCCGAGACGGTCGATCTCTTTGGCAGCCTTGTCCGGATTGCCGTAGCAACCGCCATAGGGGCCGGTATAAAGCTCGATCCGGTCGGCGCCCGTCTCGCGCGCCTGTTTCACCGCCTCGGCATTGCCGTCGCCGTCGGCAAACAGCGAAACGCGCATGCCCCTGCCCTTCAGCCGCGAGACGACTTCGGTCAGGAACGACCGGTTCCTGCCGAAGTCCCAGCCATGGTCCGAGGTCGCCTGGCTCGGATCGTCGGGCACCAGCGTCACCTGCTCCGGCTCGGTCGCCTCGCACAGCGCCAGGAATTCCTCGGTCGGATAGCCCTCGATATTGAATTCGGCTTGCGGAAACGCGTCGTCGATCAGCGCCCGCAGAACGGGAAGGTCGGAAAACCGGATATGCCGCTGATCGGGACGCGGATGCACCGTTAGACCACTCGCGCCGGCTTCGAGCGCGATGCGACCGAGATGGGCGACGTCCGGCCAGGGCAAATCCCGGCGGTTGCGCAGCATGGCAATGGCGTTGAGGTTGACGGAGAGCTTGGCGGGCATACGGCAGTATCCATGAGGGGTGGCATTCGTCCGATCACCATTTAGGCGATCGCGAAGAGGAAGGCCAACGAGAATCACACATGCTTTCATTGAGGAAACTGATGGATGGACCGCGCTCCCTCTCCGACTTGTCTTGCGAACCATCCCTCTGTGGCCTTGACGGCCTCTTGCGATCGATGCGCCGCGCTTTCCGCCGGGCATTCCTCAGGCTCCCTCGGCTCGACAATCGCGTTTGCCAAACCGGATCAAGCCGACTACTCTGAATTTCACAAATCTGTTGCAGCCCAACCTGAAACAGGTTGAGCGGCATGGGCGTCTGGGAGGATGCGCCAAACCGGTCTCCGCACATATGGGGATCCTCGAATATCGCAGACTTGATGCAACGCTGGACGGGGGAGGTCATGGCGGACGGATCGGAATATCTGCAGGTCGACAGTCAGCGGGCCGACGGCACACCAGCCGATGCCATATACCTACCCGACATCCCCCTGCCCCGCGACATCCCTGAAGAACCGGTCCCCATCGCCGACATGGCCGAGATCTTCGGCGTCACCCACCGCACCCTTCATTTTTACGAGGAAAAGGGCCTGATCTCCGCCAGACGCATCGGCCTGATGCGCGTCTACGGCCGCAGGGACATTGCCCGCATGGCACTGATCAACGCCTGCCGCGAGGTCGGAATGCCAGTCGCGGGCATCCAGGACCTGATGGATTCGCTGAAA
Source organism: Rhizobiaceae bacterium UBA1291 (assembly GCA_002307905.1). GTDB lineage: Bacteria > Pseudomonadota > Alphaproteobacteria > Rhizobiales > Rhizobiaceae > Allorhizobium. The sequence continues at coordinate 7,196 of DBUL01000239.1, forward strand.
TCCGCCCAATCCAAAGCCGAGGCCAACGAAATTTTCGAAGAAGCGCTTCTTGCCCGCAAGCGCGAGCTAACGGCCGGTCTCTCGGCGATCCACCGCCAACTGCAGCAACTGGCCTCCCTCCTGTCGCACGACGTTATCGATGGACAGTCCGGGCCCACGGTCGCGCGCGACACGTTCTCATTGACCGACCTCGAGCACCGCTGCCTCGAATTGATGGCCGAAGGCTATGCGCCGCTGCGTGTCGCACGTGCCCTGAAGCTGACCAGCTCGCAAATCTCGGCGCTTGAGGCGACGATCATAAGCAAGCTTGAGGCCAATAACCGCTTTCAGGCTGTCGCCAAGGCGGTCCTGTTCGGCGTCGTCGCCTCGTGAAAATTGAAATTCGTCAAACATGACAAGGATTTAACGGGACACGCAAGCGTCGGCGGCCTAATTGGGACGTGTACTGAACAAATCAAGGGTCACTCCCATGCCTGCCTACCTCGCCCGTTACGCTACCCCTTTGACGACCGGCCTCTTCATGGTCTCGCTCGTCTCCGGCGTCGCGCTCTTCTTCCACTTCGGCTCCGCCGCCTTTCACAGCATGCACGAATGGCTGAGCATGGTGCTGATCCTGCCATTCGTCCTTCACATCTGGAAAAACTGGCGCCCGTTCCTCTCCTATTTCAAGCGGCTGCCGATGGCGATCGCGCTCGGTGTCTCGCTTGTCGCCGGCCTCGTCTTCGCCTGGCCGGCCATCACCGGCACGGCAACCGGCACCAATCCGCAGGTCGCGATGATCCAGCTCGTGACCAAGGGCACGCCGGCCCAGATAGCCCCGCTCCTGGGCCAGTCGGAAGAATCCTTGATCGCCACGCTTAAGGAAAAGGGCTTCACCGCGGCTGAGACCGGCAAGTCGCTGGTCGACATTGCCACAGCCTCTGGCAAGGGCGAGCGCGACGTTGTCATGACCCTTGCCATGGTGAAACAGTAAAGGCCACGGCAGACGCTCACCTGACGATGGTGAGCGTCTCCGCCGCGCGGGTCACCGCCGTATAGAGCCACCGCTCGCGCGTATCGCGAAACGCCCAGCTCTCGTCGAACAGCACGACGTCGTTCCACTGCGAACCCTGAGCCTTGTGCACGGTCAGCGCATAGCCATAGTCGAATTCGTCGTAACGCTTGCGCGTGGTCCACGGGATCTCAGCGTCGACTTCTTCGAAGGCCGCCTTGAGCAACTTGATCTTGGCCGCCCCGCGATCCATGTCGTCGTCTTCCGGCTTGATCAGCAGGTTGATGCCGGGTTTTACAGTCTCGCGCGACGAAGTCATCACCTGCCACAGCGAGCCGTTGAGCAGCCCCTTTACCTGGTCGTTCCTCAGGCACACCAGCTTGTCGCCGGCCTGCGGGTAATCAACGGTGAATCCCTTCAGCTCGCGCAGCCGCTTGTTGTAGCGTCGCCGCGTCTTGTTGGTGCCCACGAGCACCTGATCGGCGCCGAGAACCAGCTCCTGCGTCACCTCGTTCTTCGAGATCACCTTGGCGGTGCCGTAGTCCCCATACATGATTTCCTTGCCCTCGCGTACGTGCATGGCAAGCTGGATGATCGGATTGTCGCGGGCCTGGCGATGAATGTCGGTGAGCAGATAGTCAGGCTCCTGATCGGTGAAAAAGCCGCCCCCGGAGACCGGCGGCAACTGGCCGGGATCGCCAAGCACCAGGATCGGCGTGCCGAAGCTCATCAAATCCCTACCCAACTGTTCGTCGACCATCGAACATTCGTCGATGACAATCAGCGCGGCCTTGGCGAGCGGGCTCTGCCGGTTGATGGAAAACATCGGCGCGATCGATGTCTTGCCGGTTTCCTCGTCCTCCACGGCTTCCTCGCCGCGCGGACGGTAGATCAGAGAGTGAATGGTCCGGGCATTGCTCGCGCCGCGCGAGCGCAGCACCTGTGCAGCCTTGCNNAGGCGGCAAACAGCACGTCTCCATCGACATGTTCGGCAAAATGCCGGGCAAGCGTCGTCTTGCCCGTGCCGGCATAGCCGAACAGGCGAAAGACCGGCTGCTTGCCCTCCTTCAGCCACTTTGCAACGGCTTTCAGGGCTTCGTCCTGCTGGGGTGCGAACTGCATCCTCTGGTCTTGTCAGGATTCGGCGAACAGAAGCAACCGATAAAACCCCGCAGCAACGAATTGCACGGGGAGTACGGTTCCCTACCTCTCGGGTACCAACCGGTTCTTGACGATCAGGCGCAACTGCTTCTCCGTTTCAATAATGGCGAACAGGGCGACGCCAATACCGATGATCACCAGGCCATCGAAGAACGGAACCGCCTCGGTCGCGAAAACCCGCTGCAATGGCGGCAGGTAGGTGATGGCGAACTGGCCGATCGTCACAAGCCCCACGGTCAGCCACACCACCTTTGTTCCACGCACGGCCTTCCAGGTCAGCGATGTGCCATAGAGGTTGCGGATGAAGAACAGATTGAAGATTTCCATCACCACAAACGTATTGACGGCCATCGTCCTGGACAGCTCGAGCGAATACCCACGGTCCTGTGCGTAGGTGAAAATGCCGAATACACCCGCAAGAAACAGGATGGAGACCAGGATAACGCGCCAGACCAGGTCGCCGGAGAGAATGGCATCGCCCCGCGGCCGCGGCGGTCGCCGCATGGTGTCCTCCTCCGTCGGCTCGAACGCCAGGGCAATACCCAGCGTGACTGCCGTGATCAGGTTGATCCACAGGATCTGCACCGGAGTTACCGGCAAAGTGAAACCAAACACGAGCGCCACTATGATCGTGGCGGCCTCACCGCCATTGGTCGGAAGGGTCCAACTGATAACCTTCTTGATATTGTCATAGACGGTCCGCCCCTCGCGCACGGCGGCGACGATCGAGGCGAAATTGTCATCGGCCAGAACGAGTTCCGCCGCTTCCTTGGCAGCCTCGCTTCCCTTCAGGCCCATGGCTATGCCAGCATCCGCACGTTTGAGCGCCGGTGCATCATTGACCCCGTCGCCCGTCATGGCGACGATCTTGTCCTGCGCCTGCAGCGCCATGACCAGCCGCAACTTGTGCTCCGGACTGGTGCGGGCGAAGATGTTGCACGACCTGACCGCGCCCTCGAGGTCGCGGTCGTCCATCTGCTCGAGGTCGGCGCCCGTCAGCACCTCGTCCGGATTGTCGAGACCGATCTGCCGCCCGATCGCGGAAGCAGTCGCGGCGTGATCGCCGGTGATCATCTTGACCTGGATACCGGCCAGCCGGCATTCTTCGATTGCCTCGATCACTTCCGCCCGCGGCGGATCGATCATGCCGACCATGCCGAGAAGCGTCAGCCTGCCGTCGACGCTTTCGTAGCCGAGGACGGTATCATCGGCATCAAGCTCCACCGTTCCAAGCGCAAGCACCCTCTGGCCTCTTGCAGCCACCTGGTCCACCTTTTGCCGCCAGAACGGAAGATCCACCGGCTCCTCGCCGCCGTCGGCCCGACGCTGGTCCGCCGCCATCTCCAGCATGCGCTCCGGCGCACCCTTGACGAAAGCAATGACCCTGCCGGTGTCCTCGCGGCAAAGCACGGCCATGAACCGACTGCGGGAATCGAAGGGGATTGTGTCGATCCGCGTCCAGCCGGACAGGCCGTTTTCCTGGCTCTTGCCCAATTTGCCCGCGAAGGCCAGAAGTGCGCCCTCCATGGGGTCGCCTTCCACCGCCCATATGCCATCATGTTTGCGGATATGGGCGTCATTGCACAAGGCACACGACAGCGCCAGTTCGGACAGCAGGTGCTGCTCCCCGGCCGCGTCCTTGCCATCCCTTGTGATGGCGCCACTGGGCTCATAGCCCGTTCCCTCGACGGTGTACTCGCCGGCAGCAGCCACCGCCGATGCAACCATCATCTCGTTGCGGGTCAAGGTTCCGGTCTTGTCGGTGCAGATGACTGATACGGCGCCGATTGTCTCGATCGCCGGAAGGCGCCGGACAATGGCATTGCGCCGCGCCATGGCCTGCACGCCGATCGCAAGGGTAATGGTCAGAACCGCAGGCAGACCTTCCGGGATCGCGGCAACAGCAAGCCCGACGACGGCCATGAATGTATCGCCAAACTCGAGATGCTCGACAAAATAGCCAAACACGAGCAATAGGGCCGCAATGATGAGTATCAGAACCGTCAGCCATCTCGCGAAGGCGTCCATCTGGCTCACCAATGGCGTCGTCAGTTCCTCGACATCGGACAACATGCCGCTGATCCGCCCGATCTCGGTTCCCTGGCCCGTCGCGATGACGACGCCTCTGCCCTGACCACCGGTCACCAGCGTTCCTGAATAGGCCAGCGACAACCGGTCGCCGAGCGAGGCATCGACCGCCACAGGGTGGCTGCGTTTTTCCACCGGAACCGATTCTCCGGTCAGTATGGCCTCCTGTATCGAAAGCGCATGGGCCGACAGCAGTCGAAGATCGGCGGGCACCTTGTCTCCCGCTTCGATCAGGACAACGTCGCCCGGCACGATCTCCTCGCCGACGACCTCGCGCCGCGCGCCGTCGCGCAGCACCGAGGCATGCGGTGCGAGCATGCTGCGGATGGCCGCCATTGCCTGCTCCGCCTTGCCCTCCTGCATGTAGCCGATAACAGCGTTGACGATGACGACGGCGAGAATGACGGCTGTATCGATAAAATGGCCGAGCGCGAGCGTGATGACGGCGGCGCCAATAAGCACATAGATCAGCAGGTTGTGGAATTGCAGCAGGAAGCGACGCAGCGCACTGGGTCGCGGCGGTTCCGGCAACCTGTTATGGCCGTATCGTGAGAGGCGTGCTGTGGCTTCTTCGGCGCTGAGGCCGCCGGCCGATGACTGGAGCGCATCCAAAACCTCCCTGGCCTCGATGGCGTGCCAGTCTTGCGATGGAGTGCGTTCTGCTTCTGATGTCATCGTCATTGGCCTCTCTTGCCGTTGCGCTCTCTGATGGAGATCATCACGCCGGAACCTAGCCAAAGATGGACCACGAAACAAACCGAACCGGGCGATTTCTCGTGACCTGAATGAAATGTGATGGAGATCAGCAAGCCAGCCAAGATCTCGGCGTGCCGTTATCTCTTCGACGTCGCGGGGCTTTGGGCCTCAGCGCAGCATCGGCCAGAGGCTGGCGACGAGGAGCACCGCCATGGTGATGTTGAACCACTTGAGCCGCACCGGCACGGAGAGCCATTCGCGCAGGACCGAACCGAAGCCGGCCCAGGTGGAAACACTCGGCAGGTTGACCGCGGCAAAGACCACACCGACGATGAAGACGCTCCAGAGGTAGCTCCGCTCATCGACATAGACCGCCATTGCGGTCACCGCCATCACCCAGGCTTTCGGGTTGACCCACTGGAAGGCCGCAGCCCCGAGGAACGTCATTGGCTGGCCGCTCGAAGTCCCCTCGCCCAGCGTCCGCGACGAACCGATCTTCCAGGCGATGTAGAGAAGATAGAGCCCGCCGGCGATCTTGAGCCCCGTATAGAGAATGGGCACGGTCGCCAGCAGCGCACCCAGGCCGAGGCCCACGCCAATCAGCAGCGACAGGAAACCCGCTCCGATGCCCAGCATATGCGGGATCGTCCGGCGAAAACCGAAGTTCACGCCTGAGGCAAACAGCATCATATTGTTCGGCCCCGGTGTGATCGAGGTGGCGAAGGCGAAGGTCATGAGCGCGGTCAATGTCGCGGTATCCAAGAAAAGTCTCCCGTAGAACCCGCGGCACGATAGTCTCGGACGCGGCGTCCCGCCACCGTCGATTTGTCACCGATGCAATCGGCCAAGGATTGAAACCGTGCGACGCTTGGCTAAGCTGGCGAAATAGAAGGAGTTGAGAAACCCGATGCACGACCCGATCCCGACCGTGACCCTGCCCTCTGGTATCCAGATCCCGGCGCTTGGCCTCGGCACTTGGCAGATGGGCGAGACGAAGGCTCGCGCCCGCGACGAGATCGACAGCCTGCGGCTCGGCATAGACCTCGGCATGACGCTCATCGACACCGCGGAGATGTATGGCGAAGGCGGAGCGGAACTCATCGTCGGCAAGGCGCTGGAAGACCGCCGCGACGAGGTCTTCCTGGTGAGCAAGGTCTATCCATGGAACGCCAGCCGGCAAGGCACGATCGCCGCCTGCGAGGCCAGCCTTCATCGACTCGGCACCGACCGCATCGACCTCTACCTGCTGCACTGGCGCGGCGAACACCCGCTGGCCGAAACGATCGCCGCCTTCGAGGCTTTGAAGGCCGCCGGAAAGATCGGCGCCTGGGGTGTCTCCAACTTCGACACCGCCGACATGGAGGAACTGTTCTCCCTGCCCGATGGCGTGAAATGCGCTGCCAACCAGGTGCTCTACAATCTGTCGCGGCGCGGCATCGAACACGATCTCCTTCCCTGGTGCCAGGCGCGCGGCGTCCCGGTCATGGCCTATTCGCCGATCGAGCAGGGCCGGCTCGTCCACCATCCCCAACTCATCCACATCGCCAAGGCCTATCAGGCCACCCCCGCCCAGGTGGCCCTCGCCTTCCTGCTGGAACGCGAGGGCGTGATCGCCATTCCGAAGAGTGCAAACCTCCGGCGCGAGCGCGAACACCGCGACGCAGTAGACCTCGATATCTCCGACGAGGATTGGGCCGTCCTCGACGCCGCCTTCCCACCTCCGGCGCGCAAGATGGCGCTCGACATGCTGTAAACTTATGCCCTTAAAGATCGTCCACTCGCCATGAAGCCAATGAGCTGAGAACCTAAATATCAAGAGGCCGGCTACAGGCTGGACATTTCGGTAGTTTCCTAATTATAGAAACCCCAACAAAGAGGAACCCGACAGGAGCGCAGGCTTGAAAAAGCAGACGAAGAAGGGCGCAGCCGCCAGCCTCGACGAACGTCGCATACAGCAGGTTTTCCAGGCGCTGGCCGCCGCGCCGCGCCGTGCGATCCTCCAGCATCTCGCCGCCTCCGGCCTCACCGCCGGCGAAATCTCCTCGCGCTTCGACATGGCAAAACCATCCGTCTCCCAGCACCTCACCATCCTCGAAACCGCCGGCCTGATCAGCCGCGAAAAGCGCGGCCAGTTCGTTCACTATGCCCTGGTGCGCGATACGTTGGACAAGGTCCTGTCCGGTTTCCTCGAGGAGATTGGTGCGGCCGGATCGGAGGCACTGCCGGCGGCGAAGACAAAGCCCGCCAGGCCCGTTGGCACCGCTAATGCGAAACCCCGCAAGGTTGCAGAGATCGAAACGGAAAATGCCGAGGCTGAAACCGGCGAGGCAAAAGCCAAGCCGGCACCGGCCCAGATGTCGATGTTCTAGCGCACAGCCGTCCCGCCGGCACCCCATGCATCGCTGGACCGACGAACGCAAACGGGCGCCGCAAGGGCGCCCGCTGCCGTCTTGTTCGACCTTGCGGCCGATCACATGCCCTGCGGGCCACGGTTCATCGCGGCAATCCCGGTGCGGCAGATTTCGTTGAGACCCAGCGGCTTCATGATCGCTACGAACTGGTCGATCTTCGACGACTTGCCGGTGATCTCGAAGATGAAGTGCTCGACGGTCGCGTCGATGACCTTGGCCTGGAAGGCATCGGCCAGGCGCAGCGTTTCGGCGCGGGTCTCGCCGGTGCCGGCCACCTTGACCAGCGCCACTTCGCGCTCGACCGGCCGCTCCTGGCCGAGATCGCGGGCGCGCACCGTCAGATCCACCACCCGGTGAACGGGGATGATCCGCTCGAGCTGCGCCTTGATCTGCTCGAGCACGCTCGGCGTGCCCCGCGTCACCACCGTGATGCGCGACAGATGCGCCTCATGCTCGGTCTCGGAGACCGTCAGGCTTTCGATGTTGTAGCCGCGACCGGAGAACAGGCCGATCACCCGGGCGAGAACGCCCGGTTCGTTGTCAACCAGGATGGAGAGCGTATGGCTTTCGACGGCGGCGGTTTCCTTGGCGATGAAATAGGCCGAACCGGTGGGCTGCTGATGTGCGTTCATGTCTCTGTTCCTATTTCAATCGTCAAACCAGCTGGCGGCCCTTGGCGTCGATGGCGTTCGCCACCGCCTCGTCGGTCGCCTCGTCCGGGAGCAGCATTTCGTTGTGGGCCTTGCCCGACGGGATCATCGGGAAGCAGTTGGCAAGGTTGGCGACGCGGCAGTCGAAGATCACCGGCTTCTTGACGTTGATCATCTCGAGGATGGCGTCATCGAGATCGTCCGGCTTCTCGCAGCGCAGGCCGACCGCGCCGTAAGCATCGGCGAGCTTGACGAAGTCCGGTAGCGCTTCGGTATAGGAGTGCGACAGACGGTTGCCGTGCAAGAGCTGCTGCCACTGGCGGACCATGCCCATGTACTGGTTGTTGAGGATGAAGATCTTGACCGGCGCCTCGTACTGCACGGCGCAAGACATTTCCTGGATGCACATCTGGATCGAAGCATCGCCGGCAATGTCGATGACGAGGCTTTCCGGATGGGCAATCTGCGCGCCGATCGCCGCCGGGAGGCCGTAGCCCATAGTGCCGAGACCACCCGAAGTCATCCAGCGGTTCGGCTGTTCGAAGCCGAAATACTGCGCCGCCCACATCTGATGCTGGCCGACTTCCGTGGTGATGTATGTGTCGCGGCCCTGCGTCAGCGCCGACAGCCGCTCGATGGCATATTGCGGCATGATGACGTCCTTCGACGGCGTATAGGCAAAGGAATNNCCTCGCCTTCCACTCTGCCGTCTGGCCGGCCTCGGGCTTCTTTGGCAGGGCACGCCACAGGCGCACCATGTCTTCCAGCACGCGGCCGACATCGCCAGTGATCGGAACGTCGACCCGGACGTTCTTGTGGATCGACGACGGATCGATATCGATGTGGATCTTCTTCGAGTTCGGCGAGAACGCGTTGAGGCGTCCGGTGATGCGGTCGTCGAAGCGCGCGCCGATGCAGACCATGACGTCGCNNATGCCGAGCCAGTTCTTGCCCGAGGCTGGATAGGAGCCGAGCCCCATCAGCGTCGAGGTGATCGGGAAGTCGGTGAGTTCGACCAGTTCGCGCAACAGCTTGGAGGCTTCCGGCCCGGAATTGACGACGCCGCCACCAGAATAAATGATCGGCCGGCGCGCATTGGCCATCAGCTCGACGGCGGCGCGGATGGCGTTGATATCGCCCTGGACCTGCGGCTGGTAGCTCTTCTGGATCGCATGGTTTTCCGGCGGCGTATAGGTGCCGGTGGCAAACTGCACGTCCTTGGGCACGTCGACCAGTACCGGTCCGGGACGACCGGATTGGGCGATGCGGAAGGCCTCGTGGATGATGCGGGCCAGATCGTTGACGTCCTTGACCAGCCAGTTGTGCTTGGTGCACGGCCGGGTGATGCCGACGGTGTCGCATTCCTGGAAGGCGTCGGAACCGATCAGCGAAGTCGGAACCTGGCCCGGGATGCAGAGCAGCGGAACGCCGTCCATCAGGGCGTCCTGCAGCGGCGTCACCGCATTGGTGGCCCCCGGCCCGGAGGTCACCAGCATGACCCCGACCTTGCCGGTCGAGCGGGCATAGCCCTCGGCCGCGTGGCCGGCTCCCTGTTCGTGGCGCACCAGAATATGCTGGATCTCCTCCTGCTGGAAGATCTCGTCATAGATCGGCAATACGGCCCCGCCCGGATAGCCGAAAATATGCTCGACGCCGTTATCCTTCAGCGCCTTGAGGACGATCTCGGCGCCCGTCATCTGATTGTCTTTGCCCGTCATGCCTCTTCCCGTCTCATTCTGTCTTGCTGGATTGCCCTGGATGGAGTTGCTACCCCGGTTTCGGCCATAAAAAAAGGCCCCCTTGAGGAGCCCGTCTGTAGCGCATGGGTGGCTGTCGCCGGGTGGTTACACCACCCTGCCCATGCGCTTTCCCACCACAATAAGGATCTGTGAAATGTTCATGTTCAGATTGATAGACACAAATGGAACATGCGTCAACGCACAGCCGGCCAAAAACTTGCGGCGAAACGCCGTCCCGGTGTCCGCCGCTGGCAGATTTCAGGTGAGAACTATACGCGCTGTTAAAGCCTGCGACACTATACTGCGCCCGGACCAGGGAGTAGGCTTTGCGCAATCATGATCTCCACACGTCCGGCCAGGCCGGAGAGCAGGATCGCCGCGACCAGCTGGCGCCGGGAAACCGTTTCCTCGGCCGCGTCGTTGCCTGTAACGGTTCGCGTGCGACGATCGCCGCGATCGCTGAGGGTGGCGGAACGGACCTGACCGAGCTCTGGTCGGTCGGTCGGCTGATCTCGATCACGGTTGGCAGGAACCGCGTCGTCGCGCTCGCCTATTCGATGCAGACCGGAACGAAGGACTGGGGCGAAGGTGAGGACAACACCTTCCTCATCGAGGTCGAGCTGCTCGGCGAAGTGCATGTCGGCGACGACGGCAGCGAGCTCTTCTCGACCGGCATTTCACGCTATCCCTATCTCGGCGCCATCGCCCATCGCATCCGCGCCGCCGACCTCTTGCGCATCTACGACACCCGCATGGGCGATACCGCCGTGATCGGCAAGCTCACCCAAGACGAGAGTATCGACGCGACCATCCACGTCCCCTCCATGCTGTCCAAGCACTTCGCGGTGGTCGGCTCGACCGGTGTCGGCAAGTCGACCGCCGTCTCGCTGCTGTTGCGCAAGGCGATCGAGAGCGATCCCAAGCTGCGCGTGCTGATCCTCGACCCGCACAACGAATTCGCCGCCGCCTTCCCCGAACACGCCGTTGTCATCGACACCGATACGCTGGACCTGCCCTTCTGGCTGATGCGGCTCGAGGAATTCGCCGAAGTCCTGTTCCGCGGCCGCCCGCCGATCGCCGAAGAGCTGGACATCCTGCGCGACCTGATGCCGGAGGCCAAACGCGCCTTCCGCGGCAATGAGAGCGCGCTGATGCGCCGCTCCGGCGACAAGAGCTCGATCACCGCCGACACGCCGGTGCCCTATCGCATCGCCGACCTTCTGGCACTGATCGACGAACGCATCGGCCGGCTCGAGGGACGCGGCGAAAAGCCCATGCTGCGCTCCTTGAAGATGCGCGTCATGGCGGCGATCAACGACCCGCGTTATCATTTCATGTTCTCCAACAACACGATCAGCGACACGATCATGGAGACGATCGCCCATATCTTCCGCATCCCGGGAGACGATCGGCCGATCGCGACCTTCCAGCTCGCCGGCATCCCGTCGGAAGTGGTCAATTCCGTCGCCTCCGTTCTCTGCCGCATGGCGTTCGAACTGGCGCTCTGGTCGAACGGCGCGATCCACATGCTGGTCGTGTGCGAGGAAGCCCACCGTTCCGTGCCCGCCGATCCCAATCTCGGCTTCTTCCCGACCCGCCAGGCCATCGCCCGGATCGCCAAGGAAGGCCGCAAATACGGCGTCTCGCTCGGCATCGTCACCCAGCGTCCCGGCGAACTCGACCAGACGATCCTGTCGCAGTGCTCGACGCTCTTTGCCATGCGCCTTGCCAACGACCGCGACCAGGAGATCATCCGCTCGGCCATTCCCGATTCGTCGATCTCCACCACCAGCTTCATCTCCTCGATCGGCAATGGCGAAGCGATCGCGTTTGGCGAGGCCATTGCCGTGCCGATGCGCATGCGCTTTTCGCGCGTCGACGAAAGCCACCTGCCGAAGGCGAACGGCGTCACCGCCAAGGTCTCCGAGGACAGCCCCGACACGGTCGACCTTCGCACCATCGTCAGCCGCATGCGTGCCATTTCCGGCCCCGACATTTCCGCCTTCCAGCAAAGTTTTGACTCCGGACTGTCGGGCGGTCTCGACGACGCGGACGAATACGCGCCGGGCGCCGCGACGGGCGAACTGCCGAGAGCCGGAATCCCCGAGAACGAGGCATTGCCCCATCTCGGCCACGATGCGAGCTTCGAGGAAATCCGCCAGGCCCTGATGACGCCGCCGCCGCAATCGGTCCCGCCGGCCCTGCGCCATCCGGAACCGGCATTGCAGCGCCCCTATGCGCGGCTCGACACCCCACAGCCCGACGTTGCCCAGTTCGACAGACCGCGGCTTGATACCCCGCCCATCGAACCCTACCGCCCGGACATGCTGCCGCGCACCGCACTGTCGGAGGAGCCCGCCCGCTACGCCCGCCGCTTCGAGGATCCGTCGGAGACGGTCCGGGAGCCTTATGCCGCCCGGCCCCAGCCGCAACCGCCGCTGGACCGGAGCGAACCCGCCCCGTCGATCCGGCGCGAACCGGGCTCGTCGTTGCGCGAAAGCATCCTGAAGAAGCCGCTGTCGAGCCTTTACCGGAAGGATTGAGCGACAAGCTCAGCCGATCCTCTCCCAGCTCTCGTCCATCTGGTTCCGGAACCAGGTCATCTGCCGCTTGGCATATTGCCGAGTGGCGGCCGAGGCCGTCTCGACGACCTGATCCGGCGTCATCTCCCCCCGCAGCATGGCGGCGATCTGCGAAACGCCGATCGCCTTCATCGCCGGCATCTCCGGCGAAAGCCCAAGCTTGAGCAGCGCCTCGACTTCCGCGACCGCGCCGTCGTCGAACATCCGCGCGAAGCGGCGGTTGATCCGCTCGTGCAGCAGCCTGCGGTCTGGAAGCTTGACGATCTTCTTCGCCCGCTCGGGATCGACGATCACCGGCCCGCCCTGCCCCTGGAACGCGGCAATCGACCGGCCGGTCGCCTGCAGCACTTCCAGCGCCCGCACGATGCGTTGTCCATCCTGGCGGCCGAGCCGCGCGGCCATGGCCGGATCGCGGCTTTCAAGCGCCCGGTAAAGCGCCTCCGCACCCTCCGCGATCAGTCGCTCACGCAGGTGCGTGCGGATTTCCGCCGGAATGGCCGGCATCTCATCGAGCCCGCCGGTCAGCGCCTTGAAATAGAGCCCGGTGCCGCCGACGATCACCGGCAGCGCGCCCTTTGCCTTGAGATCCGCGACCAGCGCCGACACGTCCCGCAGCCAGTCGCCGGTCGAATAGGCAGCACCCGCCGGCACATGGCCATAGAGATGATGCGGCACGCCCTCCATCTCCGTCTCCGACGGACGCGCGGTCAGCACCCTCAGCGTATCATAGACCTGCATGCTGTCGGCATTGATGACGTGGCCGCCGTGCCGCTTTGCCAGTTCCAGCGCCAGGGCGGACTTGCCGCTGGCGGTCGGCCCGGTTATCAGGATCGCGTCGATGTCGTTTTCAGGGTTTTCCATCATGGCCTTCGTTGCCACGCTTCTCGCCAATCCGTCAAATCCGATCCTTGAGCCGGCGCTTGCCGAGCGCGCCGCCGAAAGCCTCGCGGCCTCCGGTCTCTACTGGCTTGCCGACGGAATCGCCTGCGACATCGTGCTGAAGGATGGCACCGACGAGAAGGCCGCTGAAGCCGCGCTTCGCGCGCTGATCGGCGATCAGAAGATCGACGTCGCCGTGCAGGACGCCGACACGCGGCGCAAGAAATTCCTGATCGCCGACATGGATTCCACCATGATCGGCCAGGAATGCATCGACGAACTGGCGGCCGAAGTCGGCCTCAAAGACAAGGTGTCGCTGATCACCGCCCGCGCCATGAACGGCGAGATCGCTTTCGAGCCGGCGCTGCGCGAACGGGTCGCGCTATTGAAGGGCCTGCCGATCAAGGTGGTCGACGAGGTGATCGAAAAGCGCATCACGCTGACCCCCGGCGGCCTGGAACTGATCGCCACGATGAAGGCCAAGGGACATTACACCGTGCTCGTCTCCGGCGGCTTCACGGTCTTTACCGCGCCGATCTCCGCCCGCCTCGGTTTCCATGAAAATCGCGCCAACATTCTTCTGGAAAAGGACGGCATCCTGACCGGCGAAGTGGCCGAACCGATCCTCGGCAAACAGGCCAAGGTCGACGCGCTTATCGACATCTCCGCCCGCCTCGGCATCGGCACCCACGAGGCGATTGCCGTCGGCGACGGCGCCAATGATCTCGGCATGCTGGAGCTTGCCGGCTCCGGCGTCGCCCTTCATGCCAAGCCCTCGGTCGCCGCCCAGGCAAAGATCCGCATCGACCACGGCGACCTGACCGCCCTGCTCTACCTCCAGGGCTACCGCAAGACCGATTTCGTTACGCCCTGAGCAGCAACGGTAAGCAGCCATGGGACTGATCCTCGAAACGCCACGTCTGATCCTGCGCAACTGGCGGGACGACGATCGCGACCTGTTTCGCGAGATCAACCGCGACCCGAAGGTGATGGAGTTCTTTCCGTTTCGCCGCTCAGCCGAGGAAGCCGATGGCCTCATGCAGCGCGCCCGCGCCATGATCGAGGAGACCGGGCTCGGCCTCTATGCCCTGGAATTGAAGCAGGACGCCGAGCCGATCGGCTTCTGTGGCCTGTCGAAGGCGGGACTGTTCCCGGTCCTGCCGAAGGAGACGATGGAGATCGGCTGGCGTCTGGCGACCCGCTTCTGGGGCAATGGCTATATCACAGAAGCGGCAGGCGCTCTCGTCCAATTCGGATTCAAGGCCAAGGGCTTGTCCGAAATCGTTGCCTTCGCGGTTGAAGCCAACAGGCGTTCGACGGCGGTCATGGAGCGGATTGGCATGCACCGCGACGCGGACGGAGACTTCGACCATCCGCGCGTACCCGACAGCCATCCGCATCTGAAGCGGCATGTGCTTTACCGGATCAGCCGGCCGGACTGAACGGAGTACAGATCATGTGCAGGTTGCAGCCCTATTCCAGCGGAATGGCGACGTGGCGCAGATTGCCCTTGGCGTCGGAAATCATCACATAGGCATTGCGCCGACCCTCGCTCTTCAAGGCGCCGAGCGTCTCCGCAGCCGCTTCCGGCGTCTCGACGAATTCCTGTGCCACCTCGACAATGACCTGACCTGGCTCCAGCCCCTTTTCCGCCGCAGCAGACCCCGGCTCGACGGCGGTGATCACCACGCCCTCGACGCTCTCGGCGATCGAATAGGTCTTGCGCGCCGCATCGTCGAGCGGGCCGAGTTCGATGCCGATCGCTCCGAGAATCGCTGGCAAAGGCTCACCCTGTACGCCCGGCGATTGCTGCTCGCCCTCGTCACCCGGCACCGCTTCCTCGCCCTCTCCCTCGCCTTCCCCCGGCGGCAGGACGCTGTCCTCCGGCGCCACAGCCACCTCGGCCGCCTTCTCGTCTTCCAGCCGTCCGAGCTCAACGCTCATCTTCTGTTCCTGGCCGTCGCGCAGGACCACCACTTCAACCTCGGCACCGACCGCGCTTTCGGCGACGATCCGCACCAGGTCGCGTGTGTCATCCACCCTCTTGCCATCAAAGCCGATGATCACGTCGCCGACCCTGATCGGGCCGTTCTCGACCGGACCGCCCTTGACGAGTCCGCTTACCAATGCGCCGCGCGCCTTGCCGATCTTGAGACTTGTCGCCACTTCGTCGGAAACCGGCTGGATACGCACACCGAGCCAGCCGCGCCGGGTCTCGCCGAACTCGATCAACTGCTTGATGACGTTCTCGGCAAGTTCGGTCGGCACCGCGAAGCCGATGCCGATCGAGCCGCCGCTGGGCGAGATGATCGCCGTGTTGATGCCGATCACCTCGCCGTTCANNGTTGATGTTGCGGCCGCTGGCCGAGATGATGCCGACAGTGACGGAACCGCCAAGCCCGAACGGGTTTCCGATCGCCATGACCCAGTCGCCGATCCGCATCTTGCGCGAATCGCCGAACTTTACGGCGGTCAGCGGAGACGGAGGCTCGACCTTGAGAACCGAAAGGTCGGTCTTCGTGTCGGTGCCGATCAGCTTGGCCTTGAGTTTCGAACCGTCCGGGAAGACGGCCTCGATGTCGTCGGCGCCTTCGATCACGTGGTTATTGGTGACGATGAAGCCGCTCGGATCGATGACGAAGCCGGAACCGAGCGAATTGACCCTGTTGTTGCCGCCCTCTTTGCCGCGGTTCTTGAAGAAGTCTTCGAACAGTTCCTGGAACGGCGAGCCCTCCGGCACCTGCTGCACCGGCCCTTCGCCCTCTTCCTTGACGCTCTGCGAAGTGGAGATGTTGACGACCGCCCCCAGCANNCAACCGATTCCGGACCCTGCGCAAGGGCGGGAGGTGTCGAACCGAGCGAACCGAAGGCCAGGGCCGTACCGAGCAACAGGGCCGGGATGAGCGTGCGGGACTTGGCGGCGGTCCGGGTCATGCGGTCTTCCTCTCGCGAACAGGCGTCTTTTTTGGCCGAAGCATAAGGCGGAAAGATGAAAGGGGAAATCAATTTCAGCGGAGCAGCCGCCTGCCGGGGCTAGCCACGCACCAGCCAGACGAGCCCGACACCGCAGGTCACGGAGATCAGGCCAGCGAGCCGCAAGTGCTCCGGTGGAATCGTCGGGAGCAGGCGCGCCATCTGGACAAGAAATCGAGGGGCCAGTGCATAGACCAGCCCCTCGATAATCAGGAATAAGGCAAAACCTGCGAGCAGATCCGCCATGGCC
Source organism: Rhizobiaceae bacterium UBA1291 (assembly GCA_002307905.1). Classification (GTDB taxonomy): domain Bacteria; phylum Pseudomonadota; class Alphaproteobacteria; order Rhizobiales; family Rhizobiaceae; genus Allorhizobium. Next base: position 23,616 of record DBUL01000239.1, read on the forward strand.
GACGTCAGTTGCCGACGACCGGCGCGGCGTCTGCGGCCGGAGCCGCCGGCGCAGCAGGAACCGCCGGTGAAGCGGGAATTCCGCCCTGCGCCTGGTTGAAGAAGCGGAAGAAGTCGGTATCCGGCGACAGCACCATGGTCGTTCCGGTGCCGCCCAGCGCCCCGCCATAAGCCTGCATCGAGCGATAGAACTCGAAGAAAGCCTCGTCGCGACCAAAGGCTTCGGCGAAGACCCGGTTGCGTTCGGCGTCACCCTGACCACGCAGGATTTCCGAATCGCGCTGCGCACCCGCCTGCAGCTCGACGACCTGGCGGTCGGCGATGGCGCGGCGGCGCTGGCCCTCTTCGTTACCGCGGGCGCGGATCAGTTCGGCTTCGGCCAGACGTTCGGCCTTCATGCGCTCGAAGGTCTGCTGCGAGACTTCCTGGGTGAGGTCGGTCCGGCGAATGCGCACGTCGGAAATGGTGATGCCGAGCGATTCGGCGTCGACCCGGAGGTCGTCACGAACTTCCTGCATCATCGATGCACGCGCATCCGACAGCGCCGCCTCGAAACCACGCAGACCGTAGACACGACGCAGAGACGCGTCGAGACGGGTGCGCAGACGCGCTTCGGCCGAATCCCGGTCGCCCGAAACCGTTTCGCGGAAGCGGCGGGGATTGGTGATCTTGTAGACCACGAAGGCATCAACCTCGTAGAACTTGCCGCCCGAGACCTGGACACGGATATTGTCGAGGTCGAAGCGCAGGGCCTGGTCCGGAACATATTGAACCCGATCAGCGTCGGCGAAAGCAAACGGCAACTTGAAGTAAAGGCCCGGCTCGGAGTGGACGGCCTGGATCTGGCCGAAGCGCACAACGACGGCCTGCTGGCGCTCATTGACGACAAAGACCGACGAATAGACCAGCAACAACAGGGCGGCGAGTCCGATCAGGACATAAGCGAGACGATTGGACATGATCAATTGCCTCCCTGAGTCTGGGTCTGGCCCATGCGGCCGAGTTCGTTGAGCGGCAGATAAGGCACAACGCCCTGTTGCTGATCGCCCAGGATAACCTTGTTCGAGCTTTTCAGAACCTGCTCCATGGTTTCGAGATATAGGCGCTTGCGGGTGACATCCGGTGCCTTGCTATATTCCTCGTGAATATCGACGAAGCGCTGCGCCTCACCCTCGGCTTCCTTGACGACGCGGTCCTTATAAGCGGCCGCCTCTTCTCGGATCTGTGCGGCCTGACCACGTGCCTGACCAAGTTGCTGGTTGGAATACTTATTGGCTTCCTCGACAAAGCGGTCTTCGTCCTGCTCGGCGCGCTGGACTTCGTCGAAGGCGTCAGCGACCTCGCGCGGCGGAGCCGCGTCTTCGATCGCCACCGCATTGATCGAAATGCCGGAACCGTAGCTGTCCATCGTTCCCTGCATGATCGCCTTGACGTCGGCAGCGATCTGCTGACGAGCGTCGCGGAAAATGTCCTGGGCCGGACGACGGCCGACGACTTCGCGCATGGCGCTCTCGGCGACCTGCTGCAAGGTCACCTGCGGAACCTCGATATTGAACAGGAAGGACTTCGGGTCGCTAACGGTGTAGAGGACCGAGAACTGGACGTTGACGATATTCTGGTCGCCGGACAGCATCAGGCCAGCGCTCGACGAGGTCGAAGCCTTGGCGCCGATGTTCTGCTGCTGTTCGGTCACCTTGGTGATCTCGACGGTCTCCAGCGGCCAGGCATGGAAGTGCAGGCCAGGCATGGAGATTTCTTCCTTCGGCTTGCCGAAGCGCAGTTCAACGCCGCGTTCGTCCGGCTGAACGGTATAGATCGCTTGAACCATCCAGAATGCGACAAGCACCAGCGCCAGGATGACGATCACGCCACCGTTGAAGCCTCCGGGCACGATGTTCTTCAGCCGGTCTTGGCCACGCCGGATCAGATCTTCAAGATCCGGAGGCGTATTGCCGCCGCCGCCACGCGGCCGGTTCGGCCCCTGCCCCCAGGGGCCCTGATTGTTACCGCCGCCACCGCCGCCCCATGGGCCGCCGCCGCCGTTCTGATTGCTCCAGGGCATTCATACCTCTTAGCTTGTTGTCGCTCCCGATCCCTACGCGGCTGCCTATCGGCCCCGCGCGGACGTTAGTCCCGTTATAGGGATCGGCATCCTTGCTTTCAACGGAAAGCACTTAACTTCTTCGCGAGTGATGAGAAATAGTGCGTTATGCCGCTCATCGTCGGTGATAAACGGCGTAGCGCGTCGGATAATTGTCCTTTTCGCCGGCCGGCACCGCCATTTCCTCGATCATCTCGAACACCGCCGGGTCGATCGCCGGAAACAAAGTGTCACCATCGACTTCGGCTTCGACATGCGTGACATGCAGTTCGTCCGCGAGCGGCAGTGCCTGGCGATAGATCTCACCGCCGCCGGCCACGCACACGACGTCGACACCCGAGGCGATGGCGATCTCCTTGGCCCTGGCAAGTGCCTCTTCCAGGCTGCTGAGGGTCTCCACGCCCGGCAT
>DBUL01000239.1:26183-44443 GCA_002307905.1 Rhizobiaceae bacterium UBA1291
GAATCAGCCTCATAGCCTTCAAGGCTAAAGTCTTCGAATTGAAAGGCAAACAGGTCGCGGACCTCCGGATTGAGGCGCATGGTCGGCAGCGTCTTCGGCGTGCGCGAAAGCTGCAGCTTCGCTTGCTCGAAATGGTTGGCGTAGAGATGGGCGTCACCCAGCGTATGGACGAAGTCGCCCGGCTTCAGGCCCGTCACCTGTGCCACCATCATCGTCAGCAGCGCATAGGAAGCGATGTTGAAGGGTTTTCCGGCATCGTTGCTATTTCGTAATATTCGGTACACTCAGCAAGCCTTCTCGCAGCAAATTGGTTCATCGCTTGATGATGGCATAAGCTGAACGCGTTCGTCTAACTTTTTCCTTTTGGCGCTGACGACGGCGCGGAAACCAGTAGTCATTGGGGCAGCAAGGCCACATTTGGCCTTGCTGTTCCTAAGCCGACGCTATGAGAGGTTGGTCCTGTCAAGGCCTTCAGAGCGAAGCGTGCCTTTACAGGGTCAACATCGAGTGGCCGAGCAATCATTGCATCTGCCGCAGGCAGATTCCGCTTTGATAGACTGGGCTCTCGTTGATCTCTTCGATCTCTCAAGGAGATCGAACCCGCCGAAAGGCGAGGCATAAAGTATGCGGGCGTTAGCTCGCATTCCGCTTGTCAAAGGGTCGGTGATCCGGTCATCGCCACATGTAAGACCGAAGATCACCGACTTGCCTTTGACTAAGTAAATGCCGGCCGCAGGCCGTCACTTTCGGCGAAGCCGAATGGACCCGGCCCGGAGGGACGGGCATTTAGACAAGGATGCCGCAGCATCGGGGGCGTGGGTGGGACGGCAGCTTTTTGGCTAAGGATAAATTCGGGGCGGACGCTTGTTTGCACATTCAGGACGGTCGCTCTACTGTAGAACATAGTCTGAACCAAAATCGATGATATGCATGCCAAGGTTCCGTGCTTTTGTCCGAACCGCGTGGTCTTTATCAGTTGCCGCGACTATAACCTGCCCCCCCTTCTTACAAACATCTGCTACGATGTCGAAGAACTTGAGGTAGTCTTCTCTGTCAATGTTCTGCTGGGCCGGCTCGTCGAAGACGGTCACATTCGGATGGTTACTTTTCTGGGAATTGTCGCGGCTGGCATGAAGGGCGAGCACGAATGCCGTTATGATCCGAATCCAGTCGCTGGCCGATGTCCCGAAATCGGCCCGAACACGCCGGTCACGGTCATTTACAATAATTCTCGGCAGGAAGGACCCCTCATCAACGACCATCGAGCCAATTTCGAACGAATTGAAACCCAGGCGCTCAAGAAAGCCTCTGAACGTTTGTTGAAATTGCCGAAGAAGTCCGCGGTCGTCGGTGCTCAGGTCGCTGCTCAGCTTGGACAACTTTAAAGTAACTTCCACATGCTCGTTCCAAACTCTCAAAAGAGCGGCGAGCTCGCTTTCCGCGTGGTCTAGGAGATCGCGATACCCTAATATGGCATTTTCTAGACGCGCGATGTCGCGCGCGCGCGCCATTAGGTCTGATGGAATCGCCCCGACCAAGCTTTTTTGAATCTCGGAATGCTGGGTCAGAGCAAAACTGATTTCCTTCGCAAGGTGCTCCGATTCGACTTGCGCACGCTCACTCGTGGCGACCTCGACGGCAGTCATGTCCTGCAAGAGGTTTCTTTGATCGGTAATGTATTCCACGTTATCTTCGATCGACATAGTCGGAAAGCTGCGCATCTGCGACAAAAGCGTGCCGTCAACCGGCTGCTCACAAACCGGACATGAGCTTCTGATCGCCCATTTGTCCCGATTGAACAGGCCCCTAATTTTCAGCTCTTCCTTGTTTTTTTGCAGATCCCTGGCGAGCACCCCGAGGCGCTGCTGATATCGATGAACGTTACCTCTGATAGCCGCTATTGAGTTATCCAGTTCGCTCTTTCTAGTGACGAGCGATGTGATCCTCCCGGAGATTTCGTCAATCCGACTTTGAAGGCCCGGCGCCGGAGGTGGCAGATCGGCGAGCGCGACCATACCTTGAAGATCTATCTCGGCGGCGGACAATAAGTCTTCCAAGGATCGCTGTTGTTGTTCTCCCGACACTCTAAAAATCTGCGGGTTAAACGAACCCACGCCGACTTCAGCGGGAATGCCCTTGATCGAAAACTGTCTGCCGTTGACGTGACGTTTGAGGACCTCCGATCCGGTGTCATAGCGTGCCTTCAAACGTTGCTCATCAAGCCTCAGGCTGTTCCGCTGCAGATTGTTCCGTATGTAGTCGAGCCCGAGAATCTCTGCGATGGTGGATTTTTTTGGATCACGCACCCTGAAATAGGGGAGGTTCGCCATGATATCCGCCCATCCGCGCTTCTGTTCGATGAAGATCGCGGAGAATATATACTCAAGATAAAGTCGCATTACGCCATCGTTCTGGGAAATCACCTGAACTTCCGGGAAGCCGATAAACTCGGAGAGAAAACGGTGGAAGCCTCTGGTATCCGAGTAGGATCCCTGTCCAAGATAGTATTCCTCCAATCCGACATCGCCCCATTGACCCAGTGGGCCGCGGCGGACCAACATTCCGCGGGACAGTTCCGGGTTTACAGATCGGCGGATGGTCAATAGCTCGTTAGAAGCGTTGGCAATCTCAAGAAATATCGCAGCATTGACAATCCTTTGGTCCCCTTGGGGGTCCTTAAGCGTGTCCTTCACCAGCGCGGCAACATTGCCTTTCACGAGATCGTCTAATCCAAGCCCGACGGCGAGCGCGTTGACGAGCGTGCTCTTGCCCTGCGTATTGCTGTCCGTCAGAATGAGATTTGCGCCGGGGAGAAGTTCGATGTCGCACTGCGCGAGCTTGCCGCTAAGCAACTCAGCCTCGATGCGTAATCTACTAAATCTGAGATGCATTTAGAGGCCCTCCCTCATTGCGGTATGGACTTCGGCTTCTGAGATCTTGCCAATCTCTTTAGCCAGCACGAATACGTCCAATGCCAACTGGTCGTTCCTGAGGCTTTTCACAAAGTCCATTCCCTTATCCGTCAGTTCCACCTTAAAACCACGCTGAACGTCCTTCTGATCGAGAAGGCCCGCTCCGATGGCATAGTTCACGCATCGGTTTAGGTAGGGGTCGGCAGAGGGCGCAAGTATTCTTGGTGAGAACCTGGCGGCTTTGAACTCCATATACAGGCTTCGGAAATCTTCATTTATGAACAGCGAATTAATGAAATGAAGCTGCTTAAACGAGGCGGATCCAGCGCGGCAGCACTCCGACACGGAGATGCAGACCATGGCCAGCCGCCGATAGAGCCTAAGATCGGCGGGGACATCCGCCGGCCTTTGATTGAACTCAATCTCGATTTTTTCGGCCAGGATCACTGCAGGGTCCTCTTCCTCTTGAACCTCAGAGGGCAGCGAACAAGCCAGTCTGCAATGGTGTATTTCCTAACCCTGCTTAGCGTCTTGGTGCCGAGCCGGCCGCCAACGACAGCATTGAGGCGGTACTCGAGGGTCGTTTTGATGTTGGAGAACGAGTCCCACGAGCCAACCACAATGCTGCCTTGTTCAGCGTCACTTTCGATCTCGGAACGGATCTCTTCTATTTCGCTGAAGAAATCGGGTTGGCGACGTTGCATTTCACTGTAAGCGGTGTTGCGCTCGCACCTTGACTGAGATTTGAGTTTCGATGCCTTGAACCTCAGCGTCGATGACAGGTAACTAGACGTCCTCATGGACGTGGTCATGTCAGCCAGCCAGTGCCAATCCTCCCTGACGACCGATGTCCCTCTCAATTTCTCTGACCAAGCTATCGAGTGCTGGATTTCTCGACTTGCGAGCCCGCCGGATAACGTATTCTAAAGATGGAGGCAGAGGCAGGCGGTCGGTCATTATATGCATCTCCCCTCGGATATGGCGGTCACTCAGCAACGCCACGCCCATTGTCGCGTTGACGGCGGACACAATCCCGGCCGCGCTTGAGCACTCGAACACGGTTTCGAGAATTGAGTTCTCCTGGCCAATGTCGAGTGCCCATTGTCGATAGAAGCATTCGTCGTCGAACGACAAAAAGGGTATCGGTTCATCCTCCCGGATCAGCAACTCTGGATGCTTCACCCAGTGAAGGCCCTCTCTGTACAGGACCACATCGTTCGGTCGCACCTCGTGGCTAAACACCTGGACGATTGCAGCATCAAGTTCTCCGCGCTCCAGCATGGCGCGGAGAACCAAGCTCATGCGGACCTTGGTTCGGACCGCGACATTGGGGTGAAGCCGCTTGAAGCGGCCAAAAATGCGAGCGAGGTCAGTACATGCAGTGTCTTCGGTGAGCCCCAGTAGAAGTCTCCCCGCAAGTGGTGTCTTGGACAGACTTATCAGCGCCTCGTCGTGCAGCCCAAGGATACGGCCAGCGTAGTCCAGCAGGTCTTCGCCAGCGGCCGTGAAGATCGGTCCTCCCGACCTCCGTCCGAGCAGCTCGCAATCTAGGCTAACCTCAAGCCTTTTGATCTTGTGGCTCACCGCTGATTGCGAGAGACCGAGTGCGGCGGATGCTTTCGTAATCCCGCCATGTTGGCGGATTGCGCAAAGCGCCCGCAAAGCGTCGATTTCGAGGCGGCGACTGTTCAGCTCGTTCATGGTCATATCCGTCTGATTGTCCGTGGAACTAGCCTACCACGAACCTCGCAAATCATGACAGAGATTCAAAGAATGTCATGCGTCCATCGATATTTGTCATGTGCGATTTCTGCACTTTCCCCGTACCGGTAGATCGTGTTCCTCGCGATAGAGCCCCAATGACCGACACCTCTCTACCTTCCGTCTCTGGCAGTCGCCATCCTCTGTTATGGCCATTGCTCGCCACGCTTCTCATCATCGGATGGAGTTCCGGGTTCGTCGGTATTCGATATGCCAACCAGGAGGCGAGCGTCATGCTTCTGCTCTTCTGGCGGACTTTGCTCTCGGGTTTGATCCTCCTGCCCTTTGCGTTGGCCATTGGACCAAGGATATCGATGCGTGCGGTCAGGGATCAGGCGCTATTCGGCATCATGGCGGTCTTCCTCTATCTGGGAGGCTTCGCGCTTGCCATAGAACAGAAAGTGCCAACCGGATTGGTCGCGCTTATCGCCGACCTTCTTCCGCTCGCCATAGCCGCCCTTTCCCAGCCCGTCCTCGGTGAGCGGCTGACGCAACGGCAATGGCTGGGCACCGCGATTGCCGTCGTCGGCGTCTTAATCGTCTCCTTCGACAGCCTCAGTTTCGGTACCGCTCCGATCTGGGCGTACGGTCTGACGGTAGGTTCGATGATGGTGTTCGCCGTCGCCTCGGTCCTGCATAGGAGACGCAAGACTCAACAAATGCCGGTCCACCAGAGCCTTTGCATCCAGACGCTGATGGGGTCGGTTCTCTTCGGCCTCTGCGCTTTGACGCAGGGCAGTCTTGCCCCACCGATGACCCGAGACTTTGCAATGGGGATGGTCTGGCTAGTCCTGATCGCAACGTTCCTAGCGTATGCGGTCTACTATACCAGTCTTCGGCTGTTCCCGGTTGCTAAGGTGAGCGCCGCCATCTACCTCAGCCCACCTGTGACAATGCTATGGGCCTGGATGTTGTTCTCGGAGCCTCTGACCTTCGCGATGTTCGCCGGGCTGGCGGTGACCTTGGTTGGCGTATGGCTGACCTCACGGGGCTGACCACTGGTGGCTACAATACAATTGGAAGAACATTGGTGGGCCTATCGCTGTCCCTGACAAACGTTACGCGGCCTGATGATTCCAGGGAAGCAAATCATCGATCTGTCTCTGCTTATGCCCTCTGACGATGGCTGAGAGCGTGCGGGTCAGGTAGACTTGTGGATCGACGGCATTGAGTTTGCAGGTTTCGATCAGCGAGGCGATAGTCGCCCAGTTCTCGGCCCCGGCATCGTGCCCGGCAAAGAGTGCGTTCTTCCGATTGAGGGCTATCGGCCGGATGGTTCGCTCGACGCCGTTGTTGTCGATCTCGACGCGACCGTCGGTCACGAAGAGCTTCAGGCCATCCCAATATCTGGCGATGTAGGCCAGAGCCTCCCCAAGCGGGGACTTGGTCGCGACACGGGCACGGTGATGGGCAAGCCAGGTCTGCATGTCGGCGACGAGCGACGCAGACCGTTCCTGTCGTCCGGCAAGTCGAGCCTCTGGGTCGAGGCCACGCAGTTCGCCCTCGATCCGATAAAGTTCGCTGATGCGTTTGACGCCGTCCTCGGCAATCGGTGCTGCTCCGTTGCGGGTGATCTCCACCAGCTTGCGACGGGCGTGCGCCCAGCAATAGGCAAGCCGAATGTCCGGTCCGACACGCTCTGGCGCGATCAGCCTGTTGTATCCGGCATAGCCGTCGACCTGCAGGATGCCCGAGAAGCCGTGCAATATCCGTTCGGCATGAATGCCTCCTCGACCGGGCGCATAGGTGAAAGCAACGCCTGGCGGAGCACCGCCGCCCCATGGACGATCATCCCGCGCCAGCGCCCAGAAGTATCCGGTCTTGGTCTTGCGCGAGCCAGGGTCAAGCACCGGCGCACGCGTCTCGTCCATGAACAGCTTGGTCGAGCGCTTGAGGTCGGCAATGAGGGCATAGAAGACGGGGCGCAATTCGAACGCTGCCCGGCCGACCCAATCGGCAAGGGTGGAGCGGTCGAGATCAATGCCCTGGCGGCCGATGATCTGGGCCTGTCGATAGAGCGGAAGGTGATCGGCATATTTGGAAACCAGCACATGGGCGACCGTCGCTTCGGTCGGCAGGCCTGCCGGGATCAGCCGTGCCGGAGCCGGGGCCTGAACGACGCCGTCGGTGCAGGCACGGCATGCATATTTGGGGCGACGGGTGACGATGACGCGGAACTGCGCCGGGACGACGTCCAACCGTTCGGAGACATCCTCGCCGATGCGGTGCAGGCAACCGCCGCAGCCGCAGATCAGGCTTCCCGGCTCGATCACCTCTTCGATACGAGGAAGATGCTTTGGAAGAAAGCCGCGATTGATTGCGCGTGGCTTGGTGACTCTACTCCCGACAGGAGCGTCCGTCTCATCCTCGGCATGGATCACCGCCATGGCCGTTTCCAGGTCTTCCAGGGCCAGGTCGAATTGGTCAGGATCGGCCTTCTCGGATTTGCGTCCGAAGGCTGCCTGCTTGAACGCTGCGACGAGCTTCTCAAGCCGTTCGATCCGCTCATCCTTGCGGGCGATATGCTCGTCCTTGCTGGCTATCGCGACATCCTTGGCCGCCTCGCGGGCCCGCGCCGCGATCAGCATCGCCTTCAAGGCGGCAACATCATCGGGAAGTTCGGCGGCATCAGACATGGCCGGAAGCTATCAAATCCGGAGCCGATTTGCCTCTGCAATTTGCCCTGCTGAGTCATCGTGCCGCAGCTATTCGATGGCCTCCGGCGTTCTCGTCAGGACGGCATGAACCCGCCGCCAATCAAGGCCCGCGAATAGCGCTTCGAACTGGGCATGGGTCAGCGTCATCAGCCCATCCTTGATGGTGGGCCAAGTGAACGTGTGCTCTTCCAGCCTTTTGTAGGCCATGACGATCCCGGAACCGTCCCAGTAGATCAGCTTCAATCGGTCCGCTTTGCGTGACCGGAATACAAAGACCGTTCCGGTGAAGGGGTCCTTGTGCAGCTCGTTCTTCACAAGTGCCGCCAATCCGTCATGCCCCTTGCGGAAGTCTACGGGTTTGGTCGCCACCATGATGCGCACGCGATTCGATGGAAAGATCATGTCGCCGCCAAGGCACGCGCGATGGCGGCGATCCGGACGGCAGACGCACCTTCCTCAAGACGGATAGTGACCGGACCGATGACAATCTCGGTGCGGGAGGTCTGCTTGGCTGTTGGCGGCTCAGGTGCTGTCGTCTCGATAACCATGGCCGCGAATTCGACTGCATCTTCAGGCTCAGGCAAAACTAGCTTGCCCTGACGCGCCAGTGTTCGCCAGGACGAAAGGTGATTGGCCTTAATGCCATAGCGCTCGGCGACTTCGTTCACCGTCACGCCCGGACGCAAGCTCTCCGCGACGATCCGCGCCTTGACCTCTTCCGGCCACTGACGATGAGCCTCACGTCGGCCCCGCCGCGTCGTGAGAACCTCCAATGTAGTATCCATGGAGAAACTCCTTGCTGCTCATCCATGGAAACTCGATCACAGATCAGGCGACAGTGGGCAATGTGGGGGTAGAACACCGGTTACATTTCACTGAGCTGGATCGAATTTTCGATGAAGTTTCTCAATTCGGCATATGCCAATTGCTCAGCCTCCTCATCGCTGTCAGTGATTATGCGAAACTTGTCATAGACTGCCTTGAAGTTTTGATTTTGTCGCAAAACCACAAGCGCTGGAACCGGCTGATCGTCGACGTGGATTTCCACCTTATCGTCGCGCCGCTTTCGATACTCGAGCCATTCCGTCTCAAGAAATGATGGCGTCTGGATAGATACTTGAAAATCAGAATCGATTATGGAGAGGCCCCAAGATTTGACCTCGGTCTCCTTTTGCTTCGCGTATCGATGCAGGTCGTTGTGTGGAATTTCCTTGTTGAGTAGCAGTGCCCAATTCCGGATCTTCTTGTCGCCTAGAATGGCGGCAATACCGCCTTCATTCAGTTGCAGTTTCTTCAGATCCGTTCCGATTTTCTTACGGACGCCAGATACGGGATCCTTGTTATCCAATTCCTGGCCGTATGCTTGATATGCCGTACCGACGCGGAGATTAAGGCCATCCAACCCGAGATCCCCACCCTTGTCGCCGATGGGCTGATAGTCCGCCCCATACTTGGTGCCTAGGAGAACGTTGCAAATGCTTTCCCAGGCATCCCCATGATAATCCAGATACCAGAGCCCCACTTTACTGCCCCATATCAGCATATCTCCGCAGTGCTAGATGGCACGTGCTTTCCAAAACAGCAACGACAAACAACGATAGGCTGTAGCGTTATAAATTTCTTGTAGGCCTAGTGGCCGAACGCAAATCCGGCTTCACAGGCGCTGCGGTCGTCGCGGAGGCAGAATAGTCCCGATCTGGCAGGGTCACGCTAGGGCCAACCGGTTCATCGGATGACCCGATCAAGGTGGGGATAGCCAGCCCTTGCGGGGATAGAAAGCAGTGCATCTAGGATGTTGTTGGCCGTTCAAAGGCGGAGCGCGAGAGATAAAGGTTCCATAGCGCAAGCCTGAGTTGCCTTTTCAGTCCCCTTGAGACAGGCTTTGTGTATCGATTCAACCCCGAGGCAAGCCGTGCACATCGAAAACCTAACCCTGCAAAACTTCCGTTGCTTCGGCGCAACGCCGGTCACAATGACCTTAAAGCCTGGCACGAACGCATTCGTGGGTAACAATGGATCGGGCAAGACTGCGGCGCTGGAGGGACTGAAGCGGCTCTTCTCGCCTGTCGCCGCAGACAGGCAGATCCGTCTATCAGATGTTCATTTCGGACCGAATGAGGACGCGCAGACCCTTAGGGGAATTGAGCGAGAGATCGTGATCGATGCCGTGTTTGGCTTTGCCGCGGAGACCGAACCGATGGTCTTTAATGATCTCTTTTTCTCCGCCTCGGACAACACACTGAAGGTCAGGATCCGGCTCGAATGCAAGTTCTTAAGCAGCGACTCTAAAACCGATGACCTCGAGACCAAGATCTATTCGATCAAGACGCTGGACCCCGTGCCATTCGGTCCTGACGATGAACGGAAAAGCCCGCTTCGCGGGCGGGCGACACAGTATGCCGAAGTGATCTATATTCCGGCTCACAGGGACGCGCGTGGCGTGAGCCAGACCGCGTTGAGAAACCTGCTTCATCGATTAGAATCGTCGGCTGATTGGAACGATGATACTCGAATGAAATCAAAGGGATTTGCAAATGATTTGGAGGACAACCTCAATGCCACCGAGGCCATCAAGTATGTAAGCAAAACCCTCGATGGCTTCTGGAAGTCGCTGCACGACGGGCATTACGACGGCACACCGCGCCTCGGGGTGGTGGCAACAGAATTTCAGAAGCTGATCCGCGATCTGACGATAAGGTTCAGCAAGTCTCCTGGAGGTGGCCAGAGATATATGGAAGAGCTCAGCGAAGGGCAAACATCACTCTTGTACTTCGCTTTGGCTGCAACCTATCAGACCCTGATTTGGGAAATGCAGAAGTCCTTGCCAAACGGCCTCAGCGGATTTCATCCTTCAGATTTCACTTTCCCGGCGCTCACGATTTTCGCTCTCGAGGAGCCGGAAAACCATCTCTCTCCGTTCTATCTTCCACGGCTGGTCGCACTGCTGGACAAGTTGAACGAAACTGGATCCGCACAGGCGATCGTGACCAGCCACGCGACCAGTATTCTGAGTCGGATCCCGCCCCGGAACGTTCGCTACTTCCGGAACTGTCCAGAAACCCTAACGAGCTCCGCGCTTGAGTTGCCGTTACCCAAGGAAAGTAGCGAGGAAGACAAGTTCATCCAACAGGTCATCCTTGCGAACCCCGAGGTCTATTTCGCGCGTCTGGTGATCATTGGCGAAGGCGATACCGAACGTGTCGTGATACCAAAAATCGCGGAAGCATTCGATGCCAGCCTCGACCCCTCCTTCACCGCGTATGTATCCATTGGGGGCCGACACGCGCAGCATCTATGGAGACTGTTGAACGGTCTGAAGATCCCCCACTTGACCCTTCTTGATTTCGATCTAGGTCGCCACGGCGGCGGTACCGGACGCCTGAANNACGCCGTTGATTGGCTTAGCGAGCTTGGACCTGAATGCACTCCTACGTACGCGTCGTCCGCTAATAGCCAAGTTCAAGTTCCCGCAACAGTCATACCTGGCAATGAGGTCCTGGTGGGACAAGGTTACCTGACCTGGGTGAATTGGCTCCGTAGATGGGACATCTTCTATTCCGCCCCTGTTGATCTCGACATGATGATGATTCAAGCTTTTCCTAGCGCTTACAAATCGAAGACGGCCTATGTTGCTGAGCATTATGATGAGAAAACGCGGAAGAAGCTGATGGAAGCCGTCTTCGGCGAAAGTGGCAAGGGTCTCCCAGAGACTGCTCCGACAGGGAGCGAAATCTCGGAAGAACAAGTCCACATCTACCGGGCCCTGTTCAAGTCATCTTCCAAACCCGGATCGCATCTCATGGCGTTCTCAAAACTGACAAAAGAAGAAATACGGTCCGGTTGCCCTGAGCCGCTTCAAGCCCTCATTAAGCGAGCGAAGGAACTCGTGGCCAAAGCCAGTGCAAACGTGGACGTAATGTCATGAGTTACATTATTCCCGTGGACTGGAAGCCATCGAATGGAGTCCTTCTCGACGAGCACTCTTTGAGCATCGTTCGCGACGCCAACTCCCGATCCATACTCGCAGGCCCTGGCGCGGGAAAGACCGAACTGCTTGCGCAGAGAGCGAACTTTCTTTTAACGACTGGGACTTGCCCGCATCCCAGGCGGATCCTTGCCCTGGCGTTCAAGGTCGACGCCGCGAGAAACCTTCAGGAACGCGTTGCGGCAAGATGCGGCCCCGCTTTAGCGTCAAGATTTGAGTCCTTGACGCTCCATGGGTTCGCCAAGCGTGTCCTCGACCAGTTTCTTGAAGCTTTGCCACCCGAAATGCGACCAACCCCCGACTATCGATTATTTTCGCCTGACAGAGACATCTGGAACGCGTTCCGAGGAGTTGTCTCGGACGACATCCCGAGCGTACGAAATTTCAACGATTCCCAGCTTTACAAACTCGCCCACTCGATGCCGTCGGGCGATCTTTTCGGGAATGCGACTGACCACATAAGAACGCGCTGGTGGGAATATTGCGTGCGATACAACCGCCCATCTACACTAACGTTCGAGATGGTAATGCTGCTTGCCTTGAAGATCATAGGGACCCGGAAGATTATTGTTTCGGCACTACGGCAAACCTACTCTCACATATTCCTGGATGAGTTTCAGGATGTCACCGATCTCCAATACAGGCTGATCAAGGCGACCTTCCATGACAGCGATGCCGTGATCACAGCAGTGGGCGACACCAACCAGGCGATAATGGCATGGGCGGGTGCCCTCCCCGATGTGTTCGAGAAGTTCAACTCCGACTTCGGAGCGTCAGCATCGAAGCTTCTATTGAACTTCCGCTCCAATCGCGAGGTTGTCCATCTAATAAACGCCGTGGCTTCAATGTTTGAAGCCGACCCCGTACTGACACATTCAGCCCGCCAAAACGATCCCGTTCCTCCAGACGCGATTGAGGGATGGGTGTTCAACTCCCGAGATGACGAGGCCGATTATCTCGCAAAATTCATTAAGTCAGAGCTGGATACTGGTCGAAAACCTGAAGACTTTGTCATTCTGGCCAGGCTGCGTGTCGAACGCATTGAGGAGCGACTTCAACAACACTTCGCGAAAGCAGATGTACCTCTGCGAAATGACTCCCGGAGAATCGGGAGGNNGGGCAGGAGGCCTACCAGACGCAGGGTTTCGACAATCCGTTTGCGACGCGCTTCCGGCTCCAGGTCGGTATTCAACCGCAGCGGGAAATCCAGGATCTGGGAAAAGAGCGCGCCGTCCAGTTTATAATGTCAGCACTGAAACTGGCAGCCAATGTCCGAGTCGGCGATCCTTTTCAGGTGTGCAGGGACACCATTGCCGACCTTGAGGGCCTCGATATCACAAGCGAACGAGGGAGCGCGGAGAGCCTTAGGGCCGTTCAATCGCTGACGAATGAGCTCGGCAAGCTAGTGCGTCAGCAGGTTACGTCTGCGGTCGGCAGTATAGCGATCTTGGAAGTGGTGATGCCAGCCTGGAGGCAGGAACAGTTCAGCAGAGCCTTCCTTGAGTACAAAGGCAACAGCCATCTGTCAGAGGTCCTGTTCTCATTCGCAGGTTTCTTCGACGAATGTGCACGACATAAGGCCGACTGGAGAGGATGCATTGATTTGATTGAAGGTCGAGGTGTCGTGAAGCTCATGACCATCCACAAGTCCAAGGGTCTTGAATTCCACTCAGTGATCTTCGTCGAATTGAACGATGATGCGTTCTGGAAAAGCGCCGATGACGCAAATATCTTTCTCGTGGCACTTTCGCGAGCAAGAGAGCGCATCAAGTTCTCCTTTGCGAAGGATAGCAAGGGTTTTAACAACGTGAAGGACTTTGTCGATCACCTGGAAAAGGCCGGAGTGCCGTTCGTCTCTAAACCCTAGGCGTCGCGTCATGGGAAGGAGCCTCCACTGCATCACGACGCACGCGACTAGGCTCAGGCCTCATAAAAACAATCTATCCGCAGTCTCCATCGTGGACTGACACCTTCCTTCGCCGTTCAGTGGAACAGGTGCGGAGAACTGTTCGCTTCTAGGCAAACGGACCATCAAGAATGGCTACCGTCAAACGCTTCCACTACGACGATCACGCCTAGTTCAAAGTCCTTTTCGCAGTCCACATCGATGCTTACATTTTAGGCTACTATCAAAAACACCGCGCGGACCATGGCCTTAAGCACAAATCAGTAAGCCTCGAATTCATTACATAAGGATTCGTGCTTATCTCAACAACACAAGGTCTGTAATACACACCTCATGCACGGAGCAATTGAACCGTCTATTTCATTAGGAACCGACACACAGGAAAGTATGCCTCACATTTCGATTTTTTGCCTATCTTATCGCTTACGTGTTCAAGATAGAGAACACCTATTTTACTCGATAATGGATTAACTCCTTCAAGTATTTCTAGAAGAGTATCGATTGGTATCCAAGAGGCATCATGGGTATGATGATCGACATCTACTCTGGGCCGCGGAAATATCGTGATGTAACTCTCAAGCTCTCCCCTTACTCTGTTGTATTTAGCCAAAGTCCAGTTCCCCCTACCCAACAACCTTCGTTTCAGCTCACTGCCGCTTATTCCGGGCTGATCCGAAATGAGCGAAAGCATTTCTCTGTGAAACACTAAATCACTTCGACCCTTTATTCGATCAACACATTCGAGGCCTAGCCCCAACAATGGTGACCATCCCTCCCTCACTACTAGTGTCCGCTGTCCCTTAAACAGCTTGAATAAATAAGTATCACCACGCTGTAGGCGCATATCAACGTAGTCCCACGCAGGTACATAGTCCCATGAAAAACCTCTGGTTTTGACGGTCTGTCCGGCCAAAATGTCCGCAATGCTTGGTAGATCATTCTGCCCTTGGATTAGGAGCATTCCAAAACGTAGCAGAGCGGTTTCGACTGCTTGGCACATATCAACGGCCTCATTTGGCGGGTAAAATTAAGCGCCCGAATGCACCCGCGCCGCTCCATTTGCACCGAATAGGACAGTTCTTGTCTCACTCGTGGGATCTGGAGGAAGTACATACATCATCCCACGAATGGGATCGACGTAAAGTAGTTTCATATCTCGAGCGCGACTGGTGGGTAGACGTAATGGTGGCTTGCCGTTACCTCGCCCTAAGGGGATTACCTCAATCTGAGTATTAGCCTTCTGATTTGCTCTCTGAAGCTCTGATGTCCTTACATCTTCGCTTAGCCCGCCAAATCTTTGGATAAGGTGTTCGCTTGCTCCAAGGTCAATGATCCCAATACTCCTAGATTCTCCGCTTAAAACGGAAACTAGGTTGCTGGCTTCCCAAGCAGCAACGCCGAATGGAAACGGAACTGTAGGTATAGTCGCCTTTTTCCGACGGAGTTGGGTGTCAACCACTACAAGATTATGCGTCCTATAATTGGTAATGTAAGCGTCTCCATTCCACTCATTTATTGCAATTTGAACAGAATCTCCGGCACCAAATTCCGGATAAGGATTTTCGAGCGCTGGCGTACCGACTAACACTGTATCAAACACCTCCAATGCGCCCATGTCGATAAAGGAAATAGTAGAGTCAAAGAAATTTACCACAATCGCGATGTTGTCTGGCGTGAATGCTACGTCAAACGGACTTCTTCCGACAGGAATCTCCTTGACAACACTATTAGTCTCCACGGATATTATGGAAACATTGTTGCTCGCCATGTTGCAAACCACAACGTACTTCGCAAGCCTATCTACCGCGATGCCATTCGGTCGCGCTCCCACTTCGATCTGTTGCAGTTCCTTACGACCCGACATGTCTACGACGGTGACAATTGACCGTTGCGCATGATCCGTGTCGAAACTCGAATGAGTTACGTAGCCGCGGCTACCGTCTGGCAGAAAAGCAATCTCCCACGGCTCTCTTTTGCCGCTCAACTCGATCGTTCCAAGCAGTGAGTTAGTATATGAATCAACCAAGCTGAGATTGCTCGACTCCTGATTCACGCTGACGACAGTCCGAGCATCCGGCATCATCACTGGTACGCCGGGATGGTGGCCTTGGAGATCAATTACTGTTATGGGCCTACCCGCGGCCTGGGCACGGGCCTTGTTAATATAGAATAGTGTATCGGCCTGAAGTGTCAGCAGTACAGAGCTGGCGACTTTCAGAAAGCCTCTTCGGCTGAAGCGTGCGCGTCGCCCCTCCTGCATGTCCTCTTTGCTTTTCACATTGCCCTCCTTTTATCGTGCGGACTTGATTTGCGGACAAGATTTGCTGTCCATCTCTGTCGATTCTGTCAGGGCCTGCAGAAATTCGACAAGACGACTGAGTTCGCGTTCGTCAAGAAAAAGAGGTCTCAGCGCAGGGTCTTTGCCCAGGCCATGCCCACCGCCACGATTGTAGAACGCGACAACCTCCAGCAGCGATTTGAAACGTCCGTCGTGCATATATGGCGCAGTTGTAGCGACATTGCGCAGACCAGGAGTCTTGAAGCTGCCTCTGTCTCGATAATCGCCGCTTACTTCTTCCCGCCCTAAATCCGGAAGCCTCTTGAGTATNNCTGCAGTCTCGGAGACCAGCCCCAGATTGTGCAGTCGCCCGTCAGTGAATAGCAGTTCGTTACCTCCGAATGGATGACTACGCTTATGCGCTACGGTATGGCACGTTGAGCAGTGAGCCTTACCAAAGAACAGGTTGAGCCCAGCCACCTGACCCTGTGATAGCGCGCTCTCACATCCGTCAATGAGATAGCTGTCTATCGGTGCTGCCCTAGCTGAACGTGTCCGAAGAAATTCGGCCAGATAACTACTTACTACACTAATTGGGTCACTTAGCTCGGCTGCCGAAATGCCTAGTCCGCCGAGCACTTCACGAGTACGCGTCTCATCAGAGTTCATCTCTGCCGGATTTCGGAGCGCCTTCCCAATGGCCTCCTCAAGACTCGTGGAGCCCCCATCCCAACCGAATAGGCCACGGACTCTTTGTCCAATCAATGCAGGAGTGTTTCTGCGTCCGGCTTGACGACCGACACCAAACGAAACGGGCATATTATCGGCCATTGAGTGTTCCAACTTGTGGCACGAAGCACAGGAAACGGTCTCGTCAGATGACAGCATTTTGCTGAAGAATAGCTGCTCGCCGGTCTTAGGATTTGTTCCGTCGTTCGCGCGAACACACTCAGATACCCCTACCGACCCGATCGATAGCACGATGATTATAAGCGTACTGAGGCTCACGCGAGGAACGTACATCTATTTGACGATTGTTAGCGTACCCAGATCGCGGCGGGTTATGTTTCCGACGGAATCCGAAGCGCTCACCGCTACGTTCACCTCCGTTCCCAACGCGAACGGGCCAATCTCGGCAATGAATCTGGTGGGCTCAAGGAAATTTCCGTCGAGATAAGCCATCACTTTGTTACTATAAGTAAAGCCACCGTCAGTGGAGTACTCTAAGCGCACCCCGCTCGCCTCCTTTATGCCAGATCCCGCGTCCGACGCGACTACTTCAATGTGTCCAAGCCCCTCATAAGACTGTAAAACTTCATCCGCCTCCGACAGGTCTGGTGGAGTATCATCAAGAGCGACAAACCATTCCTTTACGTCAGATACTTCATTTAACTGATCATCGATGAGCTTTAATCGGACATCAAATCGACTTGGTGATATCGCGCCCGATGAAGCGCTTATCGACAACGGTATCGCCTTTGTCTCGCCTGGCTTTAGTTCGAACGCGCTTTCAATGCCTAGCCGAACGTCCCAGTGAGGTTGGGCGTTCGAATTCGTTTCGTAAACAGCTCGGTATAAATTACTTGTTTCCGAATTATTTTTGAAAACAAAATCTCTCTCTACCGTGGTTCCGGCTCGGAATCGAGTTTCGCTGTTGTAAGTCTTACTTAGAATGTTGTTTGTGGGGTCAGCGTCGCCCTCCACTGTGTCAACTCGCGCCTTGATACTATACTTCACTCCATCACGGTCTAGCCGATCAATAAGTCGATTTGCCTCTTTGGTGCCCATAATTTGCACCAAAACGCCGTCAAGACCGCCTTCGTCCTTGCCAGGAACTTCAACCGAAACGTATGATCCAGACTGCGGTTTAGTTAGCAGCACCGTGCCGTCTTCATCGACGATCTCCAAGAACACACGTCCATCCCCTGCGTCGGAACCAAGATTTTTTACTAGCACTTCAGCTTCAAATATCTTGAATGTGTTGCGCCAAGCAATGAGGATTGATGGACGTTCCCAGGAACTGCTTTGCCCGATCGCGAGATCTACGTCATGCAGTGGGTGGGCATTGGGTACTACTGAAATGAAAAAAAGCGGTATCGCCGAAAAGACTGACCTGCGCATAAGATCCTCCTGACTACTGCGAATTTAAGCGTATGATTATTGAATGTACCCTTGGCGGACATCATCAAGCGTGACGCGAGGATAATGATCCAATGGCAAGAATCTTACTTTTGCTTGCAGTATTTCTTACGCACTACATCGAAAACGCCGTGTTTCCAGCCTATTCGAAGGAATCAACGGCCATGTCTCAGCTTGCCGACCCGAACACACGAGGAATCTCGGTAGTCAATCCAGGCGACGGTAGCGACGATGACCCGCCACCGATGCCGACGGCGAACAAGCGGATACTCGCGCCTTTATTTCATGGAAGCTTTTCCCAACCATCTCCTGAAACCGCGATAGAATCAAGCACAACCGATGATTTTAATACGTTCTGGCGTAAAGGCTTCTCCGAGATCGTGGTCATCTTATTCGATGGGCGCGCCGTATGCAGCGGCAGCATCATTGATCGGAAGACTGTTCTCACCGCTGCACATTGCCTCTCTCGAATATACATAGGGGATTCTGGGGCTAATAGGTCAACGCCATTACCTTTTGATAGACTATCCGTTGCATTGCCACAATTGCTCGGCAATAACTGCTACTTCCTCGTGCCCGGTGGACCCGGCGAGGTCGCGCCTGTTGATTTGCGCTAAGAACT
>DBUL01000019.1 GCA_002307905.1 Rhizobiaceae bacterium UBA1291
TCGAGAAACGTATGACGCAGTTCAGCGAGGCGGAGAGCGTCGGCACGACCCGTGCCGAAACGCTGGGTGGCCGGATCCTGGCAATTCGCAGCAAGCGCCTGGCCAGCGGCAAGATCCTGATCACCTATTCCGACATCACCGCGCTGCATCAGCGGGAGCAGGAGAGCGTGCTCTATCGCACAGCGATCGAGCAGTTGCCGGTTCCGGTGTTCATCCGTGACGGCGAACGCAGGCTGATCTTTGCCAATTNNGGGTGGAGAACACGGCGAATTCTACGGGCTCAACGAGGAACAGATGTTCCCGCAATTGGGGCAGCAGTTGCGCGAGGAAAATTTGCACCTGCTTGAAACCGGCGAGGCGATCGAGCGCGCCCAGGAACTGCCGATGGCCGACGGCCGCACTCTCTCTGTCATCACACGCGTCAATCGCATCGCCACTCCCGATCAACAGCCCTACCTTGTCGGTTCGATCACGGATGTATCAATTCTGAAGGCGCGGGAACGGGAGTTGATGCAGGCGCAGGCGCGCGCGGAAAAGCTCTATGGCGACATCGAGAACATTCTGCGGATCATGCCGGTCGGGGTGATCATCCTCAACGAGGATCTGGTCATCGAATTCGCGAATTCCAAGAGCCGGGAGATCTGGGATTGGCCGGACGATCGGTTGATCGAGGGGACGACCTTCCGGGATTATGCCAGGACCAACCAGGACCGTGGCTGGGTCTGGGAAGGGGGCAAGGAATTCGAGACCGGGCTCGAGGAGCGCGTCGCCGAGCTGCGTGCGCTCGATGGTACGATCCAGCGCGAACTCGTCTATCCCGACGGCAAGCAGGTGCTGATCACCACCACGTCCCTTGTCGACCGGAAGTTCCTTGTCACCTATTCGGACTTCACGGAGGTGCGGCGCCAGGAGCGGGAGTTCAGCGAGGCGCGCGAACAGCTCGAACGGCTCGGACAGTTCATGCAGGATGCAACGCGCGTCATGGCGCAGGGCTTGGCCTTCGTCGAGGACGGCGTCATCATCCAGTCGAACGAGGCGCTGGCGAACATCCTTAGCGTCCCGCAGATGTATCTCGAGCCGGGGCAGAGTTGGCACGCCTGTTTCGCCTATTGTGCCAGACGGGGCGACTTCGGTGACGAGCCCATGGCCAAGCTGAAGAGATGGCAGGAGAAGATCCTCTCCCACCAGTCCTTCTCCGAGGTGTTTCTTGCCGATGGCAAGACGTGGGTGCAGCTTGATGCGACGGTCAGCCGACGCGGTCACTGGATGCTGCTCTATTCCGACATCACCGACATCAAGACCCGTGAGGCGGAACTCACCGTTCTGCTCGCCCGCAGCGAAGCCGCCGACAAGGCCAAGTCCGAATTTCTCGCCAACATGAGCCATGAGATTCGCACCCCGATGAACGGCGTGCTTGGCATGGCGGAACTCCTGGCGAAATCGGCACTCGATACCCGCCAGAAGACCTTCGTCGACATCATCGTCAAATCAGGCAATGCGCTTCTGACAATCATCAACGACATCCTCGATTTCTCCAAGATCGATGCGGGACAGCTCAAGCTGCGCAAGGTGTCGTTCGATCCCGTCGAAGCGATCGAGGACGTGGCGACGCTGTTGTCAGCTTCGGCCGCGGAGAAGGACATCGAACTCATCGTCAAGGGCGATGTGACCGTCCGCCACATGGTTTCCGGCGACCCGGGCCGGTTCCGCCAGATCGTCACCAATCTGGTCGGCAATGCGATCAAGTTTACCGAAAAGGGTCATGTCCTGATCGAACTGTCCAGCACACCCTCCGACGGTTCGGAAGTCATGCTGACGATGCGGATCGAGGATACCGGCATCGGTATCCCAGAGGACAAGCGCGCCTCGATTTTCGACAAATTCTCCCAGGTCGACACGTCCTCGACGCGGCGGCACGAGGGAACCGGGCTTGGTCTTGCCATTACCGCTGGCCTGGTCGACCTGTTCGGCGGCTATATCGATGTGGATAGCAGGGTCGGCGAGGGCTCCGTTTTCACTGTGCGCTTGCCGTTTGCGGTCTCCCAAGAACGCCAGAAGCAGCATCCCCTGCCGGTGAATGTCGGTGGCGCGCGTGTACTGGTGATCGACGACAATGATATCAATCGCCGTATTATCACCGAGCAACTGGCGCTCTGGGGCTTCGATGGTGTCGCCGTTGAAAGCGGCCACGCAGCGATGGCGGTTCTCGAGGAGGCCTATCACCTTGGCGTGTCGATCGACGCCCTGATCATCGATTACCAGATGCCGGTGATGAACGGGCTGGACGTCGCCCGAATGATCCGTGCGGACAAGCGCTTCGCGACGATCGCGATGATCTTCCTGACGTCGATGGATATGGTCGGCGACGAGCGGATCTTCCANNAGGCGCATCTGATGAAGCCGGCGCGCGCCAATCTCTTGCGCAGCGCCATCGTTGATGTCGTCCGTGCTGCGCGGCTGGGGAACCCGGCCGGTGTCCAGCAGCGCGCAGAGCAGCCTGCGCGCGTGGCCCCGACGCCGGCGAGCAATGGGACGCGACCGTCTGCGGCGGAGGGCGTCTACGCACGGCGAAGTGTCCCGCTCGCAGAACAGCCCGGGCGAGCGACACCGTCGCGGACCGGCTACGACCTCCTGATCGCCGAGGACAACGAAGTCAACCAGATTGTCTTCCGGCAGATCCTGCAGGCGGCCGGTCTGTCACTTCACGTCGTCGGCAACGGCCGCGAGGCCGTCGAAGCCTGGCGGGCNNGCAGTTGATCATCATGGACGTCTCGATGCCGATCCTCAACGGCCATCAGGCGGCGCGTACCATTCGCGAGGCGGAGAAGGCGGAGGGCGAGGGGCGCCACGTGCCGATCATCGGCGTCACCGCCCATGCGCTCGACAGCGACCGGGAAGCCTGCCTTGCCGCCGGCATGGACGACTATCTGTCCAAGCCGATCAGCCCGGAACTGCTCGAGGCGAAGATCGAGCGCTGGCTCGGTCATTCCTTGCGCGACGGATCAGGCCTGCTCGATTCCGGCAACTGACGCGGGCTTCACGCCGCAGAGCATTTCCCGTTTTCCGGCAAACCCCTTGCGCCGCTCCACGGCGTAGCCGGCGGCAATCAGATTGCGGCGGACGAAGCCGGCAGCCGCATAGGTGGCGAAGCTGCCGCCCGGTACTGTGTGGCCGTAGACTTCGCCCATCAGTTCCGGCGACCACATCGCGGCGTTGCGGGCGGGGGCAAAGCCGTCCAGGTACCAGGCGTCGAAGCAAAGCGGGCAGGCGCCAAGGCTCGCGAGCGCGTCGCCGCACAGCACGGTCAGCTGCGTCTGTTCGTCGAGCGCTATGTCGACCGCACCGGCTGGATTTTCCGGCCAGCGTGCGACGAGCGTCTCTCGCTCGGCGTCGATTTCCGGCCAGCGCGACAATGCCCGCGACAAGTCTTCGGCGCGCATCGGATAGAGCTCGAACGAGACGAAATGCAGGCGGCCCCCGTCTGGTCGCGTGGCCTTCCATTGTCGCCATGTCTCGCAGGCATTGAGGCCGGTGCCGAAGCCCAACTCGCCGATGCGGAATGTGCCGGACCGAACCCAGCGCTCGGGCAGGCTGTTGCCGGCGAGGAAGACGTGGCCGCATTCGAGGCGCCCGTCCGTCTGGCAATAAAAATGGTCGTCAAAGCCGGTTGAATAGGGCATATCGCCATCGTGCCAGGCGAGTTCCTGGGCGGCCGGCGCGGTCGGTGATGTCGAGGTGGAATGAGCCATGACCATAGCGGATAATGCCAGCGGGCTTGCCGGTCAATCGCGCGTTGCATTGCTGATGGTGGGCGGCGGGATCATGGGGCTCTGGGCGGCGCTCAAGGCTGATCGGCTGGGCATCGATACGCTCCTCGTTGACAGGGGACCTCTTGCTCTGGGCGCGAGCGGCGGACTGCTCGGCGCCCTGATGTCGCACATGCCGGACAGGTGGAGCGACAAGAAGCAGTTTCAGTTCGACGCATTGTTGTCGCTGGAAGGTGAGGTGCGCGCGCTCGAGGCCGAGACGGGCCTTTCGGCGGGTTATCGCCGTTGCGGTCGTCTGNNGCATCTGAGGACGATCGCCGAGCGCCATGAGAAGGAGGCGAGGGTCAACTGGCAGGCCGGGGACCGGTCCTTCCAGTGGAACGCCAGCGGTGCCTCGCTGTTCGGCCCGGATTGGCCCACCCCCGACCTCTGTGGCGCGGGGATTGTCCACGACACCTTTGCGGCGCGGGTTTCTCCGCGCGGACTGACCGCCATGCTGGTCGAGCGCCTGCGCCGGGCGCGCCATGTGCGGATCGTCGAGGGATGCGGCGTCGCGGCGGTCGAGGGAGATGCGGCGCGGCTGGCGGATGGCACCACGGTCGGCTTCGGGCATTGCATCGTTGCGGCCGGGCACGAAGCCTTCCCCCTGCTCGAAACGCTCGGCCCGCCGCTGCCACGCCCCCTTGGCCGGCCGGTGAAGGGGCAGGCTGCCATGCTGAAGGGCGACATTGATCCGGACTTGCCCTTGCTCTATCTCGACGGGCTCTATGTCGTGCCGCACGAGGGCGGAATGGCCGCCATCGGCAGCTCCAGCGAGGAGCAGTTCGACCAGCCTTTCTCGACGGACGAACAGCTCGAAGACCTGATCGAGCGCGGTCGCGCGCTGGCGCCGATGCTGAAATCGGCCGTGATCGTGGAACGATGGGCCGGGCTGCGGCCGAAGGCGGTCGACCGGGATCCAATGGTCGGGCCGCATCCGGACACGCCAAACGTCATCGCGCTCGCAGGCGGCTTCAAGGTCAGCTTTGGCCTGGCGCATAGACTCGCTGACGCGGCGCTTGCGGCGGTCGAGGCGCAGCCGATGCTCATGCCGGACAGCTTTCAACTGGCAAGCCACATCGGTGTTGCTACACGCAAGGCGTGAGCCTTTCCCTTGTTTCCCTTCGTCATACTGTCACGCAAATCACCTAACTGCTCTGGTATAACGTCGATTGCTAAAATGGACGTCCCCCGGAAACGAGGTGTCGCATGCGGTATGCTATCTATTTCACCCCGTCCTACAGCGATCCGCTGACGCTCGCGGCTGCGAGCTGGCTCGGGCGCAGTATCTATTCCGGCGAACCGGTCGAGCATCCGGCGGTTCGCGGCCTGGGCATTCACGAGATCGCCTTTCACACCGCGCTGCCGCGCCGCTACGGATTCCATGCGACGCTGAAAGCGCCGTTCCACCTTCGCGGGGACTGCACGGAGGCCGCCCTTTTGCGCGAGCTAATGCGCTTTGCCGGGACGCTCGAGCCGTTCGAGCTTCCGCGGCTGGTGGTCGGGCGTCTCGGAGACTTCTACGGTCTCCTGCCGGAGGCGCCCTGCGCCGCGCTCGATTATCTTGCCGCTGCCGTGGTGCAGCAATTCGACGGCTATCGCGCCCCGCTCAGCGAGGCGGAGATCGAGCGGCGCAATCCCGATGGCCTGTCTGCGTCGCAATTTTCCAACCTGAATCGCTGGGGTCATCCTTATGTGATGGACGAATTCCGCTTCCACATGACGCTGACCGGGCCGCTGCTCGCTCGCGATTTCGACCGGATCGAAAAGGCGCTGGTCGGACATTTCGAGCCGTTGCTTGCGCAGCCGGTCGAGATCGCCAATCTGGCGCTGTTCGTCGAGAAGGAGCCCGGCGCGCCGTTCCTCGTGCATTCGCTGCATCCGATGGGACGAGTTGCGGCCCGGAAGATCGCCTAAGCGCCAGAGAAGACCGCTGCCGGAAAGGCAGCGGAACGCGCATTCGTTTGCTCTCGACATCGGGCGCTGGCCTGCTTACCGTCTGGCGTCCGATTTCAGGGTGATTTGATGCACGACGCCAACTATCCCCGCGACCTTGTCGGCTATGGTCGCACTCCTCCCGCTCCGCAATGGCCGGGCGATGCCCGCATCGCCGTGCAGTTCGTCGTCAACTATGAGGAGGGCGGCGAAAGCTCGATCCTCGACGGCGACCCGGCCTCCGAAAGCCTGCTGTCCGAGATCGTCGGCGCGCAGCCGTGGCCCGGCCAGCGCAACCTCAACATGGAATCGATCTACGAATACGGTTCCCGCGCCGGCTTCTGGCGGCTGTGGCGGATGTTCACCGAGCGCAAGGTGCCCGTCACCGTCTACGGCGTGACGCTCGCCATGGCCCGCAATCGGGAGGCCGTCGCGGCGATGAAGGATGCCGGCTGGGAGATCGCCAGCCACGGCTACCGCTGGCTGGAATACAAGGATGTCCCGGAAGATCTCGAACGCCAACACATTCTTGAAGCGGTTCGCCTGCACAAGGAACTGACCGGTTCGCATCCGCTCGGCATGTACCAAGGCAAGCCGTCGAACAACACGCTGAAGCTGGTGATGGAGGAGGGCGGTTTCCTCTACTCTTCCGACAGCTACGCCGACGATCTGCCCTATTGGGTGAATGGCGTGGACGGCAAGCCTTTCCTCATCATCCCCTATACGCTGGAAGCCAATGACATGCGTTTCGCCACGCCACAGGGCTTCAATTCCGGCGACCAGTTCTTCGCCTATCTCAAGGACACGTTCGACGTGCTCTATGCGGAANNCTCGCCCGCTTCGTCGATTACGTGACGAGCCACGAAAAGGTGTGGATCCCGAAACGCATCGAGATCGCCGAGCACTGGCACAAGCATCACCGACCGGACGGGACGTAAGATGATTGCAAGAGACGACTTCACTTCCCGCTTCGGCGGCGTGTTCGAACACTCGCCCTTCATCGCCGAACGGGCTCATGACGCCGGTCTGGTCGTCGAGCCGCTGACGGCGTCCGGCGTGCATGCGGCGCTCGTCGACAAGTTCCGGGCTGCCTCCCACGAGGAACGCCTCGGCGTGCTGCGCGNNTCGCCGGCGAACTCACCGAGGACAGCCGCAAGGAGCAGGCGGGGGCGGGGCTCGACCGGCTTTCGCCCGAGGAACATGCGCGTTTCACCGCGCTCAACACCGCCTATACGACCAAATTCGGCTTTCCCTTCATCATCGCTGTGAAGGGGCTGACGAAGGACGATATTCTTGCCGCCTTCGAGACGCGGATCGACAACGGCCGCGAGACGGAATTCGCCACGGCCTGTGCGCAGGTCGAGAAAATTGCCCGGCTTCGCCTAGAAAGCCTCTTTCCGGAGAAGAACTGACATGCCCGAAATCTCGACCGTGGTGCTGCCCGACTTTGCCGCAGGCGCCGTCAACCTCGCTTCCGCGCGCCTTGGCGCCAAAGGGGTATTTTCCACCGACGAGTTCTTCGCGCCGCTGTCGCGCATGCTGAACGATGCGCCGGCCGAATTCGATCCAGATCTCTACGATGACAACGGCAAGTACATGGACGGCTGGGAAAGCCGGCGCAAGCGGGTGCCCGGCCACGACTGGTCGGTGATCCGCCTGGCGATGCCCGGCCGCATCTTCGGCTTCGACGTCGACACCCGCTTCTTCACCGGCAACTACCCGCCGCATTGCTCGATCGAGGCGGCCTGCGTGGCCAAGGGCGATCCGACCGAGGCCACCGTGTGGACCGAGCTCCTGGCCAAGTCGCCGCTTGGTCCGGGCGCCCAGCATTTCTTCGAGAATGCCGATCGCGACAAGGTCTGGACCCATCTGCGGCTGCACATCTATCCGGATGGCGGCGTGGCGCGGCTGCGCGTCTACGGGGCGGCGCATTTCGATTGGTCGAAGGTCAGCGCGGATCAGGAACTCGATCTCGCTTATGTCTTCCACGGCGCCAAGGCGCTCGCCTGGTCGGACGCCCACTATGGCCACCCCGACAAGATGCTCGGACCGGGACGCGGCCTCAACATGGGCGACGGCTGGGAAACCAAGCGCCGGCGCGGGCCGGGCCATGACTGGGCGATCATCCGCCTCGGCCATGCCGGCCTGATCAGCCGCATCGTCGTCGACACGCATTTCTTCAAGGGGAACTATCCGGACACCTGCGAACTGCTCGGCGCGTGTCTGCCGGATGCCGCCGACAGTTGGAGCGAGGTGGATATTGCCGCGTCGGAAGGCTGGAAGCCGATTCTTGGCCGGCAGAAACTGGAGATGGACCGCGAACACGAATTTTCCGGGTCGCTCATCGCCGATATCGGGCCGGTGACCCATGTGCGCTTCGCCATGCATCCGGACGGCGGCGTCATGCGTCTGCGCCTGTTCGGCACCAAGGCCTGAGGCCGGAACCTTGAGGGGCGCTCTACTGCTTGGGCGCCTCTTCCATCTCGCGGATCGCTTCCTGGTGATACCAGTTGCCGCACTCGACGATGACCGGGCGCGCGCGGCCCTCGCGCTCCCGCATTTCCCTCAGCTTCTGAATGTTTCGAACCGGGAACTCTAAGATCTTCGCCGATTCCCGAACCATGTTCGTCGTCATGCTACTGCCCTCGTTGTTCATTGAGAACGATGCTCGATGGCTCAGTCTACCAGAGTTTTCAGGCCTACGCACACGGAAAGTGCAAGATGCCTAATATGTAGGCATAATGTGCGGCGCGCTGGCGATGATCGCGATTTCATCATTTCGCTGCGTGCGATCCGTCGTGCGGGGAAACACGCCATGGCTACGGAAGTTCCCACAAATTAGGCAAAAGGACCATCGATGGCGGCGGCGCGCGGCCGCCAATTCTGGCGGAGACGCTAAAAAACAGGTCCATTGGCGCGTGTTTCAGCGAAACTGGCACGCTTCATGCTTTCTTAATCGGGACTCGCCGGCGCGCCGGAGAATCAGCCCTCTGTTGCGCTCTTGGGCGAGCGCTTGACTGAAGAGAGACGAAGAATGACCAAGTTTAAGCTCGAGTATATCTGGCTGGATGGCTACACGCCGGTTCCGAACCTTCGCGGCAAGACACAGATCAAGGAGTTCGACAGCTTCCCGACACTGGAGCAGCTTCCGCTCTGGGGCTTCGACGGCTCCTCGACCCTGCAGGCCGAAGGCCGCAGCTCCGATTGCGTGCTGAAGCCCGTCGCCATCTATCCGGATCCGGCCCGTACCAATGGCGCGCTGGTCATGTGCGAAGTCATGATGCCGGACGGCGTCACCCCGCATCCGTCGAACGCCCGCGCCACGATCCTCGACGACGAGGATGCCTGGTTCGGCTTCGAGCAGGAATATTTCTTCTACAAGGACGGCCGCCCGCTCGGCTTCCCGGAACACGGTTTCCCGGCGCCGCAGGGCCCCTACTACACCGGCGTCGGCTACAAGAACGTCGGTGACGTCGCCCGCCAGATCGTCGAGGAGCATCTCGACCTCTGCCTTGAAGCCGGCATCAACCACGAAGGCATCAATGCCGAAGTGGCCAAGGGCCAGTGGGAGTTCCAGGTGTTCGGCAAGGGCTCCAAGCGCGCCGCCGACCAGATCTGGATCGCCCGCTACCTGCTGCTGCGGCTGTGCGAAGGTTACGGCATCGACATCGAGTTCCATTGCAAGCCGCTCGGCGATACCGACTGGAACGGTTCGGGCATGCACTGCAACTTCTCGACCAAGTACATGCGCGAGGTCGGCGGCAAGGAGTATTTCGAAGCCCTGATGGCTGCGTTCGGCCGCAACTGGAAGGAGCATATCGACGTCTACGGTCCGGACAACCACATGCGCCTGACCGGCAAGCACGAGACGGCGCCGTGGGACAAGTTCTCCTATGGCGTGGCCGATCGTGGCGCCTCGATCCGCGTTCCGCATTCCTTCGTCAACAACGGCTACAAGGGCTATCTTGAAGACCGTCGTCCGAACTCGCAAGGCTGCCCCTACCAGATCGCTTCGCAGGTGCTGAAGACGATCTCGGAAGTGGCAACCGCCGACTACGGCCGCAGCGCCGCCTGATCGGGTCTATTTCCCAAGACGATGACGACGACGCCGGCGAAAGCCGGCGTCGTTTGCGTTTGGGGATCAGCCCCTTGCGCTGTGTGGCGCTTCCCTCGGTCGGGCCGCTCGCCTATAGTGGTCCCACAGGAGATGACCGATGAAGCCGTCCGAAGTGCTGGAGCAGAACCGTCAGGCGATCCGCGAGGCGGCGAAACGCTTCAACGCGGAAAACCCGCGCGTCTTCGGTTCGGTGGCGCGTGGCGAGGACCGAGCCGACAGCGATCTCGACATTCTGGTCGACGCCTTGCCGGGAATGACATTGTTCGATCTGGGCGGGTTGCAGTCCGAAATGGAGCGGCTGTTGTCGTGCAAGGTGGATGTGGTGACGTCGGGTGGCCTGAAGCCCCGGATGCGTGAGCGGATTCTCGCCGAGGCGACTGCGATATGACCCCGGAGCAACGGTTTCTCGACAGTCTCCTCGACATGCAGGAGGCAGCCTCGGAGGCGATCAGTTTCATCAGCGGGTCGACACCGGAGGCCTTCGAGCGGGATATCCTGACCCAGCGCGCGGTCGCGATGACGTTCGTGCTGATCGCCGCCGCCGCATCGAGGATCCTCAGCCGTTTTCCGGACGTGGCCTCCGAACACCCGGACATTGCCTGGTCGAAGATCAAGGGGTTGCGGAACGTGGTCGTCCACGAATATGAAACGCTCGATTGGCGGCTGGTCTGGGAGACAGTTCAGAAAGACCTGCCGGCACTCATCGCTCAGCTCGATCAGTTGCGCCACCCGCATATCCAGGGAGAATGACCCCGCTTGACCGATCTCCTCGCCATCCAGCCCCTCACCGCCGAGGCTTTTGCCCCCTTCGGCGAGGTGATCGAGGCTGATCCCTCTACCATGCGGCTGATCAACGGCGGCACGACCGAGCGATTCCATGCGCTGTTTTCGCCCGAGGTTTCCGGCGAGGGGGCGCGGGCCATCGTCAACATCTTCCGCGGCCAGCCACGCAACTTTCCTTACGAGATCGGCATGATGGAGCGCCATCCCTTCGGCAGCCAGAGCTTTTCGCCGCTGTCGGGGCGGTCGTTCCTGGTGGCCGTGTCGCCGGACGAGTGGGGGAAGCCCGGACGACCGCAGGTCTTTCTCGCCCGTCCCGACCAGGGGGTGAACTATCGCCGCAATGTCTGGCACCATCCACTGATGGCAATCGGTGCAGTATCGGATTTTCTGGTTGTCGATCGCGACGGTCCGGGCAACAATCTCGAAGAACATTTCTTTGCAACGCCTTACCGCATTCTGGAGCCCCATCTATGACCGGTCTCACCACCCATGTCCTCGATACAGCGCTTGGCAGGCCCGCCGAGGGGCTGAAGATCCAGCTGATGCGGATGAACGGGGAGGAGGCCGAGCTGATCACCACGGTCTTCACCAATGCCGACGGACGGATCGACGGCGGGCCGCTGCTCAAGGATACCGATTTTCAGGCCGGACAGTACGAGCTGTTGTTCCATGCTGGAGACTATCTGAAGGCGAGCGGTCTTTCCTTGACCGAGCCGCCCTTCCTCGACGTCATCCCGATCCGCTTCGGCATTTCCGACACGGCTGCGCACTATCATGTGCCGCTGCTGCTTTCGCCCTACGGCTATTCGACCTATCGGGGCAGCTGATGATCTTTGCCGCCATCGCCGATGTGCACGGCAACCACCTGGCGCTGGAGGCCGTGCTCGAGGATATCCGCCGGCAGGGGATCACCGAGATCGTCAATCTCGGCGATTGCTTTTCCGGCCCGCTCGAGGCGGGGCTCACCGCCGAGCTGCTGATGCCGCTCGATGCGCTGACCGTGTGCGGCAATCACGACCGGGCGCTGGTCGACCGGCCTTTTGAGGAAATGGGCGACTGGGAACGGCCGTCCTATGCGCAGCTCACGGAAGCCCAGCTCGACTGGATCCGCGCGCTACCCTTCAGCGCAATCTATCGCAATGAGGTCTATCTCTGTCACGCCACACCCCGGGACGACAGCACCTATTGGATGGAAACGCTGAGCGAGCAGGGCATCTTTCACCTGAAGCCGCTCGACGAGATCGAGGCGCTGGCTGACGGCATCGAGCAGCCGCTGATGCTGTGCGGCCACAGCCATATCGCCCGCTCCGTGCAGCTCTCAGACGGGCGCCTGATCGTCAATCCGGGCAGCGTCGGCTGCCCGGGCTTCGACTACGTCAAGCCGTTCTACCACAAGGCTCAGGCCGGAGCGCCTTTTGCCACTTACGCCGTCCTGGAAAAGACCGGGCGCGGCTGGCAGCCGGCGTTCCGGCAGGTGCGCTATGACAATATCGCCGCCGCCGAACTGGCAAAGGCACATGGCATGGCCGACTGGATCAGCGCACTTTCGACCGGCTGGGTCGCCTGAGGCCGCAAAGGCGTAGTTGACCGCGCCTCCATCTACTCCAGCGTTCAAGCCTTGAACGGGTTCTCGGCGATGATGTCGCCGTCAATTTCCGCGATGCCGCGTTTGCCGCACAGTGCCATGGTGGTGTCCATTTCCTTGGCGATGATTTCCAGTGCCTTGGTGACGCCCGGCTTGCCCATGGCGCCGAGGCCATAGAGGAAAGGGCGGCCGATATAGGTACCCTTGGCGCCGAGCGCCAAGGCTTTCAGCACGTCCTGGCCCGAGCGTATGCCGCCGTCGAGATGCACCTCGATCCTGTCGCCGACCGAATCGACGATCCGCGGCAGCATGGCGATCGAGGAATGGGCACCGTCGAGCTGGCGGCCGCCGTGGTTGGAGACGACGATCGCGTCGGCGCCGGTTTCGGCCGCCATTTTCGCATCCTCGACGTCGAGGATGCCCTTGATGATCAGCTTGCCGCCCCAGCGCTCCTTGATCCACGCGACGTCCTTCCACGACAGCTGCGGGTCGAACTGCTCGACCGTCCAGGCGTTGAGCGAGGCGAGGTCGGTGACGCTTTTCGCGTGGCCTTGTATGTTGCGGAAGGTACGCTTGTCGGTCTTCAGCATGTTCCAGCACCAGCGCGGGCGGGTCGCCATCTGGAAGAGGTGCTTGGGCGTCAGCCTCGGCGGGGCGGACAGCCCGTTGCGCAGGTCCTTGTGGCGCTGGCCGAGGATCTGCAGGTCGGCGGTCAGCACCAGCGCCGAGCATTTCGCCGCCTTGGCCCGCTCGATCAGGTTCAGCACGAAATCGCGGTCGCGCATGACATAGAGCTGGAACCAGAAGGGTTTCGTGGTGACCGAGGCGACGTCCTCGATCGAGCATATGCTCATGGTCGAGAGCGTAAACGGCACGCCGAACTCTTCGGCGGCTCTTGCCGCCAGCATCTCGCCGTCGGCATGCTGCATGCCGGTCAGCCCCGTCGGCGCAAGCGCCACCGGCATCTTGACCTTCTCGCCGATCATGGTGGTTTCGAGCGAGCGGCCGCTCATGTCAACCAGCACCCGCTGGCGCAGCTTGATCTTCGAGAAGTCGCTCTCGTTGGCGCGGTAGGTGCTTTCGGTGTAGGCGCCGCTGTCGGCATAGTCGAAGAACAGTTTCGGTACGCGACGCTTGGCCAGCCGCTTCAGGTCGGCGATCTCGAGAATGGGGGACACGGGGAATTACCTCTTTGGAATTGGGCGACAGAGTGCCATCAGAAATGTTCGCCGGGGCGGAAGGGGCCGACACGCATGCCCGCGGCCACGAGATAGGCTGTCGACCAGCCAATCATCAGCAGGCCGCACACGCCTTCGATCGCGGCGAGCACGCGCCAGTCGTGATCTGGAACAAGGTCGCCATACCCCACCGTTGAGAAGGTGGACGCCGAGAAATAGAGTGCGGTCGTGAGGTCTTCGAATGAGCCGAGCAAGAGGTAGCAGAACGCCCAGAGCCAGATTTCGGCGCTAAGGACGGCAAAGACACCGATGACCACCGTGTTCATCGCCAGCAGGCGGCTGCGGTGCCCCTGCAGCCGGATTACGTCGGTCACCCGACTCATCACATGGGTGACCGCCATCAGTCCAAACGTATGGATCATGACCATCATCGAAATCATCATCAGTAGGCCGAGGGCGAGATTGGCGAAGAGCTGCAGCAAAACGAGTTCGAGTCCGTACCGCTAGAGTGTCATGAGGCCGGTCGCGCGGCCCGCCCGGCGACATAGGTTTCCACGACCGACCGATCGTCGCCCAAGGTTTGCAGCAGAAACAGTTCCTCAGCAAGGGATTTGACGGTCTCCATCCGAAGCGCCATGGCCGGGGTGGCGGCTGCGTTCAAGACGACGAAATCGGCGTCGGTGCCGGGCTCCAGCGTGCCGATCCGGTCTTCGAGCGACAGCGCCTCGGCATTGCCGAGCGTCATCATGTGAAAGCTCTCCAACGGATTGAGCCGCTCGCCGAGCAATTGCTGGATCTTGTAGGCCTCGTCCATGGTCTTCAGCATGGAATAGCTCGATCCGCCGCCGATGTCGGTGGCGACGGCGATGCGGAGCTTCCTGTCGCGCCGCTGGTATTTGCGCAGGGGGAAGAGGCCGGAGCCGAGGAAGAGGTTGGAGGTCGGGCAATGGACGGCGACCGCGCCGGCCTCGCCCACGGCATCCGCCTCGCGGTCCGACAGGTGGATCGCATGGCCGAACAGGCTCTTGCGCCCCAATAGGCCATAGTGTGCGTAGATGTCGGTGTAGTCCTTGGCGTCGGGAAAAAGCTCGCAGGTATAGCGAATCTCGTCGTGGTTCTCCGACAGATGCGTCTGGATATGAAGGTCGGGGAATTCCTCGGCCAGCGCCCGCACACGCTCCATCTGCTGTGGCGTCGAGGTGATGGCGAAGCGCGGGGTGATGGCGACGTGGTTGCGGCCGCGCCCATGCCAGTCGGCGATCACCTGGCGCGTCTCGTCATAGCCGGTCTCCGGCGTGTCGAGCAGGCCCTGCGGCGCGTTGCGGTCCATCAACACCTTGCCGCCGATCATCAGGCTGCCGCGGCGCAAGCTCTCGGCGAAATAGGCGTCGACCGAGGCCTTGTGCACCGAGCAATAGGCGACGGCAGTCGTCGTGCCGTTGCGGAAGAGCTCGTCGAAGAAGGCCTTGGCGATGCGGTCCGCATGGGCGCTTTCGACGAAGCGGCATTCCTCCGGGAAGGTGTAGGTGTTCAGCCATTCGAGCAGGTTGGCGGCGTAAGAAGCGATCACCTGCATCTGCGGAAAGTGCACATGGGTGTCGATCAGGCCGGGCAGGATCAGGTGCGGGCGGTGGTCGTGCACGACTGTCCCTTCGGGGGCGGCGGCGCTAACGGTAGCAAAGTCGCCCATGGCGAGGATACGTCCGTCCTCGACCAGCAGCGCGCCGTCGCTCTCGTAGCGATAGCTGCCGGTATCGTCGATGTGTTCCGGCGCGCGGGTGAAGCTCAGCGTTCGGCCGCGATAGAGGGTGGCGCTCATGGCTGATTGCTTCCCGATACCGCGCTCTCGAACCAGGCGATCAGCAAGGCGCGCTCTTCGGTCGAGACTTCGGTGATGTTTCCCGGCGGCATGGCATGGCTGCGGCCGGCCTGGATGTAGATCTCGCGCGCATGGGCGGCGATCTCGGCATCGGTCTCCAGCTTCACGTCCTTCGGCGGCCGCACGATGCCCTCCCAGACGGGCTCGGCGGCATGGCACATCGAACAGCGCGACATCACGACGTCGCGGGCCGCCTCGTAATGGGCGTTCTCGACGAAGCGCAGGTGGACCGGCGCGACCGAAACCTCTTCCTCGACCGGGGCCTTCTGAACGGTCGAGAGCCACATGATGGCGATGAAGATCAAAGGGGTGGCAAGCCAGGTCCAGGTCGGGCGGCCCTTGCGGGCATGGGTGGTGTTGAACCAGTGGCGGATCGTGACGCCCATGAGGAAGACGAGCGCCGCGATCACCCAGTTATAGGCCGTGCCGAAGGCCAGCGGATAATGGTTCGACAGCATGAAGAAGATGACGGGCAGCGTCAGGTAGTTGTTGTGCAGCGAGCGCTGCTTGGCGATCACACCGTATTTCGGGTCGGGCGTGCGCCCGGCGATCAGGTCGGCGACGACGATCTTCTGGTTCGGGATGATGATCAGGAAGACGTTGGCCGACATGATGGTGGCGGTAAACGCGCCGAGATGCAGGAAGGCGGCCCGGCCGGTGAAGACCTGGGTATAGCCCCAGGCCATGGCGATCAGCGCGACATAGAGCACGCCCATCAGCACCCAGATATTCTTGCCGAGCGGCGACTTGCACAGCTGATCGTATATCACCCAGCCGACGGCGAGCGAGGCGACGGAGAGAGCGATCGCCTGCCATTGGCTGAGGTCGAGCACGTGCCGGTCGATCAGGAAGAGGTCGGCCCCGCCGTAATAGACAACGGCGAGCATGGCAAAGCCCGACAGCCAGGTGACATAGCTTTCCCATTTGAACCAGGTCAGGTGCTCCGGCATGGTCGCGGGCGCGACGAGATATTTCTGGATGTGGTAGAAACCGCCGCCATGCACCTGCCATTCCTCGCCATAGGCGCCGACCGGCAGATGGTCGCGCTTCACCAGGCCGAGATCGAGCGCGATGAAATAGAAGGACGAGCCGATCCAGGCGATCGCGGTGATGACGTGCAGCCAGCGCACGGCAAAGGAGAGCCATTCCCAGGCAATGGCGTATTCGTACATTGAAAAACTTCCCCGTTTGTCCTCCCGGCCAGACACTGTGGAAAATATTGGCCGCCAAGGGAAGCCCCTAGCCATGGCGAGGGGCATGGCAAAGGAGGTTTATGCAAAGATTCTTTGTTCGTCCCGAAGTCTGTGAAATCAAGGCGCTTTTCATTGGACAGCGCCGCAGTGATCCAGGCCGCGAAGGCCCGGAGCTTCGGAGCATTGCGAAAACTCACCGGTTTGCAGAAGTCTGCAGCCCCGCTGATTGATGGACGCAAGACAGCCGATGACGGTGAGTCTTCCGGCTTCACCTGAGATGAAAGGCATTCAGCGACGGAAACTATGACGATGCAAAGCGTTCCAACCCCTGTGATGATTGCACAAAGATTTGTGTTCCCATCCATCCTTGGCGCCCAATGAGGCCATGTCCGGATGGAAATACAAAGCTCTCTTCTGCGATCATAACGAGTATGCTTTCCGTCGCTTCTATGCGCGGGACATTGCCTAGTGATCGGATGATGCGGCGGGTGCGGCCCAGGGTGGCAGAGCTTCTTTCATCCATTGGCGGAAGGCGATGACCTTGGTCGACCTGCGCCGGCTTTTTGGTGAGATAAGCCAGTAGGTCCTGTCGTCCTCTTTGAAGATGTCGAAGGGCATGATCAGGCGGCCGGCCTCCAGTTCCTCGCGGTGAAGAAACGGGCTCAGCAGCGCCACGCCGTGACCGGCAATGGCGGCGCTGCCTTCCAGATCCAGTGCACCGTCGGCGTCGATCGTGATCGTGCCGGGCAGAGGTGTATCGATGCCGTTCGACTGAAACCAGATTCCCCACCATTTGCTGCTACCGCCGATCAGCGGCAGTTTCAGAAGATCTGCCGGGGTCGTCACGCCGCCGATTGTCTCGGCCAGCTTCGGGCTCAGCATGGGTGCATAGCGCAGCCGGAACAGTTCGTGCGCCTCCACGTCCGCCGGCGGACGCTCGCCCCGCCAGATGGCGACATCGGCATTGTCCTGGCGAAAGTCCATCGGCTTTTCGATGCGCAGGATGCGCACGGCCAGACCCGGATGCTGAAGCTGAAAGGCGCCGATATGGCGGGCCAGCCAATGCGAGGCAAAGGTCGGCGTCGAACGGATTTCCAGAATGCCGCCTGCTTCCTGGCGCGCATCGGAAATAGCCTGCGACAACAGGACGAAAGCTTCGCCCACCTTTGGCAGCAGCCGCTCCCCAGTGGCGGTGAGGGCAATGCGCCGCGCCTGGCGGATGAATAGCAGTTCTCCCAGATGCTCCTCC
Organism: Rhizobiaceae bacterium UBA1291; assembly: GCA_002307905.1. Classification (GTDB taxonomy): domain Bacteria; phylum Pseudomonadota; class Alphaproteobacteria; order Rhizobiales; family Rhizobiaceae; genus Allorhizobium. The sequence goes on from DBUL01000019.1 coordinate 17,726, forward strand.
AGAAGCTTGATCTGATAGCTCACGGCTGTCTGGGTCATGCCCAGTTCTTCGCCAGCCTTGGTGAAGCTCGACAGTCGCGCCACCGCCTCAAAGACGCGAAGGGCGTTGAGCGGGAGTTGGCGGGACAGTTTCATGGATAAGTTCTCTTTATGTCGAAAGCCAAACATTGAATTGGAAGATTTGAAAAAACAAGCACATTTCTTCAGGCACACATCAACAGTTATTCTTGAGGGGTGGACTGATGACAGTTCCCGCGACGGGCAGACTTGTTCCCATTTTTCAGTTGCTGGCAGGATTGCTGAGGCGCGAGACGCAGACGCTGCCTATCAATCCTGTTGGCGATATGCCGCCGGATCTGCTGCGTGATGTCGGACTGGAAAGTCCCCAACCAGCAGACAGCAGGCAGGACGCCTTCTGGCGGCAAAGCCGAAGGCTCGGCCATCGGTCGCTGCCCTTCTGATCAGGTCAGGGTTTGCCGTCGAGGAGGATGCCGAGCAGTTCGGCCGCGACCAGGGCGGCGATCACCGGGGGGCGCTTGTCGCGGAGCGCGCTGCCGCCGATCGGCAGGACGAGCCTGTCGAGCATGGACGGATCGCCGCCCTCGCGGTCCAGCCAGCGGGCAAAGGTGGCGCGCTTGGTGGCCGAGCCGATCATACCGACATAGGCGAGATCGGCACGGTTGCGGTTGACGTTGGCGATCAGGAAATCGAGGGCATGGTCGTGGGTGAGGATGACGGCCGCGCCGCCCGGCCGGATCATGGCCACCTCGGCTTCCGGCACCGCGACGCGGCGCAACGCGACGCTTTGCGGCAAGCCGTTGTCGGCAAGGTCGCGCGTCTCGACCAGCGTAACGGTGAGGGGCAGGGGGGCAAGGGCGGCCGCCAGCGCCTGCCCGACATGGCCGGCGCCGAAGAGGAATACGTCGGGATAGGCGGTCTCCAGCTTTGCCTGCCGCTCGATCAGCGCCTGCTGCGACGCT
>DBUL01000059.1 GCA_002307905.1 Rhizobiaceae bacterium UBA1291
CGATAGCCGAAGCGCTTCATCAGCGGAATGGTGAATTGCCCAGTCGTGACGACATTGGCGACGCCCGATCCGGAAATCGTGCCCATCAGTCCGGACGAAATGATCGAGACCTTGGCCGCGCCGCCCTTCTTGTGGCCGACGAGGCCGAGCGAAATGTCGGTGAAGAGCCGGATCATGCCAGCCTTTTCGAGGAAGGCGCCGAACAGGATGAAGAGGAAGATATAGGTCGAGGAGACATAGATCGGGATGCCGTAGATGCCTTCCGTGCCATAGGCCATGTGCTCGATCACCTGGCCGAAGTCGTAGCCGCGGTGGTCGAACGGGGCGGGCAGGTATTCGCCGAACAGGCAATAGGCGAGGAACAGGCCGGAAATGATCGGCAGGGTCGCCCCCATGGCGAACCAGGCGGCGGCGAAGACGGTAAAAAGCGCGATCACGCCCATCACCAGGTCCAGCGGCACCGGATCGCCGGCCCGCACCAGCAGTTCTTCGTATTCGACCCACTGATAGCCGGCGACTGCGACGCCAAGCAGCGCGAGCCCCCAGGCAGTCCCCTTGCCAAGCGGACCGTAACCGCGCGCCAGCGCCAGCAGCGGAAAGATCAGGGCGGTGACGAATCCGACATGGATGGCGCGCACGACCTGGCTTGGAAAGTCGATGACATGGGCGGCCGTGGCGACCTGAAAGAGCGAGAAAGCGATCGCCAGATAGAACAGGAAGCGCCCCTCGCGACCAGGCGGAAAACTCTCGGCGAGGGGATCGTGCAGACCGAGTTCGCGGCTGTCGGCCGGCATGTCGTGCTTGACCGTGTCATGCAGCATGAAACGCTCCTGTAACCGGTGCTAAAGACCGGGCATGTCCTATGCAGTGGGTGGTCGGGAATGAATGCGGCCCGGACGAGGCCGGGCCGCAGCAGGCATCAGAGCAAGCCCTTTTCCTTGTAGTAGCGCTCGGCGCCCGGATGCAGCGGCACCGGCATGCCGGTCAGGGCATTCTCCAGCTTGATCTGCGAGGCGGCATTGTGAGCGGCTTCCATCTCAGGCAGATTTTCGAAAAGCTGCTTGGTCATCTGGTAGGCGGTTTCGTCCGAGACGTCCGAATGCGTGATGAGGAAGTTGACCACAGCCACCGTCGGCACATCCGCGTCTTGGCCCTTGTAGGTCCCGGCGGGAATGGTCGCGGCGATATAGGGCGCGCCGAGCTTGGTCACGACCTCTTCCGGCACGGCCACCACCTGGATCTCGACGGAGGTCGCGAGGTCCTTGATCGACGAAACGCCAAGGCCGGCCGATTGCAGGGTCGCGTTGAGCTGGCGGTTCTTCATCAGTTCGACCGATTCGGCAAAGGGCAGATATTCGGTCTTGGCCAGATCCTCATAGCTCATGCCAGCGGCGGCGAAGATCGCCCGGGCATTCAGCTCGGTGCCGGACTTGGCGGCGCCGACCGAGAGGCTCTTGCCCTTCATGTCGGCGAGGCTCGCAATGCCAGCCTCCTTGGCGGCGACGATCTGGATATAGTTCGGATAGATGGCGGCAATACCGCGCAGCTTGTCGAGCGGCGCCTTGAAGCCGGCATCGGCATCGCCTTCCCAGGCGAGCTTGACGCTGTCGCCGAGCGCAAAGCCGATTTCGCCCTTGCCCTGCTGCAGGAGGTTGAGGTTCTCGACCGAAGCCTTGGTCGCCTGCACCTGGGTGCGGGCACCCTCGATCTTTGTGCCGTAGATATTCGACAGCGCGGCGCCGAGCGGATAATAAACGCCCGATGTGCCGCCGGTGAGCACGTTGATGAATTCGGCTGCCTTGACCGGCACCGCGCCAAGCGCAGTCGAAAGCGCGAGCGCGCCGGCAAGAACGGTTGCGTATTTTGTGATCTTCATGAAGGTCCTCCCAAACCAGTCTGTTAATGGGGGCATCATGGGGGAGGCGGCATGCGCCCGTCAATCGTGAGCATGCTTTTTTGCCGGGACAACGATAAGCATGCGTTGTGAGCGTTGGCCTGTTCTTGCGTTTGGCCTGTGCTGTAGCGCGCCTATTGCGGGTCGAGGGGCTCGGTGCCAGCCGGCTTTCCAGCCCGGTCGAGGCGGATCTTTTCGATGCGGCTTTCGGCGGCGTTGAGCAGCGTCTCGCAGTGTTTCTTCAACAGCTCGCCGCGCTCGTAGATGGCAATCGACTCGTCGAGCGCCACGTCGCCGCGCTCCAGCCGGGCCACGATGCTTTCGAGTTCGGCCACTGCCTTCTCGAAGGAATAGCTGGAAATCTCGGCGGAAACGGCACTCTCGGTCATACTCAACCCTTCATCAGTCGCAGGATATGCAGGCCGGCCGATTCGGCCAAGCCCTCGAGATCATAACCGCCTTCGAGAAGGCTGACGACCCGGTTGTGGGCAAAACGGTCGGCCACTTCCATCAGCCGGCCCGTCGCCCAGTCGAAATCCTCGCCGACGAGGTTGATCTGCGCCAGCGGATCGCGGTGATGGGCATCGAAGCCGGCCGAGATCAGGATGAGGTCGGGGGAGAAATCCTGGAGCGCCGGCAGCACTCGGCTCTTGAATGCCTCGCGGAAATGCTCAGAGCCGACATTGGCCGACAAGGGGGCGTTGACCACATTGTTCTTCAAGCCCGTCTCGTCCTTGGCGCCGGTGCCGGGATAGAGCGGCATCTGGTGCGTCGAGCAGAACAGCACGGACGGATCGTTCCAGAAGATGTCCTGCGTGCCATTGCCGTGATGCACGTCCCAGTCGACGATCGCCACGCGTTCGGCGCCGAATTTTCTTTGCGCATGGCGCGCCGCGATCGCCACCGTGTTGAACAGGCAGAAGCCCATGGCCTTGGATGTCTCCGCATGGTGCCCTGGCGGGCGCCCGGCGACGAAGGCGTTGGAGATCTCGCCGCTCATCACCGCATCGACGGCCGCCATCGCCCCGCCGATCGCCGTCAGCGCCGCCTGCAGGCTCTTCGGCGAGGCATAGGTATCGGCCTCGATCTGGTTGATCTCGCCCTCCTCCTCGGGGATCTGCCGCATGACGGCAAACAGATGCTCTTCCGGGTGGGCAAGCAGAACGGCGTCCTCATTGGCGAGCTTCGCCTCGACGCGCTCAAGGCGGGCGAAATTGGGGTGCTCCAGTGCAATGTTGAGCGAGCGCAGGCGGTCGGCTCGCTCTGGATGGCCAGTTGGCGTTTCGTGCTCCAGAAAGACGGCGTTCTCGTAGAGGCGTGTGGTCATCGCTCATGTTCCTCGAAGGTCCCGGCCAACATAGTGCGCGCCGTCGTCATGTTCTACCTATGGGCCGAAATCTTGGGCGCCTGCGCCTGTGGACAGCTTCGGGTGTTGAGGTCCGGCCTTGGCCATTTGCTGGCCATTGTCCGATCCATCTTTGTCCGCATCTTGTGGTCTGACCGGAAATGTCCTTGAATAATCGGCACAAAGGCCAACCGAGGGACACGCCCATGGACGACACAGAACGCGTCGAGGTGACCGAGATCCGCGTGCCCTATCGCGATATCGACATGGCGGGCCGGCTGCACAATGCCGCCTATCTCGCCTATGCCGAAACCGCGCTCTACCATTTCTGGCGCTATCGCCCGCCGCTCGAAGACGAGCCGCACTTCCACGCGACCAAAATCGAGCTGCGCCTCCACGAGCCGCTCAGGCTGGACGACAAGTCGCGTCTGACGGTGCAGATCGACAAGATCGGCGGGAAGTCGATCGGATTCAACGTGTCGATCGATAGGGACAAGACACTTTGCGCCGAGGTCGAGATCATTTGGGTCGCCAGCGATCCGCAAACAGCCGATCCCGTTCGATTGCCGGAGGATATCCGCGACTGGCTCTATGGCTATTTGAAGTAAGGTGCAGCATCGGGGCAGGGGAGCCCTGCGCGTCGCGGGAGCGGTGACCTCGATGTCCTTTGCCGGTGTGTTGCCGGTCGCAGGAGCGCGCAAAAGTTGGCGGCGACCTCTGACCGCTATTCCCCGCGTGACAACGCGCTATCTGCTCAAACCCGCAGCCGCGGACAGCCAGGCTGCCGCGGTCACTGGGGCTTGGGTCAAAGGCTCACGCGCCGTCCTTCTTTGTCGGCCGACTTGCGGTCTGCGCCGTGCCTGTCGATGATGGCCTTGGCATCCTCGACAGAAATGCGGTGCTTCTTGGCAAAAGGAATAGGCTCGTAAGGCTGATCCGCTGCCGAATTGCTGGTTTTATTGTCAGACATGATCGTCTCCTGTTGTGCTGGCCTCAGCGGGATACCGAAACCATTGGATAGGATGGAAGGGTGAGAGGAAGAGAGCAGCGCAAGTGTTCTTGCGCTTTCGTATGCGCCGGCGCGGCTTGTTCGGCCGGCATCCGATTTGACAAGGGTGGCTTCAGTACTTGTTGCGGCGGACCACCTTGTTGCCGCGCGGCCCGGTTTGCACCGGCGTTCTGCTGCGGCTTTCCTCGATAAGATTACGCCACCGTACCAGCCGGTCGGCGTCGAGCTGACCTGAAGCGACTGCCGCCTGCACGGCACAGCCTGGTTCATGGACATGGGTGCAGTCGCGAAACCGACATTGTTCCGCCAGAGCGGAAATATCCCCGAACAGCGTGTCGATGCCGTCGGTCACGTCGCTCACATACAGCGTCCGGATCCCCGGCGTATCGATGACCCAGCCGCCACCGGCAATGGCATGCAGCGAGCGCGCCGTCGTCGTGTGTCGACCCTGGGCGTCATGTTCGCGGATCGTGCCGGTCTTCTGCGCCGTTTCACTTCCGGATCCGGCCAGGGTGTTGACCAGTGTCGATTTTCCGACCCCGGAGGATCCGACCAGCGCCACGGTTTGCCCGGCGCCGCACCACGGCTTCAGGATGTCGATCGCGTCCGCCGAGCGCGCGTTCAGGATGACCACCGGCAAGTCGCGCTGCAGGGCCATGGCCTGGCGATGATAGTCCTCGGCGTCGGCGGCGGTATCCGCCTTGGTCAGCACGATCACCGGGGTGGTTCCGGCCTGGTGGGCCATGATCAGGTAGCGTTCCAGCCGTGCCTGATTGAAGTCGGCGTTGCAGGACGTCGTGATGAAAAGCGTATCGACGTTAGCGGCTGCGAGCTGCCGGCCGTTCCTGGCTTCGGTGTGCCTTTGTAGCAGGGTCTTGCGATCGAGGCGGCGTAGCAGCATGTCGGTCTGCGGATCGGCCAGAACCCAGTCGCCAACTGCGTAGTCGGCGGTATTGGCATTGGCCGCAAGCTCGAGCGGCACTGGCCCTGTGGCGTCGATCGCCTCGAGCCGGGCCCGGTGGACCGAGGCGATGCGCCGTGGTGCAAGCCGTGCTTCGTCGATACCTACCTGAGCGGCAAAGAAATCCGACCAGCCGAGCCGTTCCAGCGATGAGGACGTGTCCGACCCGCTCAAGGTTTGATCCGCACACTGGCAAGGTTGGTCATCGGTCAGCTTTCCGTCGAATGGAGAAGATGCGGTCTGTCGCGTGGCCATTCTGCCGCGATCGTCACGCATATTGCCGTTCTTGGAACTGCCTTGGCAATGCCTGCCAAAGCTAAGCGCGGTCAAAGGTAAACGAGGTCAACAGACTGGTCACGAAGTTGCTGGCTTTTTCCTTCACCAGAACCTCCGTCCATTCGTTTGTACCCCGAAGCATCAAGCCGGTATAGATGCTGTCGACGGCAGCCTCTTCAATGCGCTTGATATGCGCCTGGAACTCGGCCTCGCTGCCCGTCCTGTAAATGTCCCGCACGACGATTCGCAGGATTTCCTGGATGGCGATCTGCCAGGCGGTGGTGGTCGCCTGGAGCTCCTTCTCTGCTGCTGTCATTGCGCACTCCGATTGTTCTGTGGCTTGACCACGCCGTCAATCAGGATGGCCCGGATCGCAGTCAGACGGTCAGCAGGCATAAAAAAAGGCCAGGCAATTTGCCTGACCTCGCTTGGTAACTTGGCTTTCGACAGTGCCAGTACATCCGTGGTCAAAGGAAAGCCGTTACCGATTATACGGCCTGCAGGTTGCAGGCAGACATCTTGCCCGACTTGCTGTCGCGCTCCATGTCGTAGCCGATCTTCTGGCCTTCGACGATTTCGCGCATGCCAGCGCGTTCGACGGCCGAGATGTGAACGAAGGCGTCCTGGCCGCCGTCGTCAGGCTGAATGAAGCCGAAGCCCTTGGTGGAATTGAACCATTTTACTGTGCCGGTGGTCATGACGAACCCTTTCATAGCAATATTGATATCCGCCGAACGACGCTCGACGGTTGTTTTCGACTTTTGAGAGGGGGAAGTTCGTCCAGAGGCGCGAGGCGCCATAAACAAATATCGGCAAACAAAGTATCGATGGCCTTTGATACACGGGCAGTCGGCCAGTGTCAACTTTTTGTTTTGTGGACATTTCGCACGCTTCCTCGGATTGCATTGGGAGGAGGCCTTTTCCCCGGCGCGGTTGTGTCCGTTGCGCGCCGGAGGACAGGCTTGGCGTGGCTACCGCTTCAGGCTTCCCAGAATCCCCCGCACGATCGCCCGGCCGACAGATGTCGCGACCGAGCGAGCGGCGCTTTTCATCGCTGCCTCGATCACCGTTTCGCGCTGGTAGCCCGAGGTCCGGCGCGTCGTGGTCTTGGTCGGGCGTTTGTCCTCGTCCTTGTCGCCGAAGCCCGGAAGCGACCAGCGGCCGGCGGCCGAGTCCTTTGCCTCGCCGTGTGCTTCGCGCTCTTCCGCCGCCTTGCGGGCAGCCTCCGCCTCGGCCGCTTTCTGCTCGCGGGCCATCAGGATCTCATAGGCCGATTCGCGGTCGAGGTCCTTGTCGTAGACCCCGGCGACCGGGCTGACATTCATCACCGCACGGCGCTCTGCCTCGCTGATCGGCCCGGGGCGGCTGGCCGGCGGGCGCACCAGCGTGCGCTCGACGATCGAGGGAATGCCCTTGGCCTGAAGCGTCGAGACCAACGCCTCGCCGGTGCCGAGCATGGTGATCGCGGTCTCGCAGTCGAAGGCCGGGTTGGGGCGAAACGTGGTCGCCGCCGTCTTCACCGCCTTCTGCTCGCGCGGCGTATAGGCGCGGAGCGCATGCTGGATGCGGTTGCCCATCTGCGCCAGCACGGTGTCGGGCACGTCGAGCGGGTTCTGCGTGACGAAATAGACGCCAACGCCCTTGGAGCGGATGAGGCGCACGACCTGCTCGATCCGCTCGATCAGCACCTTCGGCGCGTCCTTGAACAGAAGATGCGCCTCGTCGAAGAAGAACACCAGCTTCGGCTTGTCCGGATCGCCCACTTCCGGCAGTTCCTCGAACAGCTCCGACAAGAGCCAGAGAAGGAAGGTCGAATAGAGCCGCGGATTCATCATCAGCTTGTCGGCGGCCAGCACCGAGATCGCGCCGCGCCCGTCATTCGTGGTGCGCATGATGTCGGTGACGGCGAGCGCCGGTTCGCCAAAGAAATGCTCGGCGCCCTGCTGTTCCAGCACCAAAAGCCCACGTTGCAGTGAGCCGACCGAGGACTTGGAGATGAGGCCGAACTGGCTCGACAGTTCGCTCGAATGCTCGCCCATGTAATTGAGCAGCGCCTGCAGGTCCTTGAGGTCGAGCAGCGGCAGGCCGCCCTGGTCGGCGATCTTGAAGGCGATGTTGAGCACGCCCTCCTGCGCCTCCGACGCATCCATCAGCCGCGACAAAAGCAGCGGGCCCATCTCGGCGACCGTGGTGCGCACGCGGTGGCCCTGCTCGCCGTAGAGATCCCAGAAGATCACCGGGAATTCCTGGTAGGCGAAATCGTCAAAGCCGATCTGCTTTGCCCGCTGGTCGACCCAGTCCTTCTTCTCGCCCATCACGGCGATGCCGGAGAGGTCGCCCTTGATGTCGGCGCAGAACACCGGCACGCCGGCATTGGAAAAGCTCTCGGCGAGCACCTGCAGCGTCACCGTCTTGCCGGTGCCGGTCGCACCCGTGACGATACCGTGGCGGTTGCCGTATTTGAGATCGAGATATTCGCCCTTGTTGAGGCTGTCGTCGGGATTGCGGCTGGTGCCGATATAGAGCTTTCCGTCTTCGAGCATGAACCGCGTTCCCGTCCTGTGTTTCGGCGACCGGGCCGATCGGCAAATTGCCTCGGCCCCGTCCCCGTCATTCCCTGAATCGTCACCTTGCTGTTATAAGGATAGTGTGAAACATCGACAACAGCCCGCTCGCCGCGCCGTCGCGTGCCAGAGCAGGGGAAAATGCGCCGCGGACACATGCGCCGGGGGAGAAATGCGGTCGCTTGCGGCTCCACCGCTTGAGTTCGCCGGAAACTTCAATTACGTTGACGTTAACGTCAATTTTGCACCAGGAGGCTCACCATGAACGAACTCGTAAACCGCATCGCCGACAAGGTCGGCATCGAACCGGCCGTCGCCGAAAAGTCGGTCGGCATGATGCTCGGCTTCCTGCAGCGCGAAGCTGCCGACGGCCCGGTCGCCAAGATGATCGAATCCGTCCCCGGCGCACTCGAACTCGTCGCCAAATACAATGGCGAAGGCGAAGGCAAGGGCCTGCTCGGCGGCCTGATGAGCGCGCTCGGCGGCGGCGGCATCATGGGTCTCGGCCAGCAACTGATGGCCCAGGGCCTCGGCATGGGCGAAATCTCCAAGCTCGCCAAGGAAACCATGACGGCCGCCCGCGAATATGCCGGCGACGAAGTCGTCGACGAAGTGGTGGCCTCGGTCCCGGGGTTGTCGCAGTTCGTCTGANNATCCGGCGGTTTTTTTGTGCGTGGGGGTGGGGAAGGGGGATTCTGAGAGAGTCAGGTTCACTTGGAAATCTATGCCTCTTTGCAGTGAGCCCCTATGTCCGTGATTAGCAGTTTGTCGCGCAACGTTCTCAATCTAGCCTGCAATTTAAATCATGCCCATGCCTGTGTAGTGCAAGGCGCTGAGCGTCACTGGGAATGCTAGCCCGAGGGCGATAGAGATTGAAGGCTTATGGGTTACTCCTCACCGTGTGGGCCTCTAGACGATCCGTCCCCATCTATCTACTGTGGTCTTGAGAGTCCCGAGCGAGATACAATGCCATCATTTCCATTCATCCCCGTTAAGCAGAAAGAACACTCATTTAAGCTAGTCTCGTTACCGGCGGGCTTGCTTACGCGGATCGCGTACGCCGCTGTGCGCAGAAAGGACGACGAAGAGGGTGCCGTTCAACGAGTCCTCAATACTTCTCGAATCGCAGGCATCAAAGATTTTGCACTAAGAATGGGTGATTTTCCTGCGTCGATTGTGTTGAACTGGATTGGCGGAAATCTCATCGAAAACAACGGGTTAGTTGATGTGCCTGATGAGCCAAGGATGGCGCAAATCATTGATGGTCAGCATCGGGTTGCAGGCCTTAAGGCCGCAATTGAAGATGACCCCGCGATCGCTGACTATCAGATACCCGTCGCGATATACGAAGGTCTAGACACCGCCCACAGTGCTCGGATTTTCATATCAATCAACACCGAACAGCGACCTGCACCAAAGAGCCTCGTATTTGACTTATATGGGGTTACCGCGTCAGATCTAATGGATCCTGCCGCGATCCGCGCTAGCGACATCGTTGCCTATCTCGGCGCTGATGGGCAGCCTTATTTCAGATGGATCAAACTTCCGAACCAAGACCGGCAGCGCGGTGGTGTGGCTCTCTCTACGGCCGTGAATGCGATCAAGCCTCTTGTCGACGCGAAAGGCCAACTTGAACAGATCGGGGCAACTGAATTGGAAATTCAGAAGGCAATCTTCTCGAATTTCTTCGGCGCACTTAAAGCAAAATATGGTCCCCATTGGGACGATAGGGGTAACGCCTTTATTTATGCGTCTGGTTTCATAGGTTCTATTGAGTTTTTCAGAAGCCATATGTTTGATTATTGCAAAGGTCAGGGGTCCTTTGAAAAATCTACGATTGTGGACGCGCTAACAATGGATGAGACTAGTCGAATATTGCAAGAAGACGTCAAGGGGCTCGGCGGAACTGAGGCGGCAAATGCGATACGAGATAGGCTTATTAGCTATTTTAGGCCAGCGGGCTCTTCGCAGGGCTTCAAAGTATAGTTCCGCGATAAGAAAATGTCAGATGCTTCCAGATTAGCAAGTGTTGCATTTTCGCAGAAGCCACAGGGTGTGCAGTACTCGCACTTTGCACTGTCAGTAGATCAAGTATCATCAATTCGTGCGGCACTAGACGGCGCCGTCATTGAATCTGCCTATGCCGCTGTTGTCTCGTATGCAGAAGCAATGTCGGGCCTTCAGCACGGATCGATCTCGTGGTCGATTGTAAGGCTTTATTACTCGTGCTTTTACAGCCTACGCGCCCTGCTCCTGCTCAATGAAGTTGTGCCCTTCAACTGTGGTGGTGAGATGCTTTTTGACGTTCATAGCGGCAAATTTCACAAAGGTGGAAATTCCAGTCATCATTGGAATTGGATATCAATTAGAAAAATCCCCCAAATGTACAATGGCTGGTTTGTATCCGCGGATTCGGAGGACGCTTATGGAAAAATCAGAAAGCACAGAGAGAATGTGAATTACACGCATGCCTTCACTGATCCCGAATTTCATCTGTGCCTAGTTTCAGGCGAATCTGATATTTCAAAGCGTTTTCGATTATATCGAGATGATGTATCTTTTTTTTATACATACCTGACCGAACATTTAGCGATCGCTTATCCGACAAATTTGATCTTCAGCCTCGATAAGTTAATGCGCCACGCATCTGTGTCACTTCCGCCGGAAAGCGTCTCTCATGCCAAGAAAATCTGGAGCATTAAGGATAGATGCCCGATATGTTGAGCTGTGATGATTATCTGAACACGACTCTTACACACTTGTTCTTCAACTATATGCCCGTCGCCTAGCGTCATGGTTACGTGCAATTGTCAGCTTGAGGCCGGTCAGCCCTTCTTGCCCGACCCCTTCGGTCGCCCAACCCGCACCGTCGCCGCATCCAGCTTCTCGCGCCACGGCGCCACACTGAGGTCAGGCGCGTCATCCGGGTCCTGCCCGGCATTCGGTTGAGGTTTGCTGTTCTCGGCCATCGCTTTCTCCCGCTCCCAACACCAGATTGACAACCTTCCCCGCCGCGATCAAGGTTCCCCCCCTCAGTCCCACTCCGGCGCGAGATGCCCCGGATTGACGATCCGCCCGTCGGGCCTTGCGAGGCCGGAGATCGCGTCCATTTCCTCGGCGTCGAGCGAGAAGTCGAAGACGGCGAAATTTTCCGCCAGCCGGCTTTCGGTCGCGGTCTTGGTCAGTGCCGCCACGCTCTGCTGCTGGATCAGCCAGCGGAGCGCAACTTGAGCCGCCGTCTTGCCGTGGCGGGCGCCGATGTCCTGCAAGAGTTCGTCCTTCGGCACGCGGCCGTCGGCCATGGCGTAATAGGCCGTCACCGACATGCCGTAGGAACGGGCGGCGGAGAGCACCGCCGTCTGGTCGAGATAGGGGTGATATTCGATCTGGTTGGTGACGATCGGCGCCTTCGACAGGCGGACGGCCTCGCCCATCAGCGCGCAATTATAGTTGGACACGCCGATATGACGCACCTTGCCGGCATCGACCAGTGCGTTCAGGCCCTCGATCTGCTCTTCGAGCGGCACCGGGCTTTGCGGCCAGTGCAGGAGCAGAAGGTCGACATGGTCGGTCTCCAGCTTCTTCAGGCTCTCGTCGACCGAGGGGCCCATGGCGCCTCGGGCGAACCTGTCGACCCACACCTTGGTGGTGAGGAAGACATCGCCGCGCGCAAGGCCCGAGCGGCCGATCGCCTCGCCGACCGCGGCCTCGTTGCCGTAGATCTGCGCCGTGTCGATGTGGCGAAAGCCGGTCTTCAAGGCGAGCGGCAGGATCTTCAGCACGTCGGCGCCCGGCATGCGGAAGGTACCGAAGCCGAGGGCCGGAATGTGCGCGCCGTTGGCGGTGACATATTTCATGGAATACTCCTCTTTCGCACGGAGGGCGGAGAACGGGCAGGGTGAAGCCGCGACCAGTATTCCAGTAAGATGACCCTTTTGCCGTCAGCTTCAAGGTGGCATTCTGCGGAAGCGCCCTTGAAACGATGCCGGCCGAACCTAGTCCCGGACAACGATCCCCGCCTCGATCGCCGCGGCGATGAAGGCCTTGCGGGCGTCCTCGTCCTTCTTCTTGCCGGCGACCACGTCCATGCACACCAGCAGCGCCTTGTCGAGTGCCGGTCCGTCCTCGGTCGGCCAGTCCTCGATCATCGCCCAGGAGGCGGCTTCCGTGCTGTCGATCGTCACGTCCTCGCCCTCTTCGCCGAGCGCGAGGGTGACGGGCTTTGTCCAAAGGGTGCTCATCGGCTGGGGCTTTCAGGTTCTGTTGGTTTCGGCGCGCGCGCCCCTAAAGGTTGGGATCGCCTTCTAGAGTATTTCTGGCAAAAGTGCGAAGCGGTTTTCCGTCCGCACGGCGCAAAAGGCACGGACCTGGCGAAGTCATCCCTTCACCGCCACGACAAACAGACGCGGAAACCTGAACAGCACGCGCCCATCGGCCATCGGGCGTGTTCTGTCGTCAGAGGCTTTCGAGACTGCGCAGGATGAGGTCCGGACCATGATCGGCATATTCATCCGGCAGGTCGAGACGGTTGATCCACACCGTGCGAAAGCCGAACTTCTGCGCGCCGGCCACGTCCCAGCGGTTCGACGACTGGAAGGAGACCGCGTCCGGATAGAGGCGATAGGCGGTCGTCACCATGTCGTAGACTTGAGGCGCGGTCTTGTAGGCGCGCACCGCGTCGACGGAAAACACGTCGTCGAGGATGACGTCGAGCGCCGCATTCTTCACCGCGGCTTCAAGCATGGCCGGCGAGCCGTTGGAAAGGATGGCCAGTTTCGCGCCGCGGCTCTTCAGCTCCTTCAGCACCGCCGGCACTTCCGGATAGCAGTCGAGCGTCCAGTAGGCCGAAAGCAGGTCGTCGCGCAACGAGCGATCGACGCTCGGAAAGCGGGCGAGCGTGTAGTCCAGCGCCTCTTCGGTCAACTGCCAGAAGTCGCGATAGCTGCCCATCAGCGTGCGCACCCAGGAATATTCGAGCTGCTTGGCCCGCCACATTTCGGAAAAGCGCTGATGCTCCGGCCCCGCCCGCTCGGCATGGCGGCGCACCGCCGCATGCACGTCGAACAGCGTGCCATAGGCATCGAAAACATAAGCCGCCGTGGACATCGTTCCTCCCTCGATCGAATTGTCGACTGATAGGACGAGAGCCGCCCCTCGGCAAGGGCGCCATTCGGCTCGGTTCAGCGCGCCGTCGCCTCCTCGGCCCTCAACCCCGCCACATCGTGGTCGATCTCGGTCAGGGCCCGGTCGACGTGACCCTCGAACACCAGCATCGCCTCTTCCGGCACGATGGTGATCTCCGGCGCGCCATAGATGCGCACATGCAGCGATTGCGACAGCCCCTCGTCGATGCCGCGGCGGAGCAGGTCGATATAGCGTGTGCCGTGGCCGGTAATGGCGATCGGCATGTTCTCGTTGAGGCTGAGCATGCGAGAAAGTCCCTGGCCGAGCGCGAGACCCGCCTGCCGGAAGGCATATTCCGACATGCGATGGCCCTGCCGGGCGCGGCCGGCGATCTTGTCCATTTCGCCCAGCGGTACGAACTTCGCCGGAATGGTGTCGGGCGGCACCTCGAAGGCAGTCCTCAATATGCCGTAGAAGCCGGCCGCGGCCTCGACGCAGCCGAACGAGCCGCAGCGACAGAGCTTGCCGTCCGAGGCGTTCAGCATGTGGCCGAAGTTCGGCGCGCTGACCTCGAGCTCGCCCGAATGGCCGCGCCTGGCGATGCCAAGCCCGATCGAATGGCCGAGCGACAGGGTGGCGAGCGCATGGAAAGGCCGATCCGTATCCTTGTCGGCGCGAAGCCCCAGCGCATGGGCAACCAGCAGCGTCTCGTTGTTGAGGCGGATGCGGGTCTGCGGCGAGACGGCCAGCGCCGTGGAAAAATCGATCTCCTCATGGCCGAAGACCGGNNGCTCGGGCGCAAGCTTGGAACGCTGCGCCAGCCGGGACAGCGCGTCGCGAAAGCTGGCGGTGAAGGCTTGAGGCGAGGGGGCCGCATGGTCGCGCGGCTCGTCGAAGCGATCGATCAGTGTGCCGGTATAATCGGCCAGCGAATATTGCACGCTGTCTGAAGAAATCCGCGCGGCGACGAGATAGGCGAAGTCGCGCCGCCTGGTGAACAGCACGCGCGGGCGTCCGCGACCGCCGGTCGCCGGCTGCTC
>DBUL01000057.1:0-2559 GCA_002307905.1 Rhizobiaceae bacterium UBA1291
CCGCGTCGCCTTCCTTCTTGATCCACTTGGAAAGCGTGCCTTCTTCCATTGTCGGAGAGAGGGCGGGCATGAGAATTTCGATCGGCATGGGTTCCCTCCCCGATTACAACAGAATGTCGGTGTAGAGCTCGGACACATCCGGCTCCGGATCGGCCTGGGCGAAATCGGCACTGTCGGCGACGATGTCGCGCACATCCTTGTCGATCGCCTTCAACTCGTCCTCGCTGGCCCAGCCCTTTTCGAGAAGGCGCGCCTTAACCTGTTCGATTGGGTCATGCTCGGAGCGCATCTTCTGCACTTCATCCTTCGATCGATACTTGGCCGGGTCGGACATCGAGTGGCCGCGATAGCGGTAGGTCATCATTTCCAGGATGACCNNGGCCTTGACCGCACGCACATCCATGCCGTCGACCTGAATGCCCGGAATATTGAAGGAGACGCCGCGCTGGGCGAAGTTCGTCTGGGCCGACGCGCGCGACACCGAGGTACCCATGGCGTATCGGTTGTTCTCGATGATGTAGATCACCGGCAGGTTCCACAGACGAGCCATGTTGAAGCTCTCATAGACCTGGCCCTGGTTGGCCGCGCCATCGCCAAAATAGGCCAGCGATACATGGTCATTGCCGCGATACTTGTTGGCAAACGCCAGACCCGTGCCGAGCGGCACCTGAGCGCCGACGATACCATGGCCGCCGTAGAAGTTCTTCTCCTTGGAGAACATGTGCATCGAGCCGCCCTTGCCCTTCGACAGACCACCGCGGCGGCCGGTCAGCTCAGCCATGACGCCTCGGGCGCTCATGCCGCAGGCAAGCATATGGCCGTGATCTCGGTAGCCGGTAATGACCTGGTCGCCATCCTTCAGCGTCATCTGCATGCCGACAACAACCGCTTCCTGGCCGATATAGAGGTGACAGAAGCCACCGATGAAGCCCATGCCGTAGAGCTGGCCGGCCTTTTCCTCGAAGCGCCGGATCAGCAGCATCTCACGATAGGCCTTGAGCTCCGTGTCACGATCGAATTCGGCAATTGCTCCTTCGCTCAAGTCCTTCTTGGCAGGCTTGGCCGGGGTCTTGCGACCGGTAGCAGTCGCGGCTTTTCGCGGCGCCATTCATCCCTCCCTGGGGTTATTTCGGGTCTTTGTTTAAAAGCAGAATAGGCAAGAAAGCGCCGACGGGCAATGCCATAAATGCATAGCTCACATACAAGGGAAATGTTTGTATTTAAACTGGAATTTGTAATTAACCTGATTTCGGTTAATTCAGCTCGCCGTCAAAAATGACAATCTCGTCCGGCCGCGACATGTTGAGTTGATATCGCGCCTTTTCATCGATCATGTCGCGCTCGAGCGAGCCGTCACTCAGCAGTTCGACCTGCCGCTCCAACTGCTGGCGATGGCCGACCAGTTTGGCAAGCTCGCCACTGCGGGCCAACCGCTGACGCTCGAATTCCTGCGCGGCGCGCAGGCCGTAGTCGCCGTGGATCGAATGATAGCCGAAATAGGAAAGAAACGCGATGGTGACGGCGGGCAGAATGAATCGGCCGAGTTTTCTCTTCTTATGGTGCCTGGTCCACATGCCGATGGTGCCCTGAAACGCAAAACTATGGCTTCAAATTATCGACTAGTGCTTAACCGATCGTTGACCGCAACGACCCGACGACAAAAAAAGCCGCGCCCCTTGCGGAGCGCGGCCTGTGAACTCCCGAATTGAGCGCGATCAGGCGCGCAGGATCGACGTCCCGGCGTAGCGAGCCTGCGGACCGAGCATTTCCTCGATGCGGATCAGCTGATTGTATTTTGCCAGGCGGTCCGAGCGCGACAGCGAGCCGGTCTTGATCTGGCCGCAGTTGGTGGCAACCGCGAGGTCGGCAATGGTCGAGTCCTCGGTTTCGCCCGAACGATGCGACATGACGGCCGTGTAGCCAGCCTTGTGCGCCGTTTCGACCGCGTCGAGCGTTTCCGTCAGCGAGCCGATCTGGTTGACCTTGACGAGGATGGAATTGGCGACTCCCATCTTGATACCGTCGCGCAGGCGGGCCGAGTTGGTGACGAACAGGTCGTCGCCGACCAACTGGCACGAATTGCCGATCTTGTCGGTCAGCGTCTTCCAGCCGTCCCAGTCGTCCTCGGCCATGCCGTCCTCGATCGAGATGATCGGATACTTGGCGGCCAGTTCGGCGAGGTATTCGGCCATGGCTTCCGGCTCGAGCGTGCGGCCCTCGCCTTCCATGACGTATTTCCCGTCCTTGAAAAATTCGGTCGAGGCGCAGTCGAGCGCGAGATAGATGTCTTCGCCCGGCCGGTAGCCGGCCTTCTCGATCGACTTCATGACGAAGTCGAGGGCTTCCGGCGCGCTCTTCAGGCCGGGGGCAAAGCCGCCCTCATCGCCGACATTGGTGTTGTGGCCCTGGGCCGCCAGTTCCTTCTTCAGCGTGTGGAAGACTTCCGAACCCATGCGCACGGCATCGCGCATGTTGTCGGTGCCGACCGGCATGATCATGAATTCCTGGAAGTCGATCGGATTGTCGGCATGGGCGCCACCGTTGATGATGTTCATCATC
>DBUL01000057.1:2628-9083 GCA_002307905.1 Rhizobiaceae bacterium UBA1291
CGCGCCCGTCGAGGCGCCCGACGGAACAGCCGCACGTCCCATGCTGCCGTCTTCGAGATAGACATCGACCTCAATGGTCGGATTGCCGCGGCTGTCGAGAATTTCGCGGCCGATAATGTCGGTGATGGCAGTCATGGGAGCCTCCCTGCTAGTGGGTCGGATTGAGGATGGCCTGTCTTAATCGATGATGCGGAAAATACAATGGCAGCGACATGACAGAAGCCGAAAGGCAAAGCATGACATCCGAACCGACGCAAAACGCCGGCCCGAGGGCCGGCGTCCGCAATGAAAAATTGGTCGAGCGAAAGAGGTCAGGCAGCCTTGGCAATCGCGTCGAAGGCCAGCAGCTTTTCCAGCAGGCGCTTCATCTGGCTTATCGGCACCATGTTCGGACCGTCCGACGGGGCATTGTCCGGATCCTGGTGGGTCTCTATGAACAGGCCGGCCACGCCGACGGCGACCGCGGCGCGCGCCAGCGTCTCGACGAACTCGCGCTGGCCACCGGAAGAGCCGCCCTGGCCGCCCGGCTGCTGGACGGAGTGGGTGGCGTCAAACACCACCGGCGCGCCCATGGCCGCCATGATCGGCAGCGAGCGCATATCGGACACCAGCGTGTTGTAGCCGAAGGATGCGCCGCGCTCACACAGCATGACATTGGCATTGCCGCTGGCATTGATCTTGTTGAGGACGTTCTTCATGTCCCAAGGGGCGAGGAACTGGCCTTTCTTGACGTTGATCGCACGGCCGGTCTGGGCGGCAGCCACCAGAAGATCGGTCTGGCGGCAGAGAAACGCCGGGATCTGCAGAACGTCGACCGTCGGCGCAACCAGCCGGCAGTGCTCTTCGGTGTGCACGTCAGTGAGCACCGGGAAGCCGTATTCCTTCTTGAGATCGGCAAAGACCTCCATCGCCTTTTCCAGGCCGATCCCGCGTTCGGCGGAAAGCGAGGTACGGTTCGCCTTGTCGAAGGACGACTTGTAGACGAGGCCGATTCCCAGCTCGCCGCAGATCTCCGAAAGCTGGCCGGCGATCATGAAGGCGTGATCGCGGCTTTCCATCTGGCAGGGGCCGGCGATCAGCGAGAATCGCTTGGAATTGGAGAAGACGACCTTGGCGGCACCTTCGCCGACGACGACTTCGGAATGGGTCGGATTGCTCATCAAACTTCCTCGAAAACGAAGGGCACGCCCTGCCCCGCCTCATGCGGAACGATCAGGCGCGCGCCGTGGCGGCTGAATGCGATGCCCTTAGCAGCGAGCAGCCGTTCTGTCACGCCGATATCGGCGACCTTGACGATTAGCAACCGGCCTTTGAGCCCCCGTCCGCAATCCTTTGTCTCGAGCCCGAAATAGCCGGCAAGCCCGGCCGGCGTCAGCGCCTCGACCTTGGCATTGGCCGATTGCAGCGACAGCCCGAAGGAATGGGCCTCGACTTCGCGCTGCTCGAATACCTCTTCCAGCAGATACTGGAAGTCGCTCGGATTGTCCTCGCCGAGCACGACGGTCGATAGACCAAGCGCGCCGTTCTCGTGCCGCGCCAACGCGCCGCGGTCCGCCGGCAAGGGATTGACCCGCTCGCAGGCAAACAGGAAGAAGTCGGGCGCCCGCAGGTCGGCCGCGAAGGCAAGCTTGAACCCGCCCAGGACATCTGATCCGTCCGCCATCTTGAACACCCGCTCGAAGTGCAGAATCGGACCGCCGGAAAAACCCGCCGCAGCGAAACGCCGGTGATCGGCCTCGGCATCATCGGTCTTGACGACGATCGCCGACAGCCCTTCCGGGCCATTGCGGAACCGGAACGCCAGGTCGCGCGCCACGAACATGTTTCCAGCCTTGGCCGCCGCCTCGCATTCCTCACGGCTGGCGACGGAGAGCGGCTCGAGATAAGTGTCGTCGGCGAAGAACACACAGGCATTCTCGGTGCCGAACGGATGGCGCGCATCGGCCGCCACGGTGAAGCCGAGCTGGCTCAGCCGACCGCGCGCCGCCTCCAGCGATTGGACGGGGAGGACGACATGGTCGAGGCCTCGCGCTTTGTTCAATCCGGACATCCCATACCCCCTTGTCAGGCACTCGCCATCGACGGGATGATTTGCGCCATTTGCCTCTCGATGGCAAGCCGGCCCGCTATCGCCACGCCACACCCGGAGCCGGATCAGCGCGTGGTGTACACGCAAAGCGCCGTGATCGAAAAATTCACCATTCGCACTGCAGACTTCAAGGGATCTTTGGTACTTGCGGAACACAACTGGAACAGATAGTGTATGTTCCGTATTTGTTTCACAATTGGGGCACCGCAACATGCTGACGCGCAAGCAACAGGAACTGCTTCTTTTCATCCACGAACGGATGAAGGAATCCGGCGTCCCTCCATCCTTCGACGAAATGAAGGACGCGCTGGATCTCGCCTCCAAGTCGGGCATCCACCGTTTGATCACCGCCCTTGAGGAGCGCGGCTTCATCCGGCGCCTGCCAAACCGCGCCCGTGCGATCGAGGTGATCAAGCTCCCGGAAGCCTATTCGCCGAGTCTCCAGCCGCGCCGCGGCTTTTCACCCAGCGTGATCGAAGGCAGCTTGGGCAAGACGCCCGTGGCGGCGCAAAAGCCCGCCGAGGACACGTCGAATTCGGTCAGCGTCCCCGTCATGGGCCGTATTGCCGCAGGCGTTCCGATCTCAGCGATCCAAAACAACACCCACGACATTACCGTTCCCGCCGAAATGCTGGGATCCGGCGAGCATTATGCGCTCGAGGTCAAGGGCGACTCGATGATCGAGGCCGGCATCCTGGATGGCGACACGGTCATTATCCGCAACGCCTCCAATGCCAATCCGGGCGATATCATCGTCGCCCTGGTCGACGATGAGGAGGCAACCTTGAAACGTTTCCGCCGCCGTGGCGCGTCGATCGCACTCGAAGCGGCGAACCCGGCTTACGAGACCCGCATTTTCGGCCCGGACCGCGTCAAGATCCAGGGCAAGCTGGTCGGCCTCATTCGCCGCTACCACTGAGCGCACTTAACTCTGCCATGCTGCCCAGCTGCGCTTCCGGCATGGCCGGGTTGACACCCTCCCTCTCTGAATCCGGGACGAAGCTAGCGCTACGCCAGTCGTAGCGTCGGTGGATCGACCAGGGACGGGTCAGGCCTTCGAAAGATGTGGTGAGCGTCATTTCGCCGGCCTCGCGTCGTCCCAGATGGATTTCGACGGCCCCGCTGCGACGCATTGTTTCAGCAGTAAGGAGCCGGGCGCCCGAGCGGCAGGACGAAAAGGCGACGCGCCGCGCCGATACCACGATATCGGCCACATCGCAGGCGCCGCCGACAAAAGCGGCCTCTTCCACGGTGGCGATTGTCCAACCGCTATCAAGCCGCGCCACGCACCAGAGCTTCCCTTCGCAAATAAAACGGTCTTCTCCGCCCTCGGTCACGGCCTCTTGCATCCGATCGCGCGCCAGCCGGATTTCCGCCTCCGACCACTGACGCCGCTGCACCGGCTGCCGTCTGTTCGGTGGAGCGCCCGGCACCGGCCCGTTCGCGGCCGCTTTTGCGCCGAGGTCTGGTGAGCCAGGCGGCGGCCCGGTCGATGAAACACTTCGTTCGTCGGGTCTCACATGCTCGTCGATTCCGAGCGCTGCCTTCCACTGATCGAAGATGAACCGAGGCGGGCGGGCTCGATTGGTCGCGATGCTGTCCTCCGACACGCGCAGGCCGACAAGCTGACCGTCTTCCGCAATCAGGATATCGGCGGCCGGCGGCGCAGGACCCCGCGCAAGGAACGCGATCACCGCCGCGAGCAAGACAGTGCCGGCATGCCGCAGTCGCGTCCGTAACAACGTCATCAGAAGAAGGCCGATTGACGCAAGCGGCAGAAACCACGCGGGCATCCGCGCAAAGCCGATCGGCTCGCCCCAGCCGGCCACCGCATGCGCAATCGCGAGGACCGATCTCAACCCCCATCCCATGATGGCAAGAAAGGGCGCATCGAGACCAAAGGGCATCAACAGCATAGCCAGGAGACCGGCGGGCATGACGAGGATCGAGACGAGCGGCATTGCCGCGAGGTTTGCTTCCAGACCATGCGGCGCCAGACGGTGGAAATGGGCGATGGCGAAGATGGCGGTCGAGAGACCACCGATCAATGAGGTGAGAAACGTGCCGGCGATGAACTTGCCGCCTTCACTGAACAATCTTACCCCGGGAAATGCCAGCGTGATCCCGCTCCGGCGCTTGCGGCCGCGCCATGCAGCATAGCCGGCGATCAGAGCCGCGGTCGCGGCAAAGGACATCTGGAAGCCCGGCCCCATCACGGCAGACGGCGTCACCACGATGATGATGATCGCGGCGACGGACAGATTGCGCAGGCTGATCGCCGGACGGTCGAACAGCACCGCGATCAGCATGATCGCCGTCATCAGGAAGGCGCGCACCGCGGACACCTGAAAGCCCGATATGAGAAGATAGGCGAAAGCCGCGACGAGCGCCCCGGACGCGGCGATTTTCTTGATCGGAAAGACTTGGGCCAGGCCAGGAAACAGGCTGAGCGCCATCCGCAGGCCGATGAAGAATATTCCCGAGGCGAGCGCCATGNNGCCCCGAAAGACGCAACGCCTCGGTGGACTCCTTCGTCATCGCGCGCCGATCGCCGGTGATGATCGCGGCGGCAAATGCGCCGGGATCGCCCCCGATGACCGCGCGGATACGTGTCGAAATCCGGTCACGCATGGCAAACAGAAATCGGTCGCTCGCCTCCCATAGGGTCTCTCCGCTCGTGTCCGCTTGTCCCCCCGACTCACGCGGCGCGCCGAGGAAAAAGCCGACTGCGCCGATGCCGTCGAAATAGCTGGCGAAGGCGAAATCGTTGAGCCTCGGTAACGCCGGTCCGGACGGTGGCGAAAGGCGCGCCCGGCCGACAAGCGTTTGGCCGAGCGATACCGGAGCCTGGCTGCCCCGCGCCAGAAGCGCTACCCGCTCGGGTGGCCGTTTCAGCCGTGGTTCCGCGGTAGATATCAGGCGCAAGACATAGCGCCATTCACCGCTCGGGCCGGCCTGCCGCCGCTCGACCACGCCCGTCACCACCGTCGTTACGCCGGCATCCAGTATCGTCGTCGCCGCCCGCCTTGCCTCCAGATCGGCCAGCATCATGCCCACCAGCAGGAGCGCTCCGGCACCGAGCAGGCGAGCGGCGAAACGGCATCGGCTTGCGGAAAGCAGGCAGCCTCCGCCGAAGACAGTGGACAGAAGGGCCAGGGCGGTCGTGGATGGTGGATGCCCGAGGCAGAACCAGATGACCGCACCAGCACCCAGGCAGACCGGTAGGAAGTAGAAGAAGTGGCCGTGATCGCGTTCCCGGACCAGCGCCACGCCAAACCGTTCGCCGCCATGGGCAATCGCCGCGCGCAGGCGGGATGAGACTGTTGCTGTACCGTTACGGCGGTGCATAGCGGCTCTCACCGGAGCAATATCAGCCATCGCCGGAGGCGCTGCGCCGCCAGCCTCAGTCAATCCGGCACCTCGATCGGTGACCACCGCCACTTTCCGCCCCCCGGATCGCCCCCTCGTCGCGGAATCTGAATAAATCCGAGGCGGCGCCTTGAGGCGAAGGTTAGCAAGCGATGCGTGTGCAGGAAAGCCTTTTCCCGTCAGAACCCCTAAATCGATTTAGGTTAATTGATTTTACATCATAACGGCTTTTGCGATGCACAATTTGCCCTTTGGCTAGCTTGGCATTAACGTTCGTATCATATAGCTACAGGCTACGTTTCACCCAAGGGCGCCTTTTCGGACGCCTTCTCGCCAATTCCGGAGGATTAGCATGACGGACAAGAGCGCTACTTTGAAACTCGGGGAAAAGACGGTCGATCTGACCGTGCGGGCCGGCACGATCGGTCCGGAAGTCGTCGATATCGGCGCGCTTTACAAACACACCGGCGCCTTCACCTATGACCCGGGCTTCACGTCTACGGCGTCCTGCGAATCCAAGATTACCTATATCGATGGCGACGAAGGCATTCTGCTGCACCGCGGCTACCCGATCGAGCAGCTCGCCGACAAGGGCGATTTTCTTGAGGTCTGCTATCTGTTGCTCTACGGCGAACTGCCGACCGCTGCGCAGAAGAAGGACTTCGACTATCGCGTCACGCACCACACCATGGTGCATGAGCAGATGAGCAAGTTCTTCACAGGCTTCCGCCGCGACGCCNNGCTTTCGGCCTTCTACCACGACTCGACCGACATCACCGATCCGCACCAGCGCATGGTCGCATCGCTGCGCATGATCGCCAAGATGCCCACGATCGCCGCCATGGCCTTCAAGTACCATATCGGACAGCCCTTCGTTTACCCGAAGAACAATCTCGACTACGCCGCCAACTTCCTGCACATGTGCTTCGCCGTGCCTTGCGAGGAATACAAGGTCAATCCGGTGCTCGCCCGCGCCATGGACCGCATCTTCATCCTG